>CALMIS010000082.1 GCA_937864185.1 uncultured Chloroflexota bacterium
ACCAAACGGTGCAAAAATCCCCGCGAAATGAGGTCAGGTTCTTTAGCAATATACCTTTTCGCTTTAGTGGATAAAATGGCAATAGTCAGGTATCATGCCAAAAAGTAGAAATATACGAGGTTTAGCGATGAGGACTTACCAAACGACGTATTGGATAGGCATCGATGCCGAATGAAACAGCAAGGTTTGCCCTACTCTTTACAAGGAACAGCCGGCCACTATCTGGGTCGGCGACAAGATAGTGAAGATGCAAAAAAAATACGTCCACGGTTATGATCTTAGAGAAAACATCCGCCTGCAGGATCAGGCGTCGACGCTGGTCGAACTGTTGCACGCCGATACGGCTTATCCGGCCGGCTGCCGGGTGCTCGAGGCCGGCTGCGGGGTGGGGGCTCAAACCATCACCCTGGCCCGCCAAAGTCCGGCGGCTCAATTCATCTCGATCGATATCTCCGAGCGCTCGCTGGCCGAAGCGGCGCAACGAGTCAAAGCGGCCGGCTTGACCAACGTCACCTGCCAGCAGGGTGACATTTTTAATTTGACTTTTGAGCCAGAGTCGTTTGATCATATCTTTGTCTGTTTTGTGCTGGAGCACCTGGCTCAACCGCTCGAGGCGCTGGCGGCGCTCAAGCGCCTGCTCAAAGCCGGCGGGACCATCACCGTCATCGAAGGCGATCACGGCTCGACCTACTTCTACCCGGACAGTGAGGCCGCGCACCGGGCCATTCAGTGCCAGGTTGAGCTGCAAAAGCGAGCCGGTGGCAACGCCAATATCGGCCGGGAGCTCTATCCGCTGCTGAGCGCGGCCGCTTTCCGCTCGATCCAGGTCTCGCCGCGCATGGTTTACGTCGATCCCAGTAAGCCCGCCCTGGTGGCAGGCTTTACCAAGAACACCTTCACCGCTATGATCGAAGGGGTGCGCGAGGCCGCGCTCGAGGCGGAGTTGATCGACGCCGAGACGTTTGAGGCAGGGATCAAAGCCTTGTACCGAACGACCGAAGGCGTTTTTTGCTACACGTTTTTCAAGGCCGTAGCCATCAAACCGGCCTAATATACGAATCGATCCGGAGGTGAAAACTAGCCACTGCTCAAATCGTAGCTAACAACGGGAACTTTTTTAGCCAACTTAAATCCACAATAGTCTCCCGGTAAAGTGTTGTTGAGGTATATGGTCTGTTTTTAACCACGAATTACACAGATTACACTGATTATTTGTTTTTTAATCCGTGAAATTCGTGCAATTCGTGGTTTATTCCTCTCAACAACACTTAAAAGGGAGACTACCAAATCCACTGATAAGATGAAAAGAGAGGCGCATATGAAAATTTCTACTTTTGGGAATCTGGTCTTGGTCCTTGGCCTAGTCGTTGGGTTGTTCACCTTTGTTAGCCCGGTTGCCGCCTCCGGACCGGTCCATTGGGAATACGAAGGGGCGGAAGGCCCGGAGTTCTGGGGCAATCTCAGTCCGGACTTTGCCCTCTGCGCCACGGGAACGGCCCAAAGCCCGATTGATGTGGCGGAGACAGCAACCGAGAATCCGGCTGATATAAGCTTCAATTACCAGCCGACCGCGCTCAACATCTTCAATAACGGGCATACCATTCAAGTCAACTATGATCCCGGCAGCACCATCACGGTGGGCGGCAAAACGTACACGCTTAAGCAGTTTCACTTTCACCTGCCCAGCGAGCACACCCTCGCCAGCCAGCCGGCGGCTATGGAAATGCACTTTGTCCACCAGAGCGATGATAACCAATTGGCCGTGGTCGGGGTGATGCTGGAAAGCGGTAGCGAGAATTCAGCCTATGCCCCGGTGTTCAACAATTTGCCGGCTCAAGAAGGAGACCCCGAAGCGGTGAGCGGCGTGACCATTAACGCCGGTGAGCTGTTGCCCCAGGATCGAACCTACTATCGCTACAATGGGTCGCTCACCACCCCGCCTTGTACCGAAGGCGTGCAGTGGCTGGTGATGACCAGGCCGGTCCAGCTATCAGAGGCTCAGATTGCGGCCTTCAAAGCTATTTTTCCCCAAAACGCTCGCCCGGTCCAGCCGTTCAATGATCGAGAGTTCCTGACTACGGCCAGCCTGGCTGCCACCCCGGAAACGCTGCCATCAACGGGGGGTATCCCTGTCTCAACCGGAGCGATGACCGTGGGTTTAGGTCTATTGATGACCACGGCCGGACTGTATCTCAGGAGTCGCCGCGAAGTCTAATTAGGATCTGCTTAGTGCGAGTGGGCGCAGCCCGAGGCTGCGTCCACTTTTTTTTCGCTCATCAGCAGAAAGGGGGTTAAGGGATGCTTGAAATCATTGATTTAAGTCAAGAGATCTTCACGGGCATGCCGGTCTTTCCGGGCATGCCGGAGGTGGAGATCAGCATGCATGTCTCGCACGAGGCGTGGGACGGCCTGCCCGAGAGTGAAGTGATTTCACCGGCCGTAAACCGGCTGACGCTGGGCGAACACACGGGCACGCACGTCGATGCGCTCAACCACATGGCGCGCCAGTACCGGGGGCAATCGATCGAGACGATGCCGCTGACGATGTTTTATACCGAGGGCATCTGTTTAGATCTGTCGGCCAAAGGCCTGCAGGCGTTGATCGAGCCGGGCGAGGTGGAACGCGCTCTGGTCGAGGCCGGGCTCGAGATTAAGCCGGGAGATACGGTTTTGCTGCATACGGATCACTATCGCCGCGCCTTTGGGACAACCCAATGGCCCCAGGGACCTGGGATTAGTGCCGACACCGCGCGCTGGTTGGGCCACAAGGATATCGCGGCTTTTGGCGTAGAAACTATGTCACCGGGGGTGAGGGGTGTTTCTAACAAGGACGTGCATCATATTTGTGGTGAGTTAGGCTTTACCCACTACGAGAATATGATCAATTTGCATCAACTCATCGGCCGGGGACGTTTTCGCTTTATCGGGCTGCCGCTCAAAATCCGGGGAGGAACCGGCTCACCGGTGCGAGCCGTGGCTGTCTTCGAGTAGGATTGAAAATCAATTGCCGGTTACGAGAAAGGACAAGTATGACCTTTAAAAAAAGACCCGCCTATGCTATCGCGCCCGTGCAGCAGAAGAGCTTACCGCTCCTGACCATCATCCTGGGCCTGCTTATTGGTTGCAGTTTCCTTCCCTTTTTCGGTGAGACCAACGCGTCGTTGGCTGACCAACCACCCGCCTCGGGAGCGCTCCAGCCGGCGGCTCAAGATCCGGCGCCCCAAACCGAGATCATCTACCTGCCCACGGTCATCACCGCGCCCCAACCGGCCACCGGCCCGCTGCGGGTTTTGGCTAGCAATCCCCGCTACTTCACCGATGGCAGCGGGCGGGCCATCTATCTGACCGGCTCGCACTACTGGCCCAACTTTGTTGATGATGGCCCCACCGATCCCCCGCCTGCTTTTGATTATGAAGCATACCTGGATTTTCTGGTGGAAAACCAGCACAACTTTATTCGATTGTGGCGGGCGGAAAACGCCAAAGGCGGCGAACTGGGCAACAACTACTGGTTTAGCCCCATGCCCTACCAGCGCCCCGGCCCCGGCAAGGCCGTCGACGGTAAGCCCAAGTTTGATCTCAATAAATTCAATCAAGCCTACTTCGATCGTTTGCGGTCGCGCGTGGTGGCGGCGCGAGATCGCGGGATCTATGTTTCGATCATGTTGTTTGATGGTTGGAGTATCGAAAGCAAACGACCTGACCATCATCCCTGGATCGGCCACCCCTACAACAAGAGCAACAATATCAACAATATTAACGGTGATCTCAATAATGACGGCAATGGCGAAGAAACCCATTGGCGACGAATTGCGGCGGTCACCGCCCTGCAAAAAGCTTACATCCGGAAAGTAATCGACACGGTCAACGATCTGGATAATGTCTTGTACGAGATCAGCAATGAGAGTCCGGGCGGCTCGGAGCTGTGGCAATATGAGATGATCAACTATATCAAGAGTTATGAAGCCGGAAAACCCAAACAACATCCGGTCGGCATGACGGTGGAGTATCCGGACGGTGATAACGCAGCCTTGTATGCCAGCCCGGCGGATTGGATCGCGCCCAACGGAGACATCAACAATCCCCCGGAGTCTGACGGGCAAAAGGTGATGCTGTTTGACAGCGATCACTTCTGTTTTCCGTGTGGAGACCGGCAGTGGGCCTGGAAAGGGCTGACCCGGGGGGGCAATCCCATCCACATGGACCACTACGATGGTCTATCAACCGGGCGCGGGGCGGAAGCGGCCTACGGGCACGACAATCCTGATATTGTTAGCCTGCGGCTCAATCTGGGCTATGCCCGCAGCTATGCTAAACGCATGAATCTGGCGGCGATGACCCCGCGCGGCGATCTGTGTTCAACGGACTACTGTCTGGCCAATCCCGTCGCCACGAACGCCGAGTATCTGGTTTATCTGCCGAATGGAGGCAAAGCCACCGTCGATCTGTCCGGGGCCTCCGGCAGCTTGACGGTGGAATGGTTCAACCCCGAGACGGGCGACAGACTGGCCGGGGGGACGACCAACGGGGGAGCCAGCCGGAGCTTCACGGCGCCCTTTAGTGGGGACGCGGTCCTCTATCTTTATCAAGCGCCGAATTGAGCGCGCGGCCCCCGCTCCCTCTTTATGGACGAGATCATCAACTGGTTAATGCGAGACGAACAGAAAGATCTGTTCGAGTTTTTGGTAGCCATGGTAATGAATCTCCTCTTTCTGGCTTTAAGCGCGCTGCTGCTCTGGCCGTTGGGGAGTCTGTCGCTGCTGTTCAGCCTGGCCAAGGGGTATGTCGTGCTGTGGAGCATCATCTTTGTCTCGGCCTGGCTGCTTCATCTCTTTCAGCGCTTTTTCCGGATGAATCTGTACGACCGGGCCAACGCCTACATCTTCTCTACACTGGCGGTGAGTACTGTTTTACAAATCGGCTGGGCCGCGTTTGCCGCGCTGGCGGTCTCGACCGGCGCGGCCGGCTCGCCAATCTGGCTGACCGTGATCTTGTATCTGCTCGGCGGGCTGTCGTGCCTCGTTGCTTACTATGACGTCTCTTCATTTTATCACGGCGGCCTTTACCGGCTGTTCAGTCTGCCGCTCAACTTGATCAGCTTCCTCATCTTCAGCGGGTGGCCGGCTATCGGCTCCCTGTTCTTTGGCTGGTTCTTCCAACTCTTTTAAAATAGCGGCGCAGTTTTTTCAAAAACCGGATTTCTGTCCATAATGAGGGTCACCGTCCCCAACCACCGCCAGGCTGGATTGAGGGAGGAGTTACTATGGAGGTAACCAAGCAATGGCGCAAACCGTAAACTACAAAGCTGAGTTGGTGGGCGTCTTTGGCCAGCCGGTGGCCGAAAATCCCACCATTGTGATGCAGGAAGCCGGCTTTCAGGCGCTCGGCCTTAACTGGCGCTACCTGAATATCGAGGTCGCGCCCGAGGATCTGGCCCAGGCCATGTCAGGGCTGCGAGCCATGAACTTCAAGGGCATCAACCTGACCATTCCGCACAAGGTCGAAGTCCTGAAGTATCTTGATCAGGTCAGCGCCGATGCGGCCCTGATGGGCGCGGTAAACACCGTCCGGCGCGAAGGCGCTCGCTTGATCGGCGAAAACACCGATGGCAAAGGCTTTCTGCGCTCGCTGCGGGAGGATGCTCAAGTGGAGCCGGCGAGCAAGCGCGTCGTGATTTTGGGCGCGGGCGGCGCGGCTCGGGCTATTACCGTCGAGTTGGCTCTGGCCCAAGCCGCCCACCTGACCATTGTCAACCGCAGCGCAGCCCGAGGCCAGGCGCTGGTTGACCTGCTCAACCACCAGACCCCCACCACAGCCGGCTTCGTGCTGTGGGACGACGCTTATTCAATCCCGCCGGAGACCGACATCGTCGTCAATGCGACCTCGATTGGGCTCTATCCGGAGGTCAGCGCCAAACCCCGGCTCAATTACGACAGCCTCACAGCCCACATGGTCGTCTGCGACGTCATCCCCAACCCGCCCCGCACACCCTTCCTGGCCGAAGCCGAAGCGCGAGGGGCTAAAACCCTCGATGGGCTGGGCATGCTGGTCTATCAAGGCGCGATCGCCTTCCGAATGTGGACCGGCCACGAGGCCCCCGTTGAGGTGATGCACCAGGCCCTGGCCCGGGTGTTTAAATCGTAGAGGGTAGACCAAATCAAGTTCTAAACGGAGTGACCATGACGATTAACGAAACTGAGTTGATTCAATTTACGCAGGCTCTGGTGCAGACGCCCTCGCTGCCGGGAGAGGAAAAAGCCGTTATTGAGCTGGCCGCGGCTGAAATGCAGCGGCTCGGCTACGATCGCGTCTTCACCGATACCAACGGCAGCCTGATCGGCTTGATCGAAGGGGCGCAGGCCGGGCCAACGCTGCTGCTCGACGCCCACTGCGATACCGTCGGCATCGCCGCGGGTGTGCCCTGGCAGCATGATCCTTACGGCGGGCAAATTGTGGGCGAGCGGATGTTCGGCCGGGGCACGACCGATATGAAAGGCGCGCTGGCGGGCATGGTTCACGCCGCGGCCGCAGTCGACCGGACCAGGCTCAAGGGCCGGGTGGCGGTGAGCGTGACTATAATGGAAGAAGTAATGGAGGGCGTCGCCCTGCAAGGCGTGATGGACGAGATCCGGCCCGATTTCGTGGTCATCGGCGAGTCGACAGAGTTGAACCTCAATCACGGCGGGCGGGGCCGGGCCGAGATTCAACTCGAAGCCACGGGCAAGCCGGCCCACTCCTCCAGCCCGCAGTTCGGGCTCAACGCGGTCCATCTGATGATCAAGGCCATCCAGGCCATCGAAGCGCTGCCTTTGCCCCGGGACCCGCTGCTGGGCCAAGGTCTGCTGGCCCTGACCGACATCATCTCCGAGCCTTATCCCGGCTACTCGGTCATCCCCAGCCGCTGCCGGGTGACCTATGATCGCCGCTTGATGCCGGGCGAAAGCGAAGAGAGCGTGCTCGAGCCCATCCGCCAGTTGCCGGAGATGGCCCGCGTCACCGCCACGCTCTCGGAGGGCCATCACACCAGCTACACCGGCGCCATTTTGGCCGGCCAAAAATTTTTCCCGGCCTGGAAGTTCCCGGTGGATCATCCCTTTGTCGAGCAGGCCCTGGCCGGATTGCAGCGCACCGGGCTCAAGCCTCAATTGAGCGCGTACCAATACTGCACCAACGCCGCCTACAGCGCCGGTCGGGCCAACGTGCCGACCGTCGGCTTCGGCCCATCCACCGAAGGCCAGGCCCACGTCATCGATGAGTATATCGAGCTGGCTCAACTCAGCGCGGCGGCTAAGGGGTATATGGGGATTATTGAGCAGGTGATCGGCTGATCTGTTGGAAGATGGAAGGATGGAAGGATGGAAGAACAGAGGATTGGAGGATTGGAGGATTGGAGGGTTGGATTTGTTAATTGTTCATTGCTAATTGTTCATTGTTCTACAGGGTTTAGTCTTTGAAAAATTCCAGGATTATGCTAAGATGGGGCCATTCAAAACGGACCACTTTTTTCACGGGAATATTGAGAAGGAGGGGCAGATTCTTAGCTAAAGTCCCCGACGACCTTCATCCCCCGCTGTTGTTTTCTTCCAAACTACTGCTGTGGGAGAGCAGAATGGTGGCTGCCTTCCTTTTCTTCCCCGCTATTAGGCTGGTGCTTCTGCCGGACGCCTCGGTTTCCGCGGCGGTGGCTGAATCAATACGAATAACCTCAGTTCGAGATTTGTGAAAATGGACAGGATTAACAGAATTTACAAGATACAAAATAAGTAAAAATCCTGTTAATCTTGTAAATCTTGTCTAATTATCGAACTCAGGTAAATAACATACGTATCGAGAGGAGAATAAGTATGGCTCAAAGAATGGCCTTGTATATGCAAGACAAACACCCCATTCGTTACGAACTTGAGATGGTTAAATATGCTGAGGAGCGCGGCTTTTCCGAGATCTGGCAAGCCGATACGCGGCTGGCGCGTGACTGCATCGTCATGATGAGCGCCTTCCTGACCGAGACGAAACGCCTGCGCTTTGGCTCCGGCATCTTGCCGATCTGGACGCGCAACCCGGTGGTCATTGCGGCCAGTTGGAGCACCATGTGGGAACTGGGCGGCAAGGTCGATGGCCAGGGCCGGTTGATGCTGGGCCTGGGGGCCTGGTGGGAACCGATTGCCTCGCGGGTCGGTGTCAAGCGAGAGCGCCCCTTACAAGCCATGCGGGAAAACATCGAGGCCATCCGCCAGTTGTTTACGATGGAAGAAGTCACCTATCAGGGAGATTTTGTTCAGCTCGACCGGGTCAAGCTTGACGTGGCTTATGGCGATACCTCTCCCCGGGATATTCCGATCTATCTGGGCGCTACCGGCCCCAAAATGCTTGAGCTGGCCGGCGAGATCTGCGACGGCGTGGTCTTGAACTATGTTGTCTCCGTCGATTATATTCGCGAAGCGGTCGACCAGGTCCGCCAAGGCGCGGAGAAGGCCGGCCGGAGCTTGGACGAGATCGATCGGCCCGAACTGCTGGTCTGCTGCTTGTCGGATGAAGATCCGGAGGCGGCGATGATGGAAGGCAAAACCCTGGTGGCCTACTATCTGGGGACCGAACCCCACATCATGAAAGCCAGCAAAGTGGATGAGGAGCTGATCCAAAAGGTGCAGGAGTTTGTCGGCTGGCCGGCCAGCGAAGAGGATTACCGCCGGGCGGCCAAACTCATCCCGGATGACGTGGTCCGCAATCTGATGGCCGTCGGCACCAGCGAGGAGTGCCGGGCCAAAGTGGCCGAGTATATCGCCGCCGGCGTGACCTGCCCCATCCTCTACCCGATGATGAACGACATCAAGCCGGTGATCGATGCCTTTGCCGATTGGGAGCCCTCATGACCCTGGCGGCGGACTTACAACTCAAACTCTACCGCGATATGTGGACGGTCCGCTCGTTTGAGTTTGGCCTGGAGCGCGAGTTTAAGAAGGGCAATGTGCCGGGCATGCTCCATACCGGGGTCGGCCAGGAAGCGGTGCAAGCGGCCATCGCCGCGAACCTGCGCCGGACCGACGCTTTTTTCCCGGACCATCGCTGCCACGGGCTGTTGGTGCTGGCCGGCACGCCCGGCCAGAAGATCATGGCCGAGCTGTTTGGCAAAGCCACCGGCGTCTGCAGCGGCAAAGGTGGCTCGCTCCACTCGGCTGATCCGGCGGCCGGCAACTTTGGCGATAACGCGGTTGAGGGCTCGATGATGACCACGGCCTTGGGCGTGGCCTTGGGCTTTCAAATGCAGCGCCGGGATGATCTGGCCGCCGTCATTGTTGGCGATGGGACGGCCGGGCGGGGCGAATGGCACGAGAGCCTGAACCTGGCCGCAACCTGGCAACTGCCGGTGCTCTACTGCTGCGTCAACAACGGCTACGCCATCTCCACGGCGGTCGGGGCCAGCCACGCCACCGAAAATCTGTATGAGTTTGCCCAAGCCTATAAAATGCCGGCGGTGCAGGTTGACGGTAACGACATCGACGCCGCCTATGAAGCCACCCGGGCAGCGGTCGAGTCGATCCGGGCCGGCCAGGGACCTTATTTCGTAGAGTATAAAACCTGGCGCTGGCAGGGCATCTTTAGCGGCGAGTTTCGGCCGGCGGAAGAAGTCCGCTACTGGAAAGAAGAACACGATCCCCTCAAGCTGGCCCGGACGCACCTCTTGACCACAGGCCTGGCCGACGAAGCCACGCTGGATCGGATCAAGGCCGAGGTCGACGCCGAGGTTGAGCAGTGGATTACCTTTGCCCTGGAGAGTCCGCCGCCGGATCCGGCCAAAGCCACGGCCAACGTTTACGTCGGCTGGGAGGTTGAGCCTCGATGAAACGGATGACGATGGTGCAGGCGCTCAACAGCGCCCTGGATATCATGATGGCCGAAAACGAAAAGGTTTTCCTGTTGGGGGAAGATATCGGCCAGATGGGCGGCGATTTTGGCGTGACCCGCGGCCTGTTTGACAAATATGGCGCCGAGCGGGTGCGCGATACCCCGCTCTCCGAAGCGGCCATCATCGGCACGGCCGTCGGGGCGGCGATGGTCGGGCTGCGGCCGGTGCCGGAAATTATGTTCGCCGACTTTCTGGGCACCTGCTACGATCAGATCGTGAACAACGCAGCCAAGATGCACTATATGTTCGACGGCCAGTTTAAAGCCCCGATCGTCATCCGGACCGCGGCCGGTGGCGGCTTCGGCGGAGGGCCGCATCACTCCCAATCGGTGGAAGGCTGGTTTATGAATGTGCCCGGCCTGGTCATCGTCGGCCCATCGACGCCGTATGATGCCAAAGGGCTGCTGATTGCCAGCATCGAAAACGACAATCCGGTCCTCTTTTTAGAGCATAAGGCTCTGTACCGGGTCCGGGGTGAGGTGGACGAAGGCAAATACACCGTGCCGCTGCGCCAGGCCGCCATCGCCCGGGAGGGCAGCGATGTGACCGTGGTAGCCAGCATGAAGATGACCCACGAGGCCTTGGCCGCCGCCGAAGCTCTGGCCGCTGACGGCATTTCGGTCGAGGTGGTCGATCTGCGGACACTGCGGCCTTGGGATCAGGCCACCGTGTTGGAGTCGGTCGCCAAAACGGGCCGGGCGGTCGTGGCCAACGAAGCGCCTAAAATGGGCGGTCTGGGGGCCGAGGTCAGCGCCACCATTTCCGAAGAAGTGTACGCTCAGCTCAAAGCGCCGGTCCGCCGGGTTTGCGGCCTGGACACGCCGATCCCCTTCTCGGTGTCACTGGAAAAGATTATCCTGCCGGACAGGGACGATATCAAAGCCGCTGTGCAGGCGGTCATGGATTACTAAAGGAGAGGGGCTTTGATCGATCAAAAGCTCGAAAAAGGCTATGCCGTCGAATATCTGATCTTTGACGTGAAACCGGACCTGATCGATAAGTTCATTGAGATGGACCATGACCACTGGACTCTTTTTCTCAAAGACCAACCCGGCTTTGTTTCTAAAGAGCTATGGGTCAATCGATCTAAACCGGGTGAAGTTACCGCTGTCATCTGCTGGCATACAATGGAGGAATGGAAGGCAATTCCCCTAGAAAAATTGATAGAGACGGATAGAAGATTTACTGAACTCTTCGGCCCGGAGAACTTCCAACTTGTCAAAGCCGATCACCTGGCTAATGAACGATATAAAGTCAGAGAATACCGGATTACAGTTTAAGGAGCTATGGTTTAATGTCAACCGAAGTCATTTTGCCCAAGTGGGGCTTAACTATGGAAGACGGCACCCTGGTGACCTGGTTAAAGCAGCCCGGCGATCGGGTGGAGGCCGGGGAGATCTTGGCTGAAGTCGAGACAGAGAAGGTGACTAATGAGCTCGAGGCCCCGGTCAGTGGGATTGTCTCCCAGGTGTTGGTCGCCGAGGGCACCGAAGAGATTGCAGTTGGCACTGTCTTATGTATCATCGAGGAGGATGGACATGACTGAATTATCGCCGCGCCTGCCGGTAAAAACGACGCTGCGCCTTAGCAAGGTGCGCCAACAGATGAGCCTATCGATGAAGGCTAGCGTGGACAACGCGGTCCTGGCTCAGGTCAGTCGCGAAATTGATGTGACAAACCTGAAAGAGCTGCGGCGCAAGAAATTCGACAAGGCCGCGCCGCGCGTCTCCTTTAATACCCTCATTATGGCCGCGGTCACCCGGACCTTGCTGGGGCACCCCCTGCTCAATGCCGAGTTGGTCGGCGATCAGATCTTGATTTACGATCCGATCAATTTAGGCATGGCCGTGGCCGTCCCGGATGGCCTGATCGTGGTGGTCATTCGCGATGCCCAGCACTTAACGTTGACTGAAATGGCGATCGCGGTGGAAGATTGTGTGGCTCGGTGCCGTCACGATCAGATTAACCCGACCGACCTGGATGGCAGCACCTTTACGGTTAGCAATCTGGGGATGTACGAGATCGATGGCGGTTTTCCTCGACCCCGGCCGCCGGAAGGGGCCATGCTGCTTGTCGGCGCGGCCCGGCCCAAGCCGGCCGTGGTCAATGGCCGGGTGGTGCCGCGAGACATCGCCTGGTTTAGCCTGAGCTTCGATCACCGCTTCATCGATGGAGCTACGGCGGCCGCTTTTCTGAAAGATCTCAACGAGTTGATTCAAATCCCGGACATGTTGCTGCATCAATAACCCTATGACCCAGCCAAAACGATTTAAAGATCAAGTGGTCATTGTCACCGGCGCCTCGCAGGGAATTGGTCAGGCCACAGCCATGGCCTTCGCCCGGGAGGGGGCGCACGTGGTCCTCAACTACTTTAGCAGCGAGGCCGCCGCCCAGGAAACTTTAGCCACGATCGAGGCGGCAGGCGGGCAGGCCAGCTTGGTGCAGGCCAACGTCGGCGATCTCGACGGCTGCCGGCGGCTGTGCGAAGCCGGCGAGGCGATCGGGCCGATCTCGGTCCTGGTCAACAATGCGGCCGGCTTTAATCGGGCCCCGTTTCTTGAAATACCCATCGATGAGTTTGATCGAGTCTGGCAGATCAATGTCCGCGGCGTTTACTATCTCAGCCAACTGGTCGGCCAGAAGATGGTCGAACGGCGGCGGGGAAGCATCGTCCACGTCAGCTCAATCCTGGCCCGCTTGGCCGTGCCCCAGCGCACGGTCTATTGTGCGACGAAGGGCGCGATTGAGTCGCTGACCCGGGCTATGGCCCTTGATTTAGCGCCTTACAATATCCGGGTCAACGCGGTCTCGCCGGGCTTGATTGAGACTCAAGCGATGCTGGCCGGCTTCCCTAACCAGGAACTCTTGGACAGCGTGCGCCAGCACATCCCGTCTAAACGCTTTGGCCAGCCGGACGAACTGGCCCAGGCTATTCTCTTTCTGGCTTCGGAGGAGGCTTCGTACATCAACGGCATTGTCCTCCCGGTCGACAGTGCCCTGGGCGCGCGTGAAGCCGGACCGGCGGCTAAATAAACGGAAGATCCTCATGAAACGGTTTGTGGATAAAGTGGCGGTAGTGACGGGTGCGGCCCAAGGGATTGGCGCCGCCATCGCCCTGCGTTTTGCTCAGGAGGGCGCCAGCGTGGCGGTGTTGGACAGGCAAGACCCAACGCTCAGCATGCAAGCCTGCCAAGAGACAGGGGGCTCGGCCTTGGGGCTGGTGGTTGATGTGGCCGATAAGCGTAGTATCCAAGCGGCGGTGGCACAAATTCTAGAGGCCTGGGGAACCATCCACATCTGGGTGAACAATGCCGGGATCTTTGACAATACCCCGCTGACAGAGTTAAGCGAGGCCCGTTGGGACCAAGTCTCCGACATCAATTACAAGAGCATGTTTCTGTGCGCCCAACTGGCGGCGCCGCCGATGCTGGCCCAGGGGTGGGGACGCTTCATCAACATCTCCTCGATGGCAGGCAAGGTGGCTTTTCCCAATGAAGTGACCTACTGCTCCACCAAAAGCGCCGTGCTGGGTTTGACTCGCGCCCTGGCGATGGAGTTGGGGCCGCACGGCATCACGGCCAACGCCATCTGCCCCGGTCCAATCTATACCGACATGCTCAAAGCCACCCACCAGTCACTGGCCGACCAGCACAACACCACTCTGGAAGCCTGGGATGCCCAAATCTTGGCGACCATTCCGGTCGGCCGCTTCGGCCGACCTGGGGATATAGCCGGGCTGGCCGCCTTTCTGGCCTCGGATGATGCTTCCTTTATTAATGCGCAGGCGATTAACATCGATGGCGGGATGGTATTTTATTGAGCAAGACGCTTCATTGTTTAATAATAGACTGAATATCACGCATGAGCTGAATATTAGCGGCCAGGCCCGGTGAGGTAACGTTCAACAGAAATGTGTCAATTTTATGCTGGGCCACCAGGTTTTGCAGGGTCTGGGCGCATTCGTCAGGGGTGCCGGCAATTTGAAACGCTTTGATCATCTCGGGTGTAATTAACTTGGCGGCTTCAGCCGGACCACCCACAGCCATTGTCTGCCTCAGGGCGGCAATATCCGTCTCACTCAGGCCCATACCGGTTAACATTCTGTCCGGCGCATCCATAACCGCGTAGATGTAGGAGATGCCGGCCTCAGCCAGCATTTCAGGGGTGTAGGCGATGCGGTCAAGATAAATCCGCTCCAGATTTCTGCCGGTCGAGAAGGCCTCGACAATCTCCAGGGCGGGGCCTAAATCGGACTTGGCAATTAAAAGAACGCCATCGGCTAACTCGCCGGCCATGGCCAACATTTTTGGACCACGCACTCCCAGCCAGACCGGAATATTCTGTTTCCCGATGCCCAACCGGGCCGAATCGAGCTTGTGCCGACTCCCTTCCCAGGTCACAGTTTCACCGCTCCACAGGCGACGCATGATTTCCAACGTATCCCGCATGACGCCCAGCGGTGCTTCGCGGGTCAGGCCCATTGGCGCCAGGGCCAGCGTACCGCCGGCCACCAGCACGGCCAACGCTCGCCCCCCGGACAGCTCATTGAGCGAAGCCAGAGCCACGGCCGTAACGGCTGGGTGGCGAGTGTAGCCGTTGGTCACCGGCCCGAGCTTAAGCCGGGTAGTCTTTTCGGCAATGGCCCCCAGGCAAACGTACACATCGTGCATAATCCCTTCGTCACAGACCAGACAGTAGTCATACCCCAACGCTTCCGCGGCCACGGCTGTCTCAACAATCTCGGGGGCGGACATTTCAGGAATAATATGGATACCGGTTTTAATCATATCAGCGTTCTCCTAACTCCTCGATTTCCTCGTGAACGCGCAAGCCTCGCGTTTCCAATTCTGTCAAAAAGGGCATGGCCGGCAAGAAGGCTTCCGGGGCATCGATGCCGGTGCCGGTGTAGTTACCCTCGGCCAGTAACAAACTGCCGGCGACCAAGGGCAAAGCCACGCATTTGGCCCAGGCGTCGGAGCCGGACCAGCCCGGCTGCTCGCTCGACGGGTGGGTGGTCCACAAGGTGCGCCGGAGGCGTTGGCCGGAGACCAGGCCCGTCACTTCTACGTGCAGGGCGTAGCCCCAGACCGGCTCTTGATTGGCTTCGGGAACCTGGGCCAGATATTGCCAGATCAGCTCCCGGCGAGCCAGATCAGTGCTATTAATCGTCACCGGCCCGGGTGCGAAAAAGCCATATTCAACCAGGGTCCGCATCAGCCGCATCACTTTGGGGGTGAAGGTGCCGCGGACAATCACGCGCCTGGCCCCCAGATTGCGGGAGAGCGTCCGCGGTTCGCTGTGAGGAACAGCATAGACAGTCAAACGGCCATACGGTTGGGGGAACTCGATCTCTTTGGCCTCGGCCCACAACTCGACCTGTTTGTATTCCCCCCCGGCCACATAACCCCGGACGGAGTCGGGGCCAAATTCCCAGAAGACACCGTGAATAGAGGCCGGAGAAAGGGCTATAGACCGAAACGAGGCAAAGCTGATCTCGATGGACTCGATTTCAGTCATCTGCCGGGCGCCGTGCTTGGCCATCATATTCGTCAGGCCAGAACTTGAGCCACAGCCGGCCACATAGGTGACGCCGGCGGCGCGGGCCTCGGCCTCAAGCGCCCGCAGTTCGGGGCTGAGGCTGCTCAGGTCGATGACTCTCAAATTAGCGGTGGCCATAGCGGCCCTGGCGACGTTAAGGGTAAAGGCTTTGGGCAGCGCGTTAACGACCACCGCCGGCTGGCCGGCCATCAAACGGCGAAGCGCGGCTTCATCCGCCGCATCCAACGCTGTGGCTGCTTCCGGCGTTAGCCCCCAGATCACGGCCAGTTGTCGCGCTTTGGCCAGATCAACATCGGCAATGACGATCTGATCGAACCGGCCAGAGGCGATCAATTCGGGCGAAGCGTGCGCCCCCATCGCGCCGGCGCCGCCAAGGATGAGAAGTTTCATGGTGTTAACTCATTTAGTTGGTTATTAGAGACGCCTGGTCACTATCTACGGTTGAGAATGGCCATCGCCTCATCCACCGAGGCATCGTTGTGAATAATGGCGGCAATGGCCGCCGTCATCGCTTCGGGGTCAGCCGACTCAAAGATATTGCGGCCGATGGTCCCCCCCGCCGCCCCGGCATCCATCGCTGCCCGGATTTCGCGGAGAAATTCAAATTCGGTGCCGCGTTGGGCCCCGCCCATAATGACCACCGGTTTGAAACAGACGCCGGTCACTTGCTCAAAGTTTGGCGTATACGGCACCTTGACCCAATCGGCGCCCAGTTCAATCCCCACCCGAGCCGCCAGCGCGACGTTGTCCGCCGTGCGATAGTCGGGGCCGCTGCCCATGCCACCGGGCACCATTTCGGCCTGCAGGGCCAGTCCCCAGGCCTGGGCTTCACGGGCGACCGAAGCGAGATTGTCAAACGTAGCTTGCTCTTTATGATCGCCTGGATAAGCAGAGATACACAACGCATCCGCGCCCAGGCGCAAGGCTTCTTCAACGCCAAACCAGATGGGGGCCGGCACATCCTGACCGAGTTTAGTGGTAGCCCCGTCGGAGCGTAAGACCAGCCCCACCGGCACTAGCTCGCGAGCAAAGTGGCTGGCAATGCCAAATGAGGTCATAATGGCATCCGCACCGCCGGCAATAACTTTAGCAATGGTTTCGCCGGGCCGTTCCAGCCCCTTACCCGGTCCAAAAATAACGGTATGTTCCATCGCCACAATTAAGGTGCGGCCATTCGGCCGGAAAATTCGGCCAAGTCTGCGTGTCTTCATCAATTTCCCCTTTGGTGTCACTGTTCAGTTCAAACCCACGGTGGCGTGCTGAACGAAAGATAGACCGTTTCCTCTTCACCGACCACCGTTAACCGGCGCAAATCCATTCCGTCAAAGGTCATACTGTCACCGGTCTTCAGGATGTAGTCGGCTGCTTCCAATGCTACCCGGAGGGACCCTTTAAGGATATGAATACACTCTTGAGTAGAAAGACGAGAAGGAACAACCTCGTGATCGTAGCCGGGTTGGAGTCGCCCCACAAAGGCCAACATTTTTTTGTCTACTCTGGGGCCGGGCGATATCGCTTCCAAATCAACGTTTGAGTCGGACAGGAAGAAGTGAGGGCCTTGCCGGTTGCGGACCAAATAGTGGCTGTCGGAACTTTCCTCTACCAACAGATAAAAGATCGACACATCTAAAGTATTGGCAATAGCCTGAAGCGATTTGAGAGAGGGGTTGCTTTGGCCCCGTTCTAACTGGCTGAGAAAACTGGCCGTCACACCGGCTCGGTTCGCTAATTCGCGCAGGCTCAAACCCATTTGTTCGCGCCGTTCCTGAATGCGCCGGCCTAACTTGAGAGATTGTTCGCCTTCCATCCGTACCTTTACCGCATCATCGCCATGGCCTGTTCGACCGACGCCCCCTGATGCAAAATAGCGGCCACGGCAGCCGTCATAGCGGTGGGATTGTCTGCTTGAAAGATATTGCGGCCAATGGCGACCCCGGCCCCTCCCGCCTCAACCGCAGCTTTGATATCAACCAGCATCTCACGCTCACTGCCCCGTTTGGAACCGCCCAAAATCACGACGGGGCAAAAGCAGGGGCCGGTCACGGCCTCAAAGCCAGCAGCATAGGGTGTTTTAATAAAATCAGCTCCTAACTCAACGCCAATCCGGGCCGACATAGCCACGTTTTCCTGGGTCCGATATTCCGGCCCGCTATTGAAGCCGCCGGGCACCATCTCGCCCAACACGGGGACATCCCAGCTATGCGCCACCTTGACCATCGTCGCCAGGTTCTTAAGCGTCGCCTCCTCTTTGGGCGAGCCGGGGAGCGCCGTGACCACCACGGCATCGGCCCCCAGACGCAACGCCTCTTCCACCTCAAAAAAGAGTGAGGAACTGGGGCCATCGCTCTTTTTGCCCAGATTGGTCGCGGCTCCGTCACCGCGCAAAATAAGCCCCAACGGGGCCAACTCGCGGGCAAAGCGGCGGGCAATGCCATAAGAGGTCAAAACGGCGTCGGCTCCGCCCTCCACAATTTTAGCAATGGTTTCGGCCGGCTTTTCCAAACCGGGGCAAGCGCCATCAAGCAGGCCGTGGTCCAGAGCCACAATCAGAGCCTTGCCGTCGGGCTTGAAAATTCGGTTCATTCTACGGGTTATTGACATTTTCTCTTGTCACCATTTCTGCGCTTTGCGGCAGCACGTTTTTCATTTTGGGTGCGATCAAATTGAGTGGGGGGAGAGGAGCATTTGAAGGGACACCGCCCAAGCCCCCGGCCTGCGGCGCCATCTTTGTTTAGCCGGCTTCGTATTTGCGATGCCCATGTCGTTCACCCCCGTCCACGGTGATAAACTCGCCGGTGATGTAATTAGACTTGACCAAAAACAGAACGGTTTCGGCCACATCTTCCGGGGTCCCCCACCGGCCCAGCAAGGTCTTATCGGCGGTCCGGTCAATCATTTCATCCGTAAAGTGAAGAGGAGGTAAAACCGGGCCGGGGGCAACCGCATTAACCCTGA
This sequence comes from uncultured Chloroflexota bacterium, assembly GCA_937864185.1. Classification (GTDB taxonomy): domain Bacteria; phylum Chloroflexota; class Anaerolineae; order 4572-78; family J111; genus JAGRBY01. The sequence goes on from CALMIS010000082.1 coordinate 18,419, forward strand.
CCGCCGGAGCCAGTTCCAGGGCCAGTTGACGGGTCAAGGCCAGCAAGGCCGCTTTGGCCACGCTATGAGCGGCGTAACCGGGCCATGCTTCCCAGGCTGATAAGTCAACAATATTTATAATAACGCCCTCACCCTTTGTCAGCATATGGGGCGCTACCGCATTGGCGCAATAAAAAGGGGTGTGGACGATTACATCAATGCTATTATGCCAGATCGTAAAGTCTGTGGTAGGGAGAGGGGCCTGCTTAAAAAGCGAGGCGTTGTTAACCAAAATATCAATGGGGCCAAATTCATTGTTGATTTTTGTAATGGCGGCCCCAACACTGCGGTAATCCGCTACGTCGAGTTGAACCGTCATCGCCTTCGCGCCCAGAGCGCGAGCTTCGGCGGCTGTCGCTTCGGCTTCATCGGCTGAAGTGCGGTAATTGATCACAACGTTAGCCCCTGCTGCCGCCAGGGCCAATGAGGTCGCCTTGCCTATTCGGCGGGCACTGGCAGTAACAAAGGCAATTTTACCATCAGGGTTCATTCTTTACCTCCTTAATCCTCTTCCCAAAGGACCTAAAATGAGATCAAATCGAATGGCAAAAGCTGTCCGGAATTTGACTTTTACGTGAACTTATGATAACTTAAGCTCCATAAGTTGTCAAGTATAACTAAACTTTCTTCCCTTATACTCAAGTTTTACCAGAAAAAGTTAGTTTTATTTACAACTCTCTGCTCCAAAAAAACCGATTGTCGAGTCTTGTTAAAGAAGGGTTACCGATGCAGCTTGGCCAGCGGATCAAGCAACGGCGACAAGCCTTAAACCTGAGCCAGCGGGAAATGGCAGAACGTGTTGGGCTGACCCCCGGCTTTCTAAGCCAGATTGAGCACAATTTAATTACGCCCTCCATTGAATCGTTACACAAAATTAGCGAAGTCCTCGATGTCCCTCTGTCCGATTCCAACTTTTTGATAGATTTAGAAAGCAAAAATCCGGTTGTTACTGCCGATAAACGGTTAAAGTTAACGCTGCCGGGATCTCAGGTTGTTTTTGAGTTGTTAACCATAGATCTAAAACAACCCATGGATGTGTTTATGGTTGAATTAAAGCCGGAGGACGGCAACATTGCTACTCTGTTACCCCGGCCAATCACCGAAGAATGCATCTATGTCATCCAAGGCCAGCTTGAAGTCAAACTGGGAGAAAAGGTCTATTTGCTGAACAGCGGCGATAGTATCTACTTTGAAGGCATTCACCTGCGGCGATTGGTCGCAAAAAGTGAGGAGCCCCTTCGTTTCATTACCGCTATCACGCCCTCTCTTTTTTAGACTGGTCAAAATGATTTATTTTGTGTAGAATAGGATTCCGTGCTAATATCTCGTATTCCTTTAGAACACAAAGTTTAGTAATACTATAGCCGGTTCCTAAGCGATGTGTTCAAAATTTTTTAGACCCTGAACGCTCCTTTTTTAGTCAGGTTTGCCCTCACTGTGGATGGGAACAATGACGCCCCTTCTCACCAGAATGGACCCCGGTGTCCGTCGAATTGCCAGCCTCTGGCTGATAGAAGAGCCAGATAAACATCATACAATCAATCTGACAAAACCGAAGCTTTAGTCAATTTCGGGTTATATTCAAAAACAGGTTTATGAGTTCAAAATGATCTCTCTATAAACCAACCGAGCAGTGGTTTCTTCTACTTCAAGAGTGACTTCAAATTACGGTTGACGAAGCTGCTCACCCACTTAAACGAGGCGACAGCGTTTATGTTGATGGAGATTTACGGTGAAAGGAGGTGGTAAGTTATAGAAGTATTCAGTCAGATGCTGTAAATTTAACCGTTCAATTAACGCGAATATGAGAAGGAGAAGAACTTTCATGAAACGCCTTTGGTTTCCAATTTTACTGATAGGGTTGCTTTCTCTTATTCTGGCAGCTTGTGGCGGGGCGGCCCCAACAACCGAACAAGCCCCCACTGCAGCGCCGGCAGAAGAGCAGGAAGAAGCCGCCGCCCCGACTGAAGAAGCGGCAGCCCCAACCGAAGAAGAAGCCGCCGCCCCGACTGAAGAAGCGGCAGCCCCAACCGAGGAAGAAGCCGCCGCCCCGACTGAAGAAGCGGCAGCCCCAACCGAAGAGGCAGAAGTGGCCCCGACTGAAGAAGCGACAGCGCCTGCTGAAGAGGCAGAAGCCGCCACTGAAGAGGTGGTTGACTTGGCAGCAGTCTGCCCCAGCCCGGTTGTGATCCAGACCGACTGGTTCCCCGAAGCGGAACACGGGGCCTTGTATGAAATGGTGGGCGATGATTACGTTGTTGACACCGACACCAAAGTGGTACGGGGATCACTGGTTGCCTCCGGGCAGGAGACCGGGGTAGACATTGAGGTGCGCACCGGTGGTCCGGCCATCGGCTTCCAGCAGCCCATTCAGCAGATGTATGTCGAGAGCGACATCACCTTGGGTTACGTTTCCACTAACGAGGCTGTCTTCGGAGCGGAAGATACCCCCACCCTGTCAGTTATCGCTCCCCTTGAGAAAAACCCCCAGATTATTATGTGGGACCCCGAAACCTATCCCGAGGTCAAGACCATTGCTGACTTGGGCAAAACAGATGCGACCATTCAGGTCTTTGCCGGTGGCACCTTCATTGATGTCTTTGTCAACGAAGGCATTGTCTCCGCCGACCAGATTGACCCCTCCTATGATGGCTCACCCGCCCGCTGGGTGGCTGAAAACGGGGCTGTGGCCCAACAAGGCTTCGCCTCGGCTGAGCCATACGTTTACCAAAACGAAATTGACGAGTGGGGTAAGCCGGTGGCCTTCGAACTAATCCACGATGCTGGCTTTGAGATTTACTCCCAGGCTCTGGCCATTCGAACCGCTGACCTGGAAACGCTTCGCCCCTGCCTGGAACTACTGGTGCCCATTGTCCAGCAAGCCACGGTTGACTATGTCACCAGCCCCGATAGAGCCAACGCTATCATTGTTGATGCCGTCGAAAAGTATCAGGACTTCTGGGTCTACAGCCCCGAACTGGCCGAATACTCGGTTAATGCCCAGATCGAGTTGGGCTTGGTGGCCAATGGCCCCGATGACGTTATAGGCAATATGGACCCCGACCGGGTTCAAGGCGTAATTGACCAGATGACCGCCGCCGGTCTCGAGGTGCCCGAAGGTTTACAAGCATCCGACATCATCACCAACGAGTTTATTGACGAATCTATCGGCTTGCCATAATAATTCCGTGAAGGTTGGCGTGACGGCACAGTGCCACCTCGTTCGGCACGCCAACCTTCTAGTTGCCCCAACCTGGAGAGTATAAAATGAGATTTGACCAACTGTCGAACCCGATCAAGGGTCCACCTGGACAGCTAAGAGGCGCTCCAGGCGACCTAACCTATCCGGGCGTGCAGTTATGAGCATGAAGAATACGCCCCCGGCAATGGGTAAAGCTTTGATCTTCTCAAATGTAGGGATGAGGTTTCCGGACGGCACCGAAGCTTTGCGGAATGTCACCTTTGATGTAGCCCCTAAAGAGTTTGTGACCATCGTTGGCCCTTCCGGCTGCGGAAAATCAACCGTCCTGCGCATTGCTTCAGGGTTACTCCAGCAGACCACGGGCCAGGTTTCGGTGGATCGTGAGCGGCTTGGTTATGTATTTCAGGATGCCACCCTGATGGAGTGGCGGACCGTGCAGAGCAATGTAGAATTACTGGCAGAACTGCAAGGCATGGATGGGCAAGAAAGAAGGCAAAAGGCTGCCGAGGCAATCGAGTTGGTCGGCCTCTCCGGTTTTGAAAACCACTACCCCAAATCTCTGTCCGGCGGCATGAAAATGCGAGTGTCGCTGGCCCGTACCCTCACCCTTAAACCGCCCGTATTTTTATTCGACGAGCCCTTTGGGGCTGTAGACGAGATCACCCGAGAGCGTCTCAACGAGGAGACGCTCAGACTGTTCGAGCGAGAACAATTTGCCGGTCTCTTTATTACGCACTCGATTTCCGAAGCCGTATTCCTTTCGACTCGCGTTCACGTGATGTCGGCCCGACCGGGGACGCTCATCGCTACTTTTGATGTGCCGTTCAGCTACCCCAGAAGCCCTGATCTGCGCTTCGATGCGGCTTTTGGCGAGCTGAGTCGAGAGATTTCGCATGCACTTCTGGAGGCTCACGCATGAGACAATTAACTGAAACCGATATCGTCGCCGCCGAAGCCACGGCAAGCGCCATCAAATCTCCCCGTCAAGGAGCAAGTACCGTCCAGCGCGGCGCGCGCAATTTTCTGCCGCCGCTCGTGCTTGGCCTGTTTATTTTGGGGTTTTGGTATTTAGTCTCCTACGTCGTTCTCGATGAACAACGTCGCTTCTTGCTGCGTCCCCCGCATCAAGTCTGGCAGGTTGGCTTTGCTAACTGGGCAAACTTCTCCGAAATCTTGGGCGGCTTGTGGTCTAGCACCATCGTCGCCTTCATCGGCTTAACGGTGGCCATTACCATCGGCCTGACCTTGGCTACCTTGATGAGCCAGAGCAAACTTATCGAGCGGGCCGTGTTTCCCTATGCGGTCACCCTCCAGGCCATTCCGATCTTGGCTATTGTGCCGCTGATTGGCTTCTGGTTTGGGTTCGGCATCAGCGCGCGGGTAATCGTCTGCATCATTATTTCCCTGTTCCCCATCATCGTCAATACTTTATTTGGCTTGCTCTCCGCCCCTTCCGGCTTGCACGACCTCTTGACCCTGCAACGGGTGAGTCGCCTAACCCGGCTGCGCAAACTGATGTTTCCAGCGGCGCTGCCGGCGATTTTTGCCGGGCTGCGTATCTCGGCCGGCCTATCCGTCATCGGCGCCATTGTGGGTGACTTTTTCTTTGGCCGCGGCGATCCCGGCATCGGCCAGTTGCTGCAACGCTATGCCAACCGGCTGATGGGCGAACAACTGCTGGCCGCTATCATTATGTCATCCCTGCTGGGGGTGGTGGTCTTCCAGTTGTTTGGCTGGATCCAGCAGAAGGCCATTGGTAAGTGGCACGCAGAGAGGGGTGCGGAGTTTTAAATAAACCCACACTATTTGGAGGCAAGATGTCACTCAAAAGGTTTACTGGACAAGTAGCTATTATTACCGGCGCGGCCAGTGGCATTGGCCAGGCGTGCGCTATCAGATTTGCCCAGGAGGGAGCCCATATCACCTGCCTGGATTTCAATGAAAAAGCCAACCAAGCCACCGCCACTGAGTGTAAAAACTTGGGCGTAGAGGTCCTGGCACAAACTTGCGATGTGGCCGATGCCGAGAGTCTCAAATCGGCCGTGGAAGCCACCATCGCCAAGTGGGGCCGGGTCGATGTCTTGGTAACGGCGGCAGGGATCTACAGTGGCTCACCCCTACCCGAAGTACCGCTAAAGCAGTGGCAGCGGCTCATTGATGTCAACCTGACCGGTGTCTTTCTCTCAAACCAGGGCGTGGCCGAGATCATGATGAAACAAAAGTCAGGCAGTATCATCAATATCTCCTCGATGGCCGGCAAAACTAGCTTTCCCGCCTCGGCCGAGTACTCGGCGTCCAAAAGTGGCGTCATCGGCCTGACCCGATCGGTGGCTATGGATTTGGCTCCCTACGGCGTCACGGTTAATGCCGTTTGTCCCGGCAATACCCTAACCGACATGGTCAGAAATGTCGCCGCCGAGGTCGGTGGTCGAAACGGTATGACTGGCGAAGAATGGCTGCAGATGCGCGCCAACGACTGTCCTATGAAGCGCCTGGCCGAACCCTGGGAAATCGCCGGGGTCGTGGCTTTTCTAGCTTCACCAGACTCCCGCTACATCACCGGCCAAGCCATAGAAGTTGATGGCGGCTTGGTCATGTCATAATTCAGTAGTCAGTAGTCGGATGGTTTGCTTTTACCCAACTACCGACTACCGATTACCGATTACTGACTACCGACTACGGGTTATTGAACGATGGAATACACCGGCTATCTTGATTTTTGGTTTACCGACAGGCCGCTGCTTGAGCGCGTAGCTCCGTTTGCGGCTTTAGGCATAAAGCAGTTCAACGTCTTTTTCTGGCGACAGGCTCCCATTGCCGAGTTAGCGGCCGAGTGCCAGCGGTGTGGAGGTCAACTCTACTCCACCTTTGACGATGATATGGGCTCGCTGGCCGATCCGGGCGACAATGAAAGAACGTTGCGCTCCTGGGCGGAAAGTCTGGAAATGGCGGAGCGCTATAATATCCCTTGCCTGTACATCTTTTCGAACCAAATTGAACCCATCAAGGGCGTGGATTTTGTACAGCGGCTCTCCGGCAACTACACCCCCGGCGAGCAGTATGCCAATCTACTGGACCAGACCGAAAAGATTATGAAGTTGGTGGAACAAACCAACATCGAAGTGCGGGTGGAGTGTCTCAATCAGTACCACTTCATCGGAAAAATACTGGTTGATAACCCCCGGCTGGCGGCCGATTGGGTCCGCCGGATTGACCACCCGCAATTTCGCTTGACGTTTGACGTTTATCACCAGCAACGCGGTTCCGGCGATTTGTTGTGGAGCTTTGAGGAATACTTCGATTTGTACTCCGCCGTTCACATTGGCGATGTACCCACCCGCCAGGAGCCCGGCACCGGCGAAATCAACTTTGTTAACATTCGGGCGAAAATGCGCGAGTTGGGGTTTGATGGGGAGATCGGCCTGGAATTCTATCCTTCCACCACCGAAGCCGACGTGATGGCCCGCACCCAAGCAATTTTCCCGTTAGCTTAGTGAGCAATAACCAACTACGACTATGCCAGACGTACTGCTTGGTTTAGATATTGGCACCAATGCTACTAAGGGAGTTCTGTTTGACCTAGCCGGGACAGAACTGGTTCAGGCTGAACAGAGCTATCCCCTGGCTACCCCCCAGCCCGGCTGGGTTGAGCAAGACCCGGAGCAGGTGTGGCAAGCAGTGATCAGCGTGATCCAGCAGATTGTGAGCCAGGTCGGGTCTGAACATCAAATTGTGGCGCTGGCCTTGGCCGCTCAAAGCGGTTCCGTCATTCCGACCGGAGCCGATGGCACGCCGGTCTACCCCATGATCACCTGGCTAGACACTCGGGCCGAGGCCTTAGTAAAACAGTGGCAAGCCGCAGGGCTTGAGGCCACGGTTCGGACTTTGAGCGGTTGGCAACTACATCCCGGCCTGCCGTTACCGATCATTGCCTGGCTGCGTCAATTCAAGCCCGACCTCTTTGCCAAAACCAAACGCTTTTTAAGCATCCTTGATTTTTTGAACTACCGGCTGACCGGCATCTTTTGCACTGACCTGTCCACCGGCGCCGAGATGCAGTTGGTTGATATCTCCATGGCCCAGTGGAGTCCCCAATTGTGCGATATGGTTGGCATTACCCCTGACCACCTGGCTCGCCTTCAGCCGGCCGGAACAATTGTGGGACACGTCACCGCTACAGTCAGCCAGTTGACCGGCCTATCTTCCCAGACCCAGGTGGTTAACGGCGGGCACGACCAATGCTGTACCGCGCTAGCGATGGGCATGACCGACCCCGGCAAGCTGATGCTGGCGACCGGCACCGCCTGGGTGATTACCGGCGTGGTGGAAAGCCCTTCTACCAGCGCTATTCCGCCCACCATGAACCTTAATTTTCATGTGGCGCCCCAACGCTGGACTGTTTCTCAATATCTGGGCGGGTTCGGGGCTTCGGTGGAGTGGTGCCTTAATCAATGCTGGCAATCTGCCCCACCTAACCCCTCTCTGCCCCGGACCGAACTGTATGCTCTTTTTAACGATGCCCTGAGCCGCAGCCAGGCCGGCTGCAACGGCCTGCTCTTTTTGCCGCTGGGCGGCAGCCTGCAGACGCCTGGCGGCACAGCGCAGGGTGGCTTTGTGGGCTTACGGCTGGACCACACCCGCATTGATCTGAGCCGGGCCATCGTGGAAGGCGCGGCCTTTGAGGTGCGCTGGGCCTTGGAGACTATTCAGCAGGCCGGTCTGCCGGTTGAGGAGTTATGGGTAGCCGGGGGGGCCACACGCAGCCCTGTCTGGTCTCAGATTTTGGCCGATGTCAGCGGTCTACCCATTTCGCTAACCCACTATGCTCAGTGGCCGGCTCTGGGCGCAGCCGTTTTGGCCGGGACAGGCATTGGCGTTTTTGACACGCTGGCCGAAGGCATTGCCCGGTTTCAAAAGCCGCCTCGCCAGATTGTCCCCCACGAAACGCAGAGCAAAATGTACCGGGAAATCTTCGCCAGATATCAGGCAATCAGTCGGAAATTATGCTTCTAGACGATGAGTTGATGAGTCACAAATTTAACCTGGAAGGCATCTACGCTCTCATCATCGATATCGATGGTACGTTGTGGCGTGGCAATCAACCTTTGCCGGGGTTGGTGGATTTCTTTGACTTGTTACAGCGGCGCGGCCTTGCTTATATCGTGGTCACCAACAACACGGTTAAAACACCCGGCCAGTATTGGCAGAAATTTATCGAGGCTGGCGTCTCGATGCCACCAGATCGCGTGCTGACCGCTGCCGTGGCCACCGCGGAGTATCTGAAACAGCATTTTGACGCGGATGCATCGATTTATGTGATTGGTGAGGCCGGCTTGAAGCATGAGCTCCGGCAAGCGGGCTTCACCCTAACCGATAATCCCACCCTACCTGCTGAGGTGGTGGTCGTCGGCGGTGACACCGGCCTGACCTATGACAAACTCAAATACGCCGTTTTGGCCATTCAGCGCGGGGCCTGTTTGGTGGGCACCAACCCCGACTTACTGATCCCCACCGAGGAAGGACTTGTGCCCGAAGCCGGCACCACCCTGGCCGCCCTTCAGGCCGCAACCGGCGTGTCGCCAAAAGTCATTGGCAAACCGGAATCTTTGTTATTTGAGCTGGCCGTTAAAAAAATGGGCAGCCACCCCAATCAAACCGCAATGGTGGGCGATCGGCTGGATACGGACATTTTGGGCGGGCAACGCGCCGGGCTAAAAACCATTCTGCTGACCACCGGCGTTGACAACCAACAGACCGCTGCTGAAAAAGGCATCTACCCCGATGCCATTTTTAGCGACCTGGCTGAACTGACCGCTGTCTGGCCGGACAGTTAAGGCGTGGTCTTCGCAGGCCCGAGGGGCACCGCCGCCTACGCGCTCCTTTAGCGGAGAGAAGAGAAATAGGATCAGCTATGGAAACGATCGATCTGTTACTCACCCACGGCGTGATTGTTACCCAAGACGACCAGCGCCGGATCATTCAGGACGGCGCCCTGGCCATCCGCGGCGACCGGATCGTGGCCCTCGGCTCCACGGCCGAGATCGCCGCTCAATACATCGCCGCGGAAACACTCGATGTCGCAGGCAGCGCCGTCTTTCCCGGCTTGATCAACACCCACATCCATCTGTTCCAGACCGGGGTCAAAGGGCTCGGCGAGGATATGCCGGTCCAGGACTGGGTCGAGGTCGTGACCGCGCCGACGGCCATCCATATCAATCCGGAGGAGATGTACCTTTTCTGCCTGACCGGCTGCCTGGAACAGATCCACTGCGGCGTGACCAGCCTCATTGAGATGAGCTACGCCGCCCATAGTTTTAGCCTACACGAAGCCAACATCAAAGCGATGACCGACAGCGGTCTGCGCAGCCGTTACACCACCATCATCTCCGATTTTGGCGAAGAGTACGGCGTTCTGCCGGAACTGATCAAGCCGATCGAGCAGTTCCTGGCCGAGTACCGGCAACTGCTCGACCGCTATCCGGTCACCGACCGGCTGGCCGTCTGGCTGGCGATCGGCGCGCCCTGGACGATAACTGACGAAGGCTTGGTCGCCGCCCGGGCCTTTTCTCGCCAGGCCGGCATCCCCATCGTGATGCACATCAACGAGAATGAAGTCGATAATGTTCTCAGCCAGCAGCGCCACGGTCTGAACATTGTCCCCTACCTGGCCGAGGTCGGCTTTTTGGGACCGGACTTGCTGGCCATCCACTGCGTGATCAGCGACGAGACGGACATTGCCCTCTTTGCCAAGCATGATGTCAAAGTAAGCTACAATCCGGTCAGCAATATGTATCTCGGCTCCGGCATCGCCCCGATCTTGCAGATGAGAGACGCCGGCTTGACCATCTGTCTCGGCACGGACGGCGCCGGCAGCAACAACTCCCAAGACATGATCGAGTCCCTCAAGATTGGCGCGCTGCTGCAAAAAGTGGCGGCCAAGGATGCCTCGGTCCTGGATGCTCAGACCGTTCTGGATTGGGCCACTCGCGAGGCGGCCAAGGTCATGGGGCTGGCCGGCGACATCGGCTCGCTCGAGGTTGGTAAAAAGGCCGATCTATTCGTCCTGGCCCCGAACTCGGCCAAGATTGTGCCGGTCCATGATCCGGTCACGACTCTGGTCTACTCGGCCGGTGAGGAAAACGTCGTGACCACCATCGCCGATGGCAAAATTTTGATGAAGGATCGCCTCATCCAGCACCATGACGAAGCCGCTATCCTGCGCCAGGCCCAACAAGCCGCCACCGCGCTGGCCGACCGCTGCGGCTCAAATCGCAAAGTTACCCGGCGTTGGCGGCCGTAGTTGTAAGGAGAAACTATTGATGTCTAATCCATTTATCTATCATTTGCCCACCAAAATCATCTTTGGTCAGCCGGCCGCCGAGGCGATCAAGGCTGAGTTGACCGCGCTCGACGTGAAGCGAGTCCTGTTTGTCAGCGATCCGGGGCTGGCCCAGGCCGGGTTGGTGGAGCCCATCACGGCGGCACTGGCAGCCGGCGGTTTCCAAATTACCCTCTTCACTGCCGTCAGCAGCAATCCGACCACCACCGAGGTCGCTGCCGGGCTGGCCCTGGCCCAGGAGCACAACATCCAGGCGTTGATCGCCCTCGGCGGCGGCAGCCCGATTGATGTGGCCAAAGCGATCGCCATGCTGCTGGCCAACGGCGGCAGCTACGCCGACTATCAATGGGGCGGCCGACTGATTACCCAACCCAGCTATCCCTTGCTGGCCGTGCCGACCACCGCCGGCACCGGCAGCGAGGTCAGCCGCGTGGCCGTCATCGTTGATCCGGCCAATCCCTTCAAAAAAGGCGTGCTCAGCCGGACGATGTTTCCGCACGCGGCCATCATCGATCCCGGGCTGACCTGCTCCCAGCCGGCCTGGCTAACCGCCGCCGCCGGGATGGACGCTTTTATTCATGCCCTGGAAGCCTATGGCGGCCGGCGCGCTCACCCCTTCACCGATCAATTCGCCCTGACCGGCCTGCGGACCGCCTGGACGGCCCTACCCCAGGCCACCCATCACGGCGACGATCTCGAAGCCCGCCAGGCGATGATGCTGGCGGCTTTGTGGGGCGGCATCGCTATGGACCACGCCGGCCTGGGCTTGATCCATGCTCTGTCCGGCCCGCTGACCAGCCACCTCCATCTGCATCACGGTCTGGCCAACGCCCTCATTCTGCCCCACGTGCTGCGCTTTAATTTGCCCGCTATCGACCCGGCGCGACAGCAAACCCTAAATGAGATCGCCGGTCTCCCGCCCACAGCCGAAGCTGAGGCTTTGGTCGAAAAAATGGCCTCGTTTGTCGAAAATCTGGGTCTGCCGACCCGGCTGGCAGCCTTGGACCTCGACCTGACCGCTGTGGATTGGGACATCGTCGCCGAGGAAACGACCCGCATGGTCCTGATCCAGAACAACCTGCGGCCCGCCTCGGTGGAGGAGTGCCGGGCTATTCTAGCTGAAATGCTTTAGCCTTAGGCATCTTTGAAACCGAGTAGAGAATTAAAGAAGTTATTGGCCTCGCGGACAGTCTAAAGTATAATCCCGCAAATTGTTGTTGCTTTTATTGGCGTAGTGGGGTAGAAGAAAATGCTAAACGAATATGGGCGATTTACCAAAACAACTGGGCCTCAACCCAGCCCTGCGGAAATTTTGGCTAGTCTTGAGCAAGCGCAATATCCTGAACAGGATTTGCTGGTTTTGCTGGAGATGATTGTCCGTAGTCTGGCCCAGACTGGCTTAAGTAAACCAGCAGCGCCCCCCCTCTCCCCCCCCACTAATCACCATGACGCTCATGGCCAGGCCGCGGGTCGACCCTCGGACAATAAACCCATTTTTGAGAAAAATTTAGATAACGAGGCTATATTTGAAGGCATGGCGAATGCTGTTTATACCGAGCGTCGGCATCTCGCCTTGTTACTCCGAACAGTGGTTACCGAGCCTCTGACTCACCTTTTGTCTCAATCAATGATGAATGAGCAAACCTTCCGCCACGATCTTGATGTTAGAACCGCTTTTTCTCAATTAAGCAACCTGGCTCGTCAAGCTCTGGAACGAACACGTGAGTTACAGACCAGTCTCTACCCTACTATCCTGGAAACTTTAGGTTTGGTGCCAGCCTTGGAAGTCCTGGTCAACCATGAAGTTCGCTCCTATGGGTTACCCGTTGCTTTAACCTTTGATCCCATAGAACAGCGTCTTCCCCATTCGATTGAATCAGCCATTTTTCAGGTTACGCAAGATACCCTATTTTGCGCTATCCATCAGGCTCAGGCCTCACAAATCAGTATTCGGCTGCAATATCGGAATGACCAATTGAGCTTCATCTGGACCGATAACGGCCTGTTAGTAACCGGACAGCACATGTTGCCGGCCACGCGCGACTGTATCGAACAGTTGGGCGGAATGGTAGAAACCCGGTTTGGACCAAAGCACGGTTTTGGCATGACCATTAATTTCGTCCTGGATATTCCCCCAGCCTTAACCCAACGAGAAATGGATGTGCTGCAACGGGTTTCAAAAGGCATGACCAATAAAGAAATTGCTCACACCCTATCTATTAGTCCTCGCACCGTCAATTTTCACTTGAACAATATATACTCAAAATTAAACGTCGCTTCGCGCACCGAGGCCGCCCTTTACGCCTCTCGTTGCGGTTGGGTGCACTAGTTTAGTCTACACTCCTAAATTATGACCAGGCGACTGCCACCCGTCTGCTTAAGTTCGGGCTGCCCATTATTGCCCCGGCCACTCCCTGTTAAAATTAACAGGTATAACCTGATTCTATTACCTGTTTCATCGAGCTGGGGCAACGACTATAATATCGGCTAGACACCCCGACCCTGAAATCTTTCTTCTCAAAAGCCACCGTTCAAAATAGCTCCAACGAAGGGCCTAATAGCTTAACCATCTCTACCCATTCAGTCCAGGTAGAAGAGGTTTGAGTTATTCTTTGACTCCTTCTTGGTACAAACCAAGAAGGAACTTAGGTGCTTACCTTTAATATTTGCCACCTGGCCGGAAAGGAGATGAAAATCGCTTAAACAAAGCAGAAACTCATTTACCAATTCAATAGTCTGTTTGTCAAGCACAAAGAGGAGAAGCAAATAAATGCGTAGAAAACGATGGATATTTTCCACTCTACTCTTGCTTTTAGCCACCTTTTTTATGGTCAAATGTGGCACCGCGCAACCAGTCGTTGACACAAGTCAGTTAGAAGCGGCTCAGGCTGCCGCGGCAGCTGCTGAAGCTAAGGCCGCCACGGCCGAAGCGGCCTTGGCCGAGGCCCAAAGCCAGGCTGAAGCGGCTGCAGCCTCCGGGGCCGAGGAATTGGCCGCCGCTGAGGCTGCTGTTGAGGCAGCCAAAGCTGAAGCCGAAGCCGCAATGAAGGCCGCTGAAAGCGCCTCGGAGTCTGTGGAGGCACAGCAAACCTTGGCCGAGCCTGGCCTAGAGGACGCGACGGTTATTCATCTGATGAGCGACGAGATCGCTCCTGAGAGCCAGGATTTCTACCGCAAAGCCGCGGCCGATTTTGAAGCCTTAAATCCTAACGTTAGTATCTCGCTGGATTTTCAAGGCAATATGGATCAAGCCCTGGCCATTCGGGTGGCCGCCGGCGAGCCGCCCGAGATCGCCAGTATGCAACTCGAGCGGCTCCTATATTATGCGGACCGCGGCTTGCTTGAACCGGCTGATTGGTGGTTTGAAAAGTACGGCGATGACGTGGTTGAACTGGCTTCAATTCCGTACAAAGATACCCATTGGGACATTCCCTATGCCCTCACCTCGGAGATGTGGTGGTACCGGCAGGACTTGTTTGAGGAGGCCGGTATTCCCCGCCCGGAGACCTGGGAGGATATGCTTGCTGCCGCGGAACACTTCAATGACCCGGCCAGCGACTTCTACGGGATTGCCATTGCCGCCGGTCCCGGGGAGTGGACGGCCTGGCACTACGAGGTCTTTTTATGGCAAAATGGTGGCTTTGTGTTTGATACGGACCTGAAACCTTTGGTTGACTCGCCCGAGTCCATTGAAGCGCTCAATTATCTAAAGGAACTGTATCAATTCTCGCCGCCTGATGCCTCAACCTGGGAATGGTGGGACTCGATTGATGCCTTCGTCGCCGAACGCGTGGCTATGTCGATGTACGGTGGACGGCTGCTGGTCCATACCGCCAGAGATAATCCCGACCTGGCCCCCGTCACCCGGGTCATGGATCAACCCCTTGGTGAGATGCGGGCCGGCCCGTTGAGCCGTAAATCGCACGCTATCCTTAGTAACGCCCCCAACAAAGAGAAGGCCAAGGAATTCCTCGACTTTATGATGCAACCGGAATATCTGCTGCCCTTTTTAAGAACCGTACCCATTCATTTGACGCCACCGCTCAAGTCGTATCGCAACAGCCCTCTGTATACAGAGGATCCCCTGATTCAGAGCCATTTGGAAGATATGGAAATTGTCTACGAGGCCGTAACTTATGGTCGAAGTCTAGGGTGGGAGTCGCCTAATCATCCGCCCAACCCATATTCCGGCGCGATCAACTCGGCCAACATTTTGCCCCAGATGATTCAGAAAGTACTCCTGGAAGATGTGTCGCCGGAGGAAGCCACGGCCTGGGCTAAGGCCGAAATCATCAAGGTGCAAGAGCAGGTCGATGCCGAACGAGTTATCCAGGAGTAAGTCTTCGCCGGATAAGAGGCCGGGTGTCTTTAAAAAATTAATATAAGTTAAATATCAACTACGCCGTTGTTTAAACATGCCATACGTGCAGGCCGTATCCATGAAGAACGGCCTGCACCTGACTTTACGATAGCCTATTGAAAATCATAAAAAGAGAGTCAAAAAACATATTGTCTACAGATAGCGGAATTTCTGCGCCAAAGGGACGGCGGCTCCGTTTTATTGATGACCAACTTTTTTTCTGGATTTCATTTGCGCCTACGGTCATCATTACTGGTACAGTCGTACTTGTACCGATTCTGTACACCTTGATCTTGAGTTTCTTCTCGCAAAATACGTTGGTTGGCGTACCCGTCTTTGTTGGCCTTGATAACTATTTTCAGTTATTCCAGGATCCTGTTTTCTGGGTAGCCTTTAAGAATGGCCTTATTTATGCCTTAGGCTCAACCGTCATTTCCACAATCGCGGGGATTGCTGCGGCGCTGCTGCTCAACGAGTCGTTTCGCGGGCGCAACCTGCTCCGCAGCATTGTTATTTTCCCCTACATTGTACCGGCTATTGTGGTGGTCTTTATTTGGAAGTTCATGTTCAACAGCCGGGGACTGGTCAATGATTTACTGATCCAACTGGGCCTTTTGGGAGAAACGGTTGCCTGGCTAGGCGACCGGCGCTTTGCGATGCTGACAGTCATCCTGGTTTCAGCTTGGGCCTGGTTTCCTTTTGCCGCCATCAATTTTTTGGCCGCCTTGCAAAATATTCCTACGGTCATTTACGAAGCCGCGTCGATTGACGGGGCCGGGCCGTGGCGCCGTTTTGTCTCCTTAACCCTGCCCCTACTGACTCCGGTACTCATTGTCGTTGTCCTTATCCGTTCGATTTGGGCTTTTCGCAACTTCGATATGATCTGGTTGTTGACCGGTGGCGGGCCGATTAATAGCACTTATGTATTGCCGATTATGGCCTATCAAGAAGCCTTTGGAAAGTTCCGGATGGGCTATGCCACAGCGGTGGCTACATCATTAATGCTCTTTTTAACCTTACTGGCTCTGGGCTATTTTTATGCCTACTCGGCCTCTAAGAAGATGACGATCGAATAGGAGGTCTATAGTGAGACGGAGTTGGCTTGGTAAACTATGGATCTATTTGGGAGTCCTGATCTTACTTATTCTCATTGTTTTTCCCTTCTACTGGATGATCGCCACCTCGTTAAAGACGTTTGCCGAGGTTTCCATTGAAAGAACGGTCATTCCTCGTCAAATCGTAACCACCAACTACACCGACCTCTTCCGCCAAACAACAATCTTGACTCACTTGCTAAATACCTTATGGATTTCGTTGGTCACCACCGCCTTTTCTCTGCTACTGGCCACGATGACCGGCTACACCATTACTCGCTATGAGACCGCTTGGGGAGAATTTGTAGCTCGTTTTACGTTGTTTACCTATATGGTCCCATCCATTGTTTTACTTTTGCCACTTTACCTGGTCTTGCAAGCCGCCGGATTAATCAATACCCACGCGGGGCTGATCTTAAGTTACTTGACTTTCACCCTGCCCTTTGCTATCTGGATGATGCGGGCCTATTTCCAAACAATTCCCCAGGTGATGGAAGAAGCGGCGGTCGTTGATGGCGCTAATCGCTTTCAGGTTTTTCTCTGGATCGTCCTGCCCCAGGCGATGCCCGGCTTAATTTCGACCGCCATCTTTGTCTTTATCCTTTGCTGGAGTGAGTTTCTTTATCCCCTAGTCCTGATTAGCACGGACGAGTTAAAGACGGTGACCGTCACCCTGGCTGCGTTGACTGGCGGCGGGCAAAATATTAAATTTGGTCTGCTTATGGCGGCGAGTACGGTCGCTACCCTGCCCATCATTTTGATATTCTTCTTTTTACAAAAATATCTTATCCGGGGCTTTGCCGCCGGTGGTTATGAATAATTACCTATACGAAAAGAATTAAGGAGGTTTTTAGATGATTAAAGCAAGCGAATTACACACCTGGTTAGCCCAGACAGCTCCTGCTCCCCATCCGGAAGAGGAAGTGGACGGCATTATGGCCGGCGATCCAGCGACCGAAATCACTGGAGTTGCCGTTACCTGGCTGCCCAATCTGCACGTTTTACAAAGCGCGGCGGAGAAGGGCTTAAACTTCATCATAGCTCATGAACCGGTCTTTTACCACCACCCTTATTATTACCCTTACGGCGATGAGTACCACGTGCCCGCCACCGATCTGGAACAAAAGAAGGCGACGCCACCGGGACAGGTCAAGCAACGGCTAATCGAAGCCCACAACCTGGTTGTCTATCGCTTTCACGATGGCTGGGATCAATTCCCTCGGCACGGCATGGGGTATGCCCTGGCCGATGTCCTCGGCTGGTCAGCGCGACAGGTGAGCCCTCACTATATTTACGATCTAGATCCAGCCCCTCTCCAAAAGGTGGCTACGCAGATAGCTCGAAAACTCGGCAAGAACGGTATCCGCTTTGTCGGGCAGCCGGACCGGCTGATCCGGCGGATTACGCTCGATTGGGGCAGCCCGGGCGCTATCGACATTGTCCTCAAAGCCTTGGCCCACAATTGTGACGCGGCGCTAACCGGTGAAGTAATTGAGTGGCGCGACATTGAATTTGCCCGAGACGCCGGGGTGGCCCTGATCACGGCCGGCCACTGCGCCACCGAGACCCCAGGCATGCGTTCCTTTTATGAGTGGTTTAAGCCGCAGTGGCCCACCTTACCGGTTGAGTACATCGACTCGATCGATCCGGATGTTTATCGCGCCGCGGCAGTCATGGCCAATGACC
>CALMIS010000083.1 GCA_937864185.1 uncultured Chloroflexota bacterium
GGCATCTGCTGGCCGAGAGCCAGCCCGGTCAGGGGGCCACCTTTATGCTTTATCTACCCTGTCTAACGCCCCCCGCCCCTTGACGCACCGGCAAGGTCCGGATCGGGCTGGCGGCCGGCACCCTCATTAGCGCCAACGAGGCCTTTCTCCGGATGCACGGCTACAGCCGCGCCGAGGTTGAAGCGGGCCGGCTGACTTGGCGAGACCTGACCCCGGCCGAGTATGTTGAGATCAGTGAGCAGCAACTGGGGGAGCTAAGGCAGATCGGCCGGATCGAGCTTTATGAAAAAGAGTACCTCCATATAGAGATCACTACCGGCTGGTCATTATCGATAACGGGCCGGTCAGTTAGCTTTAAGACACACCTGGCGGTTGGAGGTTATCTTGCCCCGGCAAAATGTCATTATGAGTTTGGCGCCTATAGTCTTTCATGGCCTGCTCGGCGTTGAGGCGTCGCCGGCAGGTCTGCCAGCGCTCTTCCGGGCAGGCGGTGGTTACGCAATCCAGGCAGGCGGCGTATTCATCGGCCACTTCTTGCATCAACTGACGGCGCAAGAAGTGAGAGACAGATTTGACCATACTGACAAGTAGACTCACGGTGTCTGACCTCGCTTTCAGGCTAAACCTATTAATGACTGAGCGTGGCCCTATTATAGCACAATTAGTTTTCAAAGGAGAATACTTATGAAAGTTGGCTGTTTTGCCCTGATCGATCCCTTCGCGGTGATGGATCACCAGTTAGCCCGGATTGCCGGCCTGGGCTTTAAGTACGCCGATGTCACCGACAACCACTCCGGTGGCTTGTTGGGCAACGAGTTTGGCTTTACCGGCGCGGTTAGCCTCGACTCCAATCCGGCAGATGTCAAAGCCATGTTTGCCAGACATGGCCTGACCATCACCAGCGTCTGCGCTCATGCCAATTTACTCGATGCCACTTCCCCGGCGGTTTACGGCACGGTCGAGATCCTGAAGGCCATCCGGCTGGCGGCCGGTCTGGGCGTCACCGATGTGATTACCACCGAAGGCGACCCCAAGACGGAGTGGGGCCACCACCTAACCGAGGCTGAACGCATCTTTACCGTGGCCGAAAAGCTGCACGAGCCGGTCCGCCTGGCCCAGGCCCTGGGTGTCCGCCTGCTGTTGGAACCGCACGGGATCCTGACCGACTCCATCGACGGCATGCAGGCGATTTTGGCCCGGCTGGGTAACCCTCACAACTTGGGGGTCAATATGGATACCGGCAATTCCTGGTTAGGCGGCGCGGACCCGGTGGCCATGGCTAAGGCGTTCAAGGAGATCATCTGGCACGTCCACTGGAAAGATCTACCCGCCGATTGGGAAGCCAAACGGGGCAAGATCTATGGCTGCGGCTTTGGCCCGATCGCGCTGGGTGAGGGCGTGATCGATGTGGCCGGGGTCTATGAGGTGCTCAAAGATGGACCGGCCCAGTACAGCACCCTGGAAGTGGGCGGCGACGACAATATGCTCAAAAGCTATGCGTACCTTCAATCGCTGGGGGCCGAGTAAAACCAAGATCCCCTCGCCTCTTGGCGAGCCTGCTGCCGAGGATTAAGATGATCCCCGGCTGAAAGCGGCCAGCCCGCTCACGGGCTGCTCTGTTGAGCGTCTGAGGACGCTTTCCAATTTCAGACGGTGAATAAATTCACCGAGGCGAGTATCGGCTTTTGCGTATATTTTCCCGCTGTTGCCCCGTTCATTGTGGCCCTATAGGGATTTCTCGCTCCTTCGTCGCTCGAAATGACATGGGGGTGAGGAGTTACGATTTAATTATGAGAATAGGAGAGTATGAAAAGAGTAGCCACCTTACTATTAGAAGGAATCCTGGCCCTCGGCCTGTTGGCCGGCTGCGGCGCCAGCTTAACCCCAACCCATCAAGACGTGGCCTACGCCCCCACTTCCGCCACCCAGAAACTTGACTTATATATCCCGGCCGGGGAAGGACCTTTCCCAGTGATCATCAACATTCACGGTGGGGGCTTTAAGTTGGGGGATAAAAGTATGTTGGACCAGACGCTGGGCCAGGCTTTTTTGGAGGCTGGCTACGCCATCGCCAGTATTGACTACCGCTTGTCCGGAGAAGCGACCTTCCCGGCGGCGATCCTCGATGCCAAGGCGGCCGTCCGATTCTTGCGAGCCAATGCCGGCACTTATCGGCTGGACCCTGACAGGATGGCCGCCTTTGGCCAATCCGCCGGTGGGAACATTGCTTCGATGCTGGGCACCAGCGGTGATGTAGCCGAGTTTGACGACCCGGCTCTGGGTAACGCCGGCGTCTCGAGCCGGGTGCAGGCGGTGGTCAATTGGTTTGGCCCCAACGATTTTGGGCAGATGGACGCCCAAGCCAAAGCCCAAGGCTGCTCAACCAGCGATCAAGCCCACAATGCGGCCGACTCCTTCGAGTCCCTCTATCTGGGCGTGGCCGTACCAGATGCGCCGGAGTTGGCGCAGCAAGCCAACCCGATGAGCTATATTAGCCCGGACGATCCCCCTTTCTTGATTCAAAAGGGCGAGCAGGACTGCACCGTACCCGTTGAGAATACCAAAATGCTGGCCGACGCACTCGCAGTCGCCGGGCTGGCGGTTCAATATGATTTACTGGCGGGAGTGGGGCATGGCGACGGCTGGTTTACCACCGTCTTCCAAAGCGAGGAGAACATCGAGACCGTGCTAAACTTCTTGAACACTCACCTGAAGTAAGCCGGTTTGCGCGGGTGACAGGGTTGACCCTGTCACCCGTCCTTCACCAGTTAACTCGACGGATTATCCATGAGAAAGACCTTAAGCTCTCCACTGACCAGGGGTTAGATCTGGGTGGTAACCAGCCTAAAGCCGATCTCTTTGCTTCTGGACTCGTGAGGCTCGCCCCACCGGCTGGCACTGCGGGCATAGCTTCTATAGTCATAGAATGAGCCGGACCGCAGAGCCCGACGAGCGTTGGCCGTCAGATAGTCCGGCCGCCATTCATCCTCGCCTGTATCATAAGGATAAGGCTTACCCCATTGGGTGGCGCACCACTCCCAGACATTGCCGGCCATATCCAGCACGCCGTAAGGGCTGGCCCCATCAGGATAGGCTTCGACCGGCGTCGTCTGATTGAGACCGCTTTCAGGGGTGTTACAGCGGTGGCTATCCCAGAGGTTGCCCCAGGGATAAAATCGACCATCCGTCCCCCGGGCGGCTTTTTCCCACTCCGCCTCAGTCGGTAAGCGGTAGATCCGGCCGGTGCTTTGGGAAAACCAGTGACAATAGGCTACGGCATCAACCCAGCTTACATAGACAACCGGATGATCTTGTTTACCCGCCGCAGGGGGGACATTCTCCCGGCGAGAGGGTAGCCGGTAACCCGTGGCCTGCACAAAGCTGGCATACTGGAACCTGGTTACCGGGGTCTTGGCCATGTAGTAATCAGGTAAATAGAGCTGGTGTTGGGGGTACTCATTAGGCTGAGTGGCTTGATCCAAACCAGACACGCTGCCCATCAGGAACTCACCCGCCGGAATAAGCACCATCTCCAACTCTGGAAATTTAGCCGGTTGAATTACTTCAGCCGATTTCTGACCTACTTGCTCTGGAATATCCATAAGACTCCTATATCTTCATACCTTATTTGACACCATGTTGTAACTCAGGAGTGCGATAGTCCCGAGTGGGACGACACCGAGTAATGGAAATGGAGGGCAGAGCTTGCTCTGCTGGCAAACCAAGGTTTGCCCTCCTATTTACAAGGGAGACCAACAGAACCGGGGGTTCGAGACCGGGAATGAAAATGGGTTTTGGGGGTACTACCCCCCAAGCCCCCCGGCCTGCGGCGCTATTTTCACAGGAGTCAAGGCTATATCAGCAACAGCAGCGCCGCCCCGCCACTGAGCAAGAGAGGGATCACCTGAAACGTATTTTCCAACTCTACCGACCCGACCAGGCCGGTCTGGGCTGCATAGACTCGATAGTGGCCGCCTTCTCGGCGGAGATGGCCCACCAGGTCGGTCCAGGAGCGATAAACGTTGTAATCTTCCCCTTCTAGCCTGATCCGGCCAATACACCGCTGGGTCTCCGCCTGATACACGGGGTAATATCCCCCTTCCTGCTGTATCCAGCCAACGTGGTCAGTCCAACCCCGGTAGAGGTTGTAGTATCCACCCTCCTGCTCCACATGCCCTATGAATTCATTCAAATGGTTGTAGACTCTACAATTTGCCATTAGGCTAATCCAATCTCTTAAAGTCCTGGAGTCACAAGCACCTCGACCGTCAGGATCATCGCTGCAATGGAGGCGGCATTTTCCAGCGCCCCCCGGACGACCTTGACCGGGTCAACAATACCGGCCAACACCATGTCCTGGTACTGGGCCGACACAACATTATAACCAATCCGGGTATTGTTTTCAGCCTGCTGTTGACGACGCACGTTTGCCAGGATTACCGCGCTTTCCAGGCCGGCATTGTGGGCAATGATCCGCAACGGCTCTGCCAACGCCCGGCGAACGATATTTACGCCTGCTGCTTCATCCGGGTTTTGGACTATGACCCCATCCAAAGCACAAATTGCATTAAGGAAGGCGATCCCTCCACCGGGGACAATGCCTTCCTCAACCGCGGCTCGAGCGGCCTTTAACGCGTCTTCCACCCGCTGTTTCTTCTCCTTAAGTTCCACCCCGGTCGCAGCCCCAACCTTGATGAGGGCCACGCTGCCGCTGAGTGCGGCCAACCTGGCTTGCAGTTTCTGAAGGTGATCGTCATTGATGGAAGGTTCGAGTGCGCTCTTGATCTGGTTGATACGCGCCTTGAGGGCGGCTTTATGACCGTGCCCGCCCAAGATGGTTGTATTATCCTTGGTGACAATTATCTTATCGCAGCAGCCTAGGTCGGCCAAGGTGACGGACTCGATCCGGCGGCCGGTCTCCTCGCTAACGACTGTACCGCCCGTAAGGATCGCAATATCCTCTAGCATAGCGGCGCGATGGTTACTAAAGCCGGGAGCTTTTACGGCGACCAGGTTAAAGGTACCCCGCAGTTGATTAAGCACCAAGGTGGCCAGGGCTTCAACCCCTACCTCAGCCGCGATCACGACCAGATTACGATGGCTGAGCCGGACGAGTTTTTCCAACAGCGGTACCAAGTCAGAGGCAAGGCTGAGCTTCTGGTCACAGAGCAACAGGTAGGGCTCTTCAAGCACGGTTTCCATGGCCTCGAGGTGGGTGATGAAGAGGGGCGAGAGGTATCCCTGGTCGAACTGCATGCCCTCCAGGTATTGGATTTCAATACCCATGCCCTGACCTTCATCGATCGTCACCGCTCCATCCTGGCCAACTTTGTCCAGCACATCAGCGATCAGTTCTCCGATCTCCTGGTTTTTTGCCGCGCCAGCGGCTACATTGGCCAGTTCCGTCCCGCTACAAATCCGGATGGTCTGGGCCTTGAGAGCCGCGACTACGGCCATCGTCGCTTTTTCCAGACCGCGCTTCAGGAGCATTGGGTTAGCCCCGGCTGCCATATTCTTTAAGCCCTCGCTAACCAACGCTTGAGCCAGGACGATCGTCGTCGTGGTGCCGTCTCCGGCGATATGTTGGGTCTTAGTGGCTGCTTCTTTAAGCAATTGAGCGCCCATATTCTGGTAAGGATTTTGCAGATCAATCGCTTCAGCAATCGCTGCCCCCTCATGAGTAAGGATAGGTGGGCCCCACTTTCGGTCCAGGGCTACGTTGCGCCCTTTAGGACCCAGGGTAACAGCCACAGCCTGAGCTGTCTTATCGATGCCGGCTTTTAGGTGATGGCGCGCCTCAAACAGCTCTTTTATGGGAATGGTGGTCACCCTAACTCTCTGGATTTTTCAAATCCGTCTTGCTTTCATTTCCTTGAAGGTTGCGCCTGGCAGGTCTATTACTTGGGGGCGGGAGCCTGAGTAGCCTGAAGCAACGTCTCCACTTCTTTCATCGCCTCGGGGATGGAGATCTCGGCAGCCGTGGCCCATTCTTGATAGAGTTTCTCCTCAGCCTTCTTAAGGATGGCCTTGGCCGTGGCGCCTAACGGCCTTTGCCAGGCTGACGCGGTCAGGTCCCGCACAATTTCGCACATCACCGGAAATGTACCTTGTTTCAAGCGCCTGGACAGTTCTTCATGGCGTCGCTGCGGTTGAGCGTTATCCAGGGGAACGGGGGGGCTTTTCAACAAGGCGCGGTACTGATCAAGATCCCTTTTGGCTGTGACTAAGCGAAGCCCAATGGCCGCCTGAGCCTTGACGGGAATCCATACGGTTCTTCGGGGCAAGGTAATTTCGTAGTAGAGAGGAGCCTCCATCTCAGAGAGGCGTTTTTCTACAATCTTGACAATAAGACCCACGCCATAGACAGGATGAACGACAAAATCACCAACTTTGAACTGCATTATATCCTCCTCACTGCATTTAGCGCCGGTTGCGCCGGCTTTGGCGGCTAGAGCCCATTCCGCGGTCTGCCCGGGGTCTAGCCAGGTTTACTTTCAACTCACGGCGTCTAAAGTGAAGCCGTTAAACATGCTGATGGCTTGTTGCGCCTCAACTTGGGAGTTCATTTGAGGATTGATGCTCGATTTTTACGGAGTGCCTGGCAATTGTTCTACTCTAGTAAGTATAGCCTAAAGGGGGCTGAAAAGATATAAAGGCCGGCCTAATATACCGGGGATACACGCCAGCCTTACTTCTAAACGCCAAATTCGCGGTTGGCCCGGCCCATAGCCTGCCCAGTCTGCGGCTCATATTTGATTGACGCTGACAAAAAAACCGCTTATAATTTGGCTAATAATGTCATTTAATCCCGGCCCCGAGCGCCGTTTCAGGTGCTCACAAACTGCGTTCTACCCAATCCCCTCGGCCGTACCCAAGGCGCGCAGTAACAATAGTGTCCGAATGATCTTCGTTTAATAAAAAAATATGGCGGAAAACATGGTTAGCAACAATTTCGCTGAATTTGTTATTACTACTGAGACATGCATTCAAGACTTCATCGAGGCGCGGGTCCAACGCTCGCCTCGGACGTTGGCTTTAAGCTGTGAAGAAGAAAAGCTGACTTATCAGGCCTTGAATCAGCGCGCCAATCAGTTGGCTCACTATTTGAGGAGCAGGGGAGTCAGCGCCGACATGGTGGTCGGAGTGTGTACAACCCGCTCCATGGAGATGGTGGTGGGAATTTTAGGCATCTTGAAAGCGGGCGGGGCCTACCTGCCGTTGGATCCGGCCTACCCGCAAGAACGGTTGGCTTTTATTCTTGAGGATGCGCAGGTTTCCCTGGTCGTGTCGCAGAGTGAGGTCCTAGAGGCGCTGCCCCAGCATGCGGCCGAGGTCATTTGCTTGGATCGCGACTGGGCCAAGGTGGCAAACTGTCCGGGGGAAAACCCACCGAAGATCGCCTCGGCCAAGGATCTGGCTTATGTGATTTACACCTCCGGCTCAACCGGCAAACCTAAGGGGGTGATGATTCCGCACCGCAGTCTTTGTCATTTTGTGCAGATTGTATACACTGCCCTCGATATTTCCGAGCAAGATGTCTATCTCCACACCGCCTCGGTAGCCTATGCCTTGTCCGTCCGGCAGTTGATGGTGCCTCTCGCCTATGGCGCGGCCATCGTGTTGGCCACTTCGGCCCAGGCCCGTGATCCGCTTCTGATGTTCGAGCTGATCAAAGCAAAGAAAATAACGTTGATGGATGTAGTGCCCTCCTTTTGGCGGACCACCATCCAGCGTCTGGCTGAGTTGCCGGCCGAGGAACGGCAGCAGTTGCTGGATAACCACCTGCGGCGAATTGTGTCCATTGGCGAGCCCCTTTTATCCGATATTCCCTTTACCTGGCGAAACGACTTTCAGCATCAAGCTAACCTGGTGAATATCTTTGGTCAAACCGAGACTACGGGGGTAGTGGCTACGTATCCGATCCCGCCGGAGCAGCCTGATCGGGTTGAAGTGGTGCCGATCGGGCGGAGCGTGCCGGGGACTCAACTGTACATCCTTGACTCTGATTTCCAGCCGGTGAAGGCAGGCGAGAGTGGCGAACTGTGTGTCAGCAGCCCCTGTCTGGCCCGCGGCTATTTAAACCGGCCCGACTTAACTGAAGCGAAGTTTGTCACCAATCCCTTCAACGACGGGATTAGCGACCGCCTCTACCGGACGGGTGATCTGGCTCGCTGCAATGCCGACGGGGTAATCGAGTTCCTGGGCAGAGGTGACCATCAGGTGAAGATCCGCGGCCAGCGGCTGGAGCTGGGGGAAGTGGAAATCGTGCTGCGCGAGCATCCGGGGGTCAGCAACTGTGTGGTCAGCGTCAGGGGCGATGAGCCGGACAACAAATATCTGGTGGCCTACGTTGTGCCGGCCGCGGATCAGAGCCTGGCGCCGGCGGATCTCAGAGATTTCATGCGCCAACGCGTGCCCGATTATATGGTGCCGGCGGCTTACGTCTTCTTGGAGGCGCTGCCCGTCACCCCCAACGGTAAGATTGACCGTCTGGCCCTGCCGGCTCACTCGTGGTCAGCCCCCTCCGACCAACCGAGAGCGGTCGACAAACCGCGCAACGATCTAGACCGGCAGTTGATCAAGATCTGGCAGGAACTATTTAAGCTCGACCAGGTCAGCATCCATGATAACTTCTTTGACCTGGGCGGACATTCATTTTTAGGAGTCCGTTTGTTTGCCTGCATCGAACGCGACCTGGGTGTCAGGTTGCCTTTAACCACGCTTTTCCAGGCTGAGACAATCGCGCAACTCTCTGACATGATGGCGACGTTGGATGACTCGCAGTTGCAGTGGTCTCCCCTGGTGCCGATCAACCCCACCAACAGTGACCGACCGCCATTTTTCGGCATCCATGGGCTGGAAGGCGGCGTTCTGTTTTGGCGGGATGTGGTCATGCACTTGCCGGACGATCAGCCCTTTTATGCGCTCCAAGCGCAAGGGGTGGACGGGCTCCGACCGGCCTTAACCCGCATCGAGACTATGGCCAGTCTTTATGTCGAGGCCATTCGCCAGGTCCAGCCGCATGGACCGTACTATCTGGGTGGCTTTTCCATGGGGGGCGAGATCGCCTTTGAGGTCGGCCAGCAACTGTTTCGCCAGGGTGAAAAAGTGGCCTTTTTGCTGATGCTGGACACCAAAAACCCCGTTCGTTCGGGTAGACCGCTGGCCAACAAAGGCGACGGAGCACCAATCCCGGTTGTCGAATCGCGTGCGGTTGATCCATCGATGGTGTTGAAACAAAAAATCCAGGGGCACATGAAGCGCTTAGCTTCAGCCAGCATGCCTGAGAAGTTGGCCTACGTGGCGGGCAACGTAGAGTATCGGGTTAAGCGCGGCTCGATCTATACCGCGGCCCGGCTGTACCGGCTCTTGGGTAAACGGCTGCCGGACTCGTTGCTGCTCCAATACCTCAGAATGAGTCACAGCCAAGCCCTGCGTGACTATGTACCGATCTTATATCCCGGCCGGATCACGCTTTTTCGCTCCAGTGAGAGCGAAGCAACCAATCCGGATGACTCGCCTTTAGGCTGGGGGCCGCTAACCGCGGCAGGGCTGGACGTGTTTCACTTCAAGGCCAGTCACAACATTATTGACGCCGAGTATGCTCAAGAAGTGGCACACAAGCTAATGGAGTGCCTGGATCAAGCCCGGGGTTCTCAAAGCTGAACGGCCGCCTTCGAACGACTACCAAGATTCAAAGCAGTCGTAGTTGCGCTGCAAGACAATCCGGCCGTCTCTGAATTTAAAGAACATGGCCAGGTGAGCTTTCATTTCATACCCTGTTGGCAACCCCGCCACCGGAACGGCCAAGACGCCGGTCCACTCCGCTTCCACGGCCAGGTTATCCCCCTCAGCCACGATGGAAATGAGGGCATAGCGCTGTTCTTGCAGCAGATGCTTGCCTTCTTCCGAGCGCCTTTTGATGGTGGCCAGATCACTGGTGCCGCCCGCCGGATTCAGCTTGTTAGGCAGCTCAATCTGGATGGCTTGCTCGCTAAAAAAGCGACTCAAGCGCTCGCCGGCTTCACCCGCTTCCAAGGCTCTGAAATACGCCCTCACTGTAGCGATATTGTTATTTTCGGCCATGTCAGTCTCCCGGGATCGATGAAAAGCCGCGAAAACGGTAGCCTACGCCCGGCACCGTCTCGATGGCACTACTATAAACGTCGAGCTTTTTGCGAAGGGAACGGATGACGGCATCGACCACGTTGCTGCCGCCGCCATCATACTCATAACCCCAGACTTCCTCCAACAGATCAACCCGAGAGACGGCTTTGCCTTGGCGTTGCGCCAGACACTGCATCACGCCGAACTCGAGCGGGGTTAAAGAGACCCGCTCGCCTTCGAGCACCAACTCGCGGGCCTCGACATCCAGCCGAGCTTCAGGCTCCGGTTCAGGGTCGGCCGGGCCGTACTGAGCATCTACCAAGCCGGCCAGCCAGCCGAGGATTGAGCGCGGGCCGAAATCAAGGGCCAGGGTGTCACAGGTCAGGTTGTCCAGACTGAGGCGCAGTTCTGGCAGCAAACGGAAACCGAGTTGCTCCATAATGGGCAGATACGTGGCCGTGTTGGTGGTCAAGACATAGATCCGGCCCAGGCGCGGGTTGGCGACATAAGTCCGCTTCACGTCCAACCAGCAGGCCGCTTGAATGCCGGACAGGGCCTCGCCGGTTTCCGTGGCCAGATTGCGGCGCATAAAGACCGCGTTTTGGGGGGCAGGCAAGGGTTTAACCTGGAGATGCCGGTCCCAGCGCTGAACGACCGGGTCCACCTGCCGGAGCTCAGGCGGGATATCGGCCGGGTGAGCCAAGGCATAATAGCCCGCCACCCGATCAGCCGAGTCGCGCACGATGAAGAAGGCGCCGGGCAGGTGCTGGGCCCAGCGGTCGATGAGGGCAGCCGAGGCGGGCCCATCGTGGCGCTCGGTCATGTGCTGAATAAGGGCCCGGTGGGCCGGCTGAGCCTGCTCGATGGCGTAGAGATGGGCGTCGTTTGGAAAGAAGGCATCACGCACGGTGGGCTGCTGGATCAGATAGATGGTATCGGCCGTATAGCGCCACAATTCCGGCCGGCTGATCGAGTGCAACTCGGGGCGGAGGCGCTGCCAGGCCCGGCGGCGGTAAGCATGGTACTGGCTGGGATCAGAGGCTCGCAGGGCGACCTCGATGGCCTGCCGGACCGTATCGTGGACAACCAAGCCCTCGATACTGCTCTCGACGAAGGGCAGGGTGCTCAAATGATCGTAAGCCTCTTGGGGGTCAAGGTCGGGCAGCATAGCGCTCAGAAGGGAGCGGGTGATCCGGCGGATCACTGAAGCGGCTTCCAGCAACTGGCGCAGGCGCGGATCGGGCAGGTCCTCCAGGTAAATGCGGGCCAGGGCTTCGACGACGGGCCGGCCACCGCCGTTCTCCAACTTTAGATCAGGCCGTTCAGCAATCGCCGCCGCGGCCAGTTTGAGGGCCAAGGGGTGGCCCTTGGCGAAGTGATAGATGCGTTCAACCTGATCCGGGTCGACCTCGGCTTGAACAAGGAGAGCGATCGCGGTCGCCCGGTCGAGCGGCTCCAGCCGGAAACTCCGGAACAAGCCCTGCCAGCCGGGCGTGGTCAGCCAGGCGGTCACCGGCGCCTCCCGGCCAAAAAAGAAGCTGCGGACGTTATCGGGTAGAGCCGGGATAAAGGCCTGCCGCAACCAGGTATCCATGAGCCGAAACAGCTCATAGGTATCCAGGGTCAAGATCACGCGTTGGGGGTGGATCTGTGCCAGATACCCGGCCAACGCTTCGACCGAG
The DNA here is from genome assembly GCA_937864185.1 of uncultured Chloroflexota bacterium. GTDB lineage: Bacteria > Chloroflexota > Anaerolineae > 4572-78 > J111 > JAGRBY01. Next base: position 11,790 of record CALMIS010000083.1, read on the forward strand.
GGGAACGTCTCTCCTAACGCCTGACTCAACGCCTCAAGCAGGCCCTTGACCGAAGGTTGAACCGTCCGGCAGTCCAGGGCGATGACCTTGGCCGCCCGGGTCCGGCCCTCTGTCTCGAAGGCATGGCACAAGCTAGATTTACCAATACCGCCGATGCCGTGCACAAAGGTAACCAGCGGTCCTTCATCCTCCAGGGCAGCCAGCAGGCTGGCCAGCTCCGCCACCCGGCCAACAAAGCTTCTTCTAGCCTGCTGGAGTAATCGATCCTTGATTCGCTGTGGCATAGTTCCCCCTTAAGCGGCTGGTTACGCTTATTCCTCTCATCACTTTTTCATACCCTCTTCATCACTTTTTCACAACTTTAGACCCACATGGCCTTATCATCATAACCATAGAGTTTAATTCGTATCCAGTTTAACTGAACGGAGGTTCAACATGTCTAAAGTAGTGGTGCAGGTTAATTTTGATGTTCGTATGCCGCAGGCTGAGTATGAAGCGATGGCGAAGCACGCGGCTCACCCCATCGCCGAGGTTGCAGGTTTGGCCTGGAAGATCTTTCTGATTGGGGAAACGGGTCAGGAAGCGGCCGGTGTCTACCTGTTTGAGAGTGCCGCTGCCGCGGATGCTTACTTGCGCAGTCCCATCATTACCGCGCTCAGACAGCATCCCGGGATCGAGAAGCTCACGGTTAAGCGTCTTGAAGTCCAGGAGGACATTACGGCCGTGACTCGAGGGCCCGTCGGCATCCCGGTCACAGCTTAGGGCTAAGGGTGTGAGGGAATTGTACCAAGACCTCGTAGGTTTTAAAAACCTATGAGGTCTATCTTCCCGACTAAGTAGGTGGAGGTCACCATGGAAACGATGAAGACAGAATACGACACGATCGTAATCGGCGGCGGTCAAGCTGGGCTGGCAACCGGCTACTATCTGCAGCAGGCCGGGTTGCGTTTTCTCATCTTGGAGGCCGGCCCCGAGCCGGTTGGCTCCTGGCCCAACTTCTACGATAGTGTTTTGCTCAACACCCCGGCCCGCTATTCAGCCCTGCCGGGCCTGCCGTTTCCGGGTGAGGCCGATCGCTATCCGGCTCGAGACGAAGTGGTGGCTTACCTCCGCCGGTACGCGGCCCACTTCAAGCTGCCGATCAAGACCGGGGCCCGAGTTTCAAAGGTAGAGCGCCTGGGTCGGCTGTTTCGAGTGGTGACGGCTGGGCAAGGTCACTTCTTGGCCCGGACCGTGGTCGCGGCGACCGGCTTCTTCGGCCGGCCACATAGGCCGGATCTACCCGGTCAGACTAAGTATCGCGGCCAGAGGCTGCACGCGGCTGATTACCACCGGCCGGAACCCTTTGAGGGCCAACGCATTGTCGTGGTCGGTGGGGCCAACGCCGCCATCCAGATCGGCATCGAGCTGGCCGACGTGGCGCAGGTGACCCTGGCCACGCGAGAACCGATTCGCTACCGGTCGCAACGCCTGCTAGGCCGGGATATCCACTTTTGGTTGGCCAAAACCGGCCTGGATCGGACTCAGTGGCTGGGTGACCGCACGACCCCCGTCTTTGATGGGGGCCGCTATCAGGCTGCGATCGCGGCGGGTCAGCCGGATCGCCGGCCTATGTTTCGGCGGTTTACGGCCGAGGGCGTGGTCTGGAGCGACGGCGCTCACGAGGCGGTTGATGCTGTGATCTTTGCGACTGGCTACCGGCCCCACTTATCTTACCTGGCCGGGCTGGGCGCGCTGGATCAGGCGGGGCAAGCTCACCACCGGCGCGGGGTCAGCAACAGCGTACCCGGCCTTTACTATACTGGGCTGTCAAGACAGCAAAACGCGGCCTCGGGCACGCTGCGCGGCGCAGGCATGGATGCAAAGTTCATCGTCGCTCAGCTCAAGCGCTATCATCAGGCCCAGGAACGAGAGAGGAACAGCGGGCCGGCCCACCCGCAGCCGGTCTGGCTCGCCAGAAGCAACGAGCTGCTGGTCTTGATCAGCCTGATTCTGTTTGCGCTGAAGGGGCAGTTAGCCGGCGCGTGGGCAGCCGCTCCCAAGCTGGTGGGGGAAGCGCTCGTCCGGTTGCTTATTCTTGGCGTAGGCTCCTTAGGCTATGGGCAGGCCGCTGGCTTATATTCACGCTAGCAGGTGGGCCGCCTTCGACAGGCTCAGGCGGCGGTTCTTTTCAAGCCAAAGCGGTTCTTACCTTTTCAACCAGACCTTGAATAGTAAAAGGCTTCTGGATGAAATTAACGCCTTCGTCCAGCACACCGTGGTGAACAATGACATTGTCTGTATAGCCCGACATGTACAGCACTTTGAGCTTGGGCCGGACGGTGGTCAACTTATCATAAAGCTCGCGACCGTTCATGACCGGCATAATCACATCGGTCAGGAGCAGATGAACCGGACCTTCATGCGTGCTGGCAAGCTGGAGGGCCTGATCCGGACTTTCGGCTTCAAGCACGGTGTAGCCGTAGGCTTCAAGCGTCTCACAGGTTAGTTTGCGCACCATGGCTTGATCTTCCACCACCAGCACGGTCGCGGTGCCGGAGGTTGTGGTCGTCTCGGGTAGAACGATGGTGGCCGGGAGAGCGGGCTGCTCGGCTTGGGGTAAATATATCTTAAAGGTGGTGCCTTTGCCCGGTTCACTGTAAACCCAGATGTTGCCCCGGTGCTGTTTGACAATACCAAAGATGGTGGCCAGACCCAGCCCGGTGCCTTTGCCCTGCGCCTTGGTCGTAAAAAATGGCTCGAAAATGTGCTCTTGGGTTTTAGTATCCATCCCGTGACCGGTATCGCTGAGGGAGAGCATCACATAGTAGCCGGGTTTTGTCTCCAAATGCGTTTGGGCGTAGGCTTCATCTAAATAAACATTACCGGTTTCGATAATAAGCGTCCCCCCGTTGGGCATGGCATCCCGGGCATTGACGCTGAGGTTTAGCAAAATTTGGGTCATTTGGGTTCGGTCGGCCTTGACCAGGCAAGGGGCCGAGGCCAGGGAGATCCTGACCTCAATATCTTCCGAGATTAATCGCCGGAGCATCGGTTGGAACTCGGTGATGATCTCGTTGAGGCTGACCACCTGGACTTCCAAAACCTGCCGGCGGCTAAAGGCCAGGAGCTGAGCGTTGAGGCTGGCGGCCCGGCGGGCCGCCGTTTTGATCTGTTCGAGGTTGATAAACAGTTTAGTATCGGGGGCGAGATCTGCCTGACCTAACTCGGCATAGCCGATAATCGGCGTGAGCAGGTTGTTGAAGTCGTGGGCGATGCCGCCGGCTAGCTGGCCGATAGTCTCTAACTTCTGGGTCTGGTGCAACTGGGCTTCAAGTCTGGCCTGGGCCTCCTCGGCTTGCCTGGCCTCGGTCACGTCAAGCACGGCGCCAACGGTGCGGATCGGATGGCGCGCCGGGCCGGTACCCTCAAAAAAGGTTTGGGCCCGGGAGGACAGGTAGCCGGTGGTGCCATCCGGACGCATAATCCGGTACTCAAGGTCATAAATTCCATCGCCGGTCGGGTCACAAGCTCGCTGGATCGCCTCTTCAACGCGGGCCTGATCTTCAGGATGAACCTGTTCGAGAGTCCTGGCCATGGTGACCGGTTCTTCCGGTCCCCAGCCCCGCATGTCCCGGTACTCGGCCGAGACATAGGTGGAGCCGGTGGGGTGGTTGTGATCAAAGATACCGATCCGCGAAACCCGAATAGCCTGCCGCAGCCGCTCCTCACTCTTGTACAGCGCGGCCTCCGTTTGCTTGCGAGCGGTGATGTCTCGAGCAAAAGAGCAGTTGAGTTCCCGGTCACCGAACTGAATGAAGTTATTCATCACTTCCACGGGAATGAGCCGACCAGCTTTGGTGCGGTGTATCCGCTCTAGGGTGAGTTTGCCTTTGGCCTTGATGTATTGCCAGCCCGCCTGCCACTCATCCATGACAAATTCGGGGTCGATGTCCGTGAGCGACAAGTTTAGCAGCTCGGCCCGGGTGTAGCCGAGCATGCGACATGCTGCCCCATTGACATCTACAAACCGAGCGGTTGAGTCCATCCAGTATAAAGCATCAGGGAGTTGCTCCACCGTCAACCGGGTCAAGCGGAGGGTAGACTCCGGCAGATTTAGATCGCCAAATTCGTGGTAGGGAGGCTGACTGCCGGTCGGGTGGAAGGCAGAGGCCACGCCCACCGGCTCCGCCAGCAGGAGGCTGGACCGTTGAAGTTCCTCCTCCAAGGCAGTGCGGGCCACCCGTTCCTGCTGGAGTAAGGTCTTTTGGGCAACCAGTTGCCGGTGCAGGACGGATAACTTTACCTGCGTTTCTAACTTGGCCAAGACCTCGTCTACCTGAAAAGGTTTGGTGATGTAATCGACCCCGCCGGCGACAAAAAGCTTGGCTTTATGCTCTTGCTGGGAAAGCTCAGCCGAGGGGATCATAAAGATGACCGGGATAGTGGCGGTGCGCTCGTCACCGGTTAAACGGCGGCAGATCTCGTAGCTGCCGGGGTGAGGCAGATCGACGTCAAGCAAAAACAGAGCCGGCGGGTCAGCCCAGGCTCCGGTCAAGGCCGAGGGGCCATCGAAGTGGAGACGGACGTTATAGCCATTTTCTGTCAGTGTGCCAGACAACCAAGACAGATCCGGCGGATTATGCGTCGCCACGATAATACTCGCTTGAGGCTGAGAGAGGGGATATTCTACCATTCTTACTCCTTGCGGGGTCTTGCCTGTTAGTGGAGGAGGATAGTCATTTTTGGTGGAAAGGCAACTCAAGCAGGGGGCCAATTCGTCCGGGCGCGGCCAAGAAAATCGGCGGGCGTTACCGATCGAGGATGTGGCGAACTTTGGTGATCAGGGCGGTGGGAGAGAAAGGTTTGGAGAGAAACTCGACTTCTGCCGTCAGCAGGCCGTGCCGGACGACGGCGTCATCGGTGTAACCAGAGATATAGAGCACTTTCAGGCCGGGCCGTAGTGTGGCGAGCTGTTCGGCCAGAATTCGCCCACTCATTTCGGGCATCACTACGTCGGTGATTAAGAGATCGATCGGGTTTGGATTGGCCTGAACCAAGGCCAGGGCTTCTTTGCCCCGGCTGGCCTGCAGCAGGGTGTAGCCCTCTTTCTCTAAGATAGCGAGGATTAATTTGCGGATCATCTCTTCATCCTCAACCAGCAGGATAGTTTCGCTGCCCCGCGGTAGCTCTGGCTGGAATTGGCCCAGACTGGGGGAGCCGGAGGTTGTTTCGACAGCCGGAAGATAGATCTTAAAGGTAGCGCCCTGCCCCGGCTCACTGTAGACGTGAATGTCACCTCCACTTTGCTTGATAATCCCGTAGACGGTGGCCAGCCCCAACCCGGTTCCCTGACCAACCGCTTTGGTGGTGAAGAAAGGCTCAAAAATATGGGCCTGGGTCTCTTTATCCATACCGTGGCCGGTATCGGTGATAGCCAGCATGACGGCCGGGCCCAGCGGCGCTTCCAGATGGGTGCTGAGGTAAACCTCGTTGAGCTCAACATTGGCAGTTTCGATGATCAGACTGCCGCCGGTAGGCATGGCATCCCGGGCATTGACGGTCAGGTTCAGCAGAACCTGTTCTAGCTGACCAGGGTCGGCCAACACCCGATGCAGGTGGGGCGCCAGGTGGGTTTCCAGGAGAATATCCTCGCCGATGAGGCGCTCGAGCATTTTGTGGAGGTTGAGCACCAGCTCGTTCAGGTCAAGACTGGTGGGCGCCAACATCTGTTTCCGGCTAAAGGCCAGCAGTTGCCGGGTGAGAGCGGCGGCGCTGTCGGCGGCCCGCTGGATCGGCTCTATGCTCCGCCGGAGCGGGTCACCGGACTCCAGCCGAACCTGCATCAGTTCGGCGTAGCCCTGGATCACGGTGAGCAGATTGTTAAAGTCATGGGCCACGCCGCCGGCCAACTGGCCGATGCTCTCCATCTTTTGAGCCTGACGCAGTTGCTCTTCAAGTTTAGCCTGAGCCATTTCGGCTTCTTTGCGAGCGGTAACATCTTGAACTGTACCGATAATTTTTAGCGGCCGGCCGGTGACCTCATCGCGCATGACTCTGGCCCGGTCTTGGATGTAGCGGAGGGAACCATCGGGCCGCACCAGACGATACTCGTAGAAAGCCTCCGTGCCCTCCTGGATGGCGGTTCGCAAGACCTGGGCGATAAACTCCCGATCATCGGGGTGAACGCGGCTGTAAAAGAGCTCGCTGGTAATTTCCATCAAGCCCGGTTCGACGCCAAAAATACGGTAACACTCGTCTGACCATAACTGAGGCGAAACAAACGCTAAGTCAGGAGTCAGTTCTATTTCCCAACTGCCTATATGCGCGATCCGCTGGGCCGCCGCCATATTTTCGGTGGTTTTGCGCAAAGCCTCTTCAACCTGCTTGCGCTCGGTGATCTCGCGCACAAAGCCCACCAGGCGGCCATCGGGCAGGGCGTGCGCGTTGACTTCTATGGCCAGCCGGTGACCTTCTTTGTGGCGCAGCCAGCCCTCTTGATGGATGATCTTGCCGGCCTGCAACTCGGCCAGAGGGATAGCCGCCTCGGCGCGATTCTCAAGGGGGATCAAATCCAGCATTGAGAGCCGCAGAATTTCGGCCTGGCTGTAGCCCAGCATGTCGTACCCCCGCTGGTTGACCGCAATAAAACGCCCGTTCGAGTCGGCGACAAAGATGCCTTCGGTAGCCTGCTCAAAGATGGTGCGCAGCAGATCCGGCTCGATCGCCTCCAGCCGAGGCGTGTCCGGCTGTTCCAAAGTTTTCATCAGCGCTTCTCCTTAACCTCTATTCAACGTATCACAAAAATGGCACCAGGGCAATAGTGAGTTAGAGAGATACCGAGGCAAGCAGCGGCGGGCTCAGTGCAGTCTTCGCTTTAACGCCAGAGAGGCCAGAGAATCAACAGATATGGGGACGGCAGGAGTCAAAACTGCCGCTTTTTGAGGTAATAGTAGAAGAAAAACAACTCCAGAGCGACGATAAAACTAAGAATTATGCAGACCACCACAAAACCCCACTCCGAGTGTGTGCCCGGAATCCCGCCCACATTAATCCCTAGCAGGCCGGTTATAAAGCTAAGGGGTAGAAAAATAGCGGTGACCATAGACAAAACAAAAACGGTGCGATTGATCTGTTCACTGTTCAGGACGGAAAGTTCCTCGTCAATGACGATGATGCGTTCCCGGATCGCCCCCAGGTCATCCGCAAAACGGAGATTGCGAGTGGCCAGATCACGCAGCCGCGTCCGCTGAGAGTCGCTGAGCCAGGAGACGCGTTCGTAGGCCAGGCTACGGATAACCTCGCTTTGGGGGGCAATGTAACGGCGGAGAGCAATAGATTGGCGACGTAAGCGGCGCAAGGTGGAGCGAAAATCCTGATTCAGGGCGTTGTCTAACAAGTCTACTTCCAGCGAATCCAGTTGGTCTTCCATTTCTTCTAAGACCACGCCCAACCAATCAAGGAGGCGAGTGACCATAGCGACCAAAAAATCACCCGGGCTGTCCGGCTGGCCGTAACCTCTGATCTGATCATGAAGATCCTGAGCCGCCTGGAGCCGCGGTCCACGCAGGCTAAGGGCCCGCCCGGACTCGATCCAAAGGCGGGCCGTAACCAGGTCGGCCAGGCCGGCCTCGCGATTCAAGTTTACGCCTCGTAAAAACACCAGCAGGCCATCATTGACCACGAGGCGATGGGGCAGCGGCTCTTCAGCCAGCAAAGCGTCTCGAATGGCAGGTTCCAGGCCGGCTTCCG
>CALMIS010000084.1 GCA_937864185.1 uncultured Chloroflexota bacterium
GGGGGTCACCCCCCAAGCCCCCCGGCCTGCGGCGCTAATTTCTGAGGAGACAATCTTAACCTATGGAACAGCATGTCAAAATTTTAGGTATTCTGAATATCGTGCTGAATGCCTTCTTACTGCTAGCCGCCCTGATCGTATTTGTGGTGCTGGTTGGGGTCGGCCTGATCTCCGGTGAACAAGACGCGATGTTTGCGACGTTTGGCATCGGCACGGTGGTCGCTTGTTTTCTGATGGTGCTCGCCGCCCCGGGCATCATTGGCGGCTACTTTCTACTGCAATACAAGAACTGGGCTCGAATCCTGGTGCTTGTTCTAGGGGTGCTGAATATTCTTAACTTCCCCTTGGGCACGGCTCTGGGCGCCTATACGTTGTGGGTCCTGTTGAACAAAGAGACCGAGTTTTTGTTTAGCTAGGATCCTGGTCCGGCTAAAGAGGGGGAGAACCATGAGCGTTATCTGGCAAAAAGTTATTTCCGATCTGTGGAGTAACAAAGGCCGAACTTTGTTGGCCATCCTCAGTATTGCCACCGGTGTTTTTGCGGTTGGCGCCACCTTTGGCATGGCCGATCAGATGCTGACCGGCATGGATGAAGCGCACCAGGCGGTCAATCCCTCGCACCTCATGATCTTTCTCCAAGACGACATTGACCGGACCATTGCCGACCGGCTCAAAAAGGTCGAGGGCGTGGTTGATATCGAAGTGGCTAACCAGATTGGGGTGCGCTATAAGCTCAAGCCCGAGGCGGATTGGGACTCCGGCGTGATGGTGATGCGGGATGACTATGACGATCAGATTTACGATACCCTGCAGCTCAACGAAGGTGACTGGCCGGCCAAAAACCATTACGGCATCGAGCGGCTTTCGAGCCAGCATTTAGGCCTCGAGGCCGGTGACAGCCTCATCTTCGAGGTTGACGGCCGGGAAAAGTCTCTGGCCCTGACCAGCAAGATTCGTCACCCCTTTGTGCCGCCGCCTGACTTTGGCGGGCCGGCCTTCTTCTTTGCCGACGCCCAGGGCTTGGAGCGCTTTGGCGTCGACGCCGGCGAGTTCCAGTTATTGCTGGTGCGGGTCGATCCCTACAGTGAAAAATTTGCCCGCGAGGCGGCCTCGGAGATCAAAGATCGCTTGTCTAAGGAAGGGGTCGGGGTCGGGGCGATCCTGTATCAGGATCCGCTCAAGCACTGGGGGCGCTCGGTGATGGAGGGCATTAACCTGGTGCTGCAAATCCTGGCGGTGGTCTCGTTGGGGGCTAGCGTGGTGCTGATTCTCAATACCCTCATGGCCCTGATTACACAGCAGACCAACCAGATCGGTATCATCAAAGCCATCGGCGGGACGACCGGGACGATTGTGAAGATCTATCTGGTGGGAGTGTTGGTCTATGGCCTGCTGGCCTTGTTTATCTCGCTGCCGTTGGGGGCGTGGGTGGCTTATGCGGCCTCGAAGTGGCTGCTCAATCTTTTCAACATCGACTACGAGGTTTTTCAGTACTCCACCACCGCCCTGCTGCTGCAAAGCCTGGCCGCCGTGACCGTACCCTTGGTGGCGGCGCTGTGGCCGGTGCTCAGTGGGGCCTCGATTACCGTGCGCGAGGCGATCGCCAGTTACGGCTTGGGCTCCGGTAAGTTTGGCCACAGCCGGATCGACCGGGCGGTAGAGTGGATCGGCCAGAAGTTCATGTCGACACCGTACGCGACCGCGCTGGGCAACATGTTTCGCCGGAAAGGCCGACTCATTCTGACCCAACTGGTCTTGGTCACCGCCGGCACGATGTTTTTGGCCGTCATGACCCTCTCCTCATCGATCGGTCTGACCTTGGATGAAGAGATGGAGCGGCGAGGCTATGACGTTAGCATCTTTCTGGAAGAGAATGAGCGGATCGACCGGCTGGTCGGTCTGACCGAGTCGGTGCCCGGCGTGGCCCGGGCCGAAGTGTGGTACGGCCGGGGTGCTTCGATCCTGAAGCAGGGCCAGTCGACCCGAGAGGCGGGCATTGGGGCCGAACTCACGGCCATTCCGGCGGGCAGCGATATGTTTCGGCCGCTCATTGTCGAAGGTCGCTGGCTGCAGCCGGGCGATCATCGCGGGGCGGTCATTCTCAAAGACATCGCCGACGACCACGACATCCGGGTCGGGGACACGATTATTTTGGACTTAGGAGAGCTAGGTGACGACGAGTGGCAGATTGTGGGTTTGTACCAGTCGATTTTAGCCGGCGGCATCGGCAGTGTTGATCCTGTCTACGTCAACCTGGACGCCGCTTATCATGCCACCAAAAAGCATAACATTGGCGCCGATGTCCGCATCCAGACCGAGCTTCATACGCCGGCTGCCGCGGAGGCGGTGGCGATCCGGGTCAAGGATTTATTGAACGCTCGCAACCTGGACACCGATTTTAGTGAGACGGTTTATGAGTTCCGCGATACGCTCGATGCTCAGTTTGATATCGTGATCAATATGCTGCTGGTGTTGGCCGTGATTGTGGCGATGGTGGGCGGGATCGGGCTGATGGGTTCGCTGTCGATCAGCGTGGTGGAGCGGACTCGCGAGATTGGAGTGATGCGGGCGGTCGGGGCCCGGACGCCGACGATCATAGGCATGTTCGTGATGGAAGGCATTCTGCAAGGGCTGTTTAGTTGGCTGCTGGTCGTGCCGCTGTCGTTTGTCTTGGGCCGGCTGATGTCCAACGCCCTGGGCCAGGCGATGTTCAACGCTAACCTGGCTTACCAGTACAACTATTCGGCGGTTCTGGTCTGGCTGGTGGTCATTTTCCTCATTTCCAGCCTGGCCTCGCTTGTCCCGGCTCGCAGCGCCACCACGATCAGTGTCCGCGAGAGTCTGGCCTATGCTTAGTCGGGAGAGAGTGGTGGTTTAGACTTTTGCGGGGAACGTGGGACGTGGAGTGTTGAAGGTAATCTCCTACGTTCTATGTCCCACGTCGTATGTTGATTCTTCCTCAGCTACAGCGCAAAGCCTGCATCGCCTCGTGGGTGCTGAGATGGATGTGGTTTGGGCCGACGTAGTCCACAAAGCCAACGGCCTTGAGCCGGTCCATCACCGGGCCTTTGATATCGGCCAGGTGGAACTCGACCCCGGCGTCACGCAGCTCATGGATCAGTGCTTCCAGGGTCTCCAGCGCGCTGGCGTCGATGAAGTTGACCGCAATCCCCACCAGAACCAGATGCTTGACCTCGGGCCGCTCGGCGACGAGTTTTAGAATAGTGTCTTCCAAGAATTTGGTGTTGGCAAAGTAGAGACTCTCATCGACCCGGATGGTGACCACGTGCGGGCAAGTTTTGACTTCGTGGCGCAGAATGTTGCGGTAGGTTTCGCTCTCGCCCAAGCGGCCGACCAGAGCGTAATGAGGCCGGCTGGTGCGCCAGATGTAGAGCAGGACGGTCGAAGCCACGCCGACTAAGATACCGGTTTCAATGCCAACCACCAACACGGCCACGAAGGTAACCAGCATGGAGACGGCATCGGCTTTGTTGTAATGCCAGACATGCTTAAAGGTGGCCACATCAATCAGGCCGGTGACCGCCACGATAATAATCGCCGCTAAAACGGCTTGGGGCAAGAAGTAAAACAGGGGCGTTAAGAAAATCACGGTCAAGCCAATCAGGATGGCGGTCACCATTGAAGCCAGGCCGGTATTGGCCCCGGCGGCAAAGTTGACCACGGAGCGGCTAAAGCCACCGGTCACGGGATAACCGCCGGTGAAGGCGGCGCCAAAATTAGCCATCCCCAGGGCGACCAGCTCCTGGTTCGCCTCCACTTTTTGCCGCCGCTTGCTGGCCAGCGATTTAGCCACCGAGATGCTCTCCATATAGCCGACAAAACCGATGACCAGGGCGGTCGGTAATAGAGCTTGCCAAATCGAGAAGTCGAAGCCGGGTAGGGTGAGCGGCGGCAGCCCGGCCGGCACCTCGCCGACTATCTTGATCCCAGCACTTTCGTTCAACCCAAGTCCCCAGACCAGCAAGGTCCCGATCACCACCACAATGAGCGGCCCGGCTTTCGCCAGGGGAATGACCAGGCTCTCCTGCAGACCCAGGCGTTGGAGCTGGGGGGCCAAGCCCTGTTTGAAGTAGAACAAGATTGCCACACTGACCAGCCCAATGATTAGGGTAGTGAGATGAGTTTCGGCCAGATGCATGGCGGCGTAGAGCACCAGTTCGTGGAAGGCTTCGGTCCGCGGCATCGAGATCCCCAGCAAGTGTTTGAGCTGGCTAAAGCCGATGACGATGGCCGCCGCGCTGGTAAAGCCGGCCAGCACCGGGTGACTGAGAAAGTTGACCAAAAAACCCAGCCGGATCAGGCCCATCCCAAACTGAATCAGGCCGACCAGCAGAGCCAGAGTTAAGGCCAACTGGAGATACTGGGCGCTGCCCGGCTCGGCCAGCCCACTGACGCCCGTGGCCACCAGCAGCGAGACAATCGCCACCGGGCCGACGGCCAGGGTCCGGCTGGTGCCCAGCAGACCGTAAATCAGCAGCGGGACGATACTGGCGTACAGCCCTACTTCTGGCGGGAGACCGGCCAGAAGCGCATAAGCCATCCCCTGCGGCACCAGCATAATCGCCACGATGAGGCCGGCCATCAGGTCACCGACCAGATCCTCACGGCGGTACTGAGCCAACCAGCGCAAAAAAGGCAGGTAGTCGGCCAGGTTTTTGCTCTTGCGCAGGGTCGAAGGGCTGTTAAGCGAGTTCAAAGTCACCGTTGAACCTCCTGGATGGCCAAGGGCAACCCGGCCCGCCGCCAGCCAAAGATGCCGCCGGCCACATTGTAGACTTGCGTAAAGCCCAGTGCGGCCAACTGCTCGGCTGCCACCCGGCTGCGGTTGCCCGTCCGGCAAATCAGGGCCATGGGCTTATCTTTGGGCAGCTCTTGGCTGCGGAGTTGCAGGTAAGGCAGGGGCAGTAAGCGTGAGTTTTGCAGATGGCCGTCGTCGGCAAACTCTTCCGGCATCCGCACATCGACAATGAGCCACTCCTCGTTGGCGGTGAGACGCTGCTGGAGCTCGCTGGGGCTAATATTTTGCCAGCCGGTTGGGGTTGTGCGACCAAATAGTCTGTTGAACATTGCAGTCCCTTTCTCCTGTGGAAAGACCTCGTCGGGCGGGTTTGTCACCGCCGTTTGGGTTTGTTTAACTATTCCGTTACGTTATCAACAAGTTTAGCACATCGATATAATGCCAGTTTAAGGAGTCTGTAAGAATTGTGTAAGGCCCCGCCTCACCAAAATCAGGAGTGCAGCTTGGCTGCACCCCTGACTTCAAAATTGCCCCTGTCTGTTGCAATGAGTGGTGAGTGAGCCTAGTTTGCGCCGCCGTTGCGCTCGATAGGCAGGTGAGCCTTAGCCCAACCCTGGTACCCTTCGGTCAGCTTGATGACGTTTTTGAAGCCCTTGGCCTGTAACAGGCTGGCGCCAATGGCCGAGC
>CALMIS010000085.1 GCA_937864185.1 uncultured Chloroflexota bacterium
CCTAAGCCCACCAAGATCAAATCAATGATCTTGATCCCGATAAACGGCGCAATCAATCCCCCGCCGCCATAAATGATCAAGTTGTTGCGCAAGAGTTGAGCCGCGCCAACGGGCCGGTAAGGCACGCCGCGCAAAGCCAGCGGCACCAGGGCGATGATAATCAGGGCATTGAAGATAACCGCCGACAGAATCGCGCTTTGGGGCGTGGCTAACCGCATGAGGTTTAGGCTGTCCAGCACCGGGTAGGTGGCCACAAACGCGGCCGGGATAATGGCAAAGTATTTGGCAATGTCATTGGCCAGGCTAAAGGTAGTCAACGCCCCGCGGGTCATCAACAACTGCTTGCCAATCTCCACAATCTCGATCAGTTTGGTCGGGTTGCTGTCCAGATCGATCATATTGGCCGCTTCACGGGCCGGTTGGGTGCCGCTGTTCATCGCCACCGCGACGTCGGCTTGGGCCAGGGCCGGCGCGTCGTTGGTACCGTCGCCGGTCATCGCCACCAGCCGGCCCCCCGCCTGGTGTTCTCGAATGAGGCTCAGCTTGGTTTCCGGCGTGGCTTCGGCCAGAAAATCGTCCACGCCGGCTTCGGCGGCGATGGCAGCCGCCGTCAGCGGGTTGTCGCCGGTAATCATAACCGTTTTGATGCCCATCTGCCGCAACTGGCCGAAGCGTTCTTTGATGCCCCCTTTGAGGACATCCTTCAAATGGATCACGCCCACCGGCTGGCCGTTGCGGGCGACCACCAGCGGGGTCCCGCCGGCGCGGGCAATGCGTTCAACCACGCTCGTCATCTCCGGAGGTGGAGTTTGGTGATACGCTTTGGCATAAGCGCTGATCGCATCGGCGGCCCCCTTGCGAATGCTGGTCCCGTTCAGGTCCACGCCGCTCATGCGAGTTTGAGCGCTAAAAGGCACAAAGTGGGCGCCGGCGGGTGTTTTTTCATGGCCGGCGCGCTGGCCACGCAGGCCGTACTTTTCTTTGGCCAGAACGACAATGCTGCGCCCTTCGGGCGTTTCATCGGCTAGCGAGGCGAGTTGGGCCAGCTCGGCCAACTCTGGCGAGGGCACGCCGTTTAAAGGGATGAACTCGACGGCTTGCCGGTTGCCCAGGGTGATGGTGCCGGTTTTATCCAGCAGCAGGACATCCACATCCCCGGCTGCTTCTACCGCCCGGCCGGACATGGCGATAATGTTACGCCGGATCAAGCGGTCCATGCCGGCAATGCCGATGGCGCTGAGCAAGCCGCCGATAGTCGTGGGGATGAGGCAGACCAGGAGCGCGATCAGGACGGTCAGGGTGATTGGCCTACCTTGCCCGGCGGCAACAACGCTAAAGAGCGAAAAGGGCAGCAGGGTCATCACCACCAGCAAAAAGATGAGGGTAAAACCGGCCAACAGAATGTTGAGGGCAATCTCGTTGGGCGTTTTCTGCCGTTTGGCCCCTTCGACCAGACTGATCATCCGGTCCAGAAAACCTTCGCCGGGGTTAGCCGTAATTTTGACGATGATCCAGTCGGAGGTGACGCGCGTGCCGCCGGTCACGGCGCTGCGGTCGCCGCCGGATTCGCGGATGACCGGGGCGCTCTCGCCGGTGACAGCGCTCTCGTCCACCAGGGCCACCCCCTCGATGATCTCACCGTCGGCCGGGATGATGTCGCCGGTTTCCACCAGGATGAGATGACCCTGGCGCAAGTCGGTCGAGGAGATTATGTCGTAAGGCCCTTTAGGATCGGCCCGAGTTAGTTTTTTGGCCGGGGTCTTTTGGCGGGTCTGGCGGAGGGCTTGGGCCTGAGCGCGGCCCCGCCCTTCGGCCAGCGCCTCGGCAAAGTTAGCAAACAGCACCGTAAACCAGAGCCAGGCTGCCACCGCGCCAACAAAGGCAGCCGAGTCCCCTTCGAGCGGGCCGCGCAGCAGAGTCCAACCCCAGAGCGCGGTCAGTAACAGGCTGCCGACTTCGACGATAAACATGACCGGATTGCGGATCTGCTGGCGCGGATCGAGTTTGATGAAAGAAGCCAGCAGCGCCTGTTGGACCAGTTGCGATTTCTTTTGTTTTGTCGCGGACATAGGTAAATTCCTCTAAAACGTGATACCTTGATAGAGCAATAACTGTTCTACTATTGGCCCCAGGGCCAGCGCCGGCAAATAGCTGAGCGCGCCAACAATCAGCACCACGGCGGCCAGCCAGCCGATGAACAACGGCCCGTGCGTGGGCAGAGTCCCGGAACTGACCGGGACCTTCTTTTTGCGGACCAAGGATCCGGCGATGGCGAGAGCGGGCAGGGCTACCCAATAACGGGCAAAAAGCATGGCCAGCCCACCGCTGGTATTGACCAGGGGTGTGTTGGCGCCGTAGCCGGCAAAGGCGCTGCCGTTGTTGTTGCCCATCGAACTGTAAGCGTAGAGCACTTCGCTAAGACCGTGCGGCCCGCCGTCTTGAATGCCGCTTAAGCCGGCGCTGCTCATCAGCGCGGTGGCGGTGCCCAGTAGGACTACGGCCGTTGGCGCCAGAATAGCAATGGCGGCCATTTTCATTTCAAAGGCTTCAATCTTTTTGCCCAGATATTCGGGGGTACGGCCGACCATCAAGCCGGCGATAAAGACAGCGATGATGGCAAAGATGAGCAGGCCGTACAGTCCGGAGCCCACGCCACCGTAAATGACTTCGCCCAGTTGCATCAAGAATAAAGGAACCAAGCCTCCCAAGGGCGTAAAAGAGTCGTGCATAGCGTTAACCGAGCCGTTGGAGGCGGCGGTGGTGGCTGTGGCCCACAGGGTTGAGTTGGCGATGCCGAAGCGGACCTCTTTGCCTTCCATGTTGCCGCCGGGTTGCAGCTCACTGGTGGCTTGATCGACTCCCAGAGGAAGCAGGTTTGGGTTGCCGTCGTACTCCAGGCCGGTACTAAGCGCTAACAAAGGGACAAAGAAAAGGTTCATCGCGATGAGGAGGGCCCAACCTTGGCGGGTATCGC
Source organism: uncultured Chloroflexota bacterium (assembly GCA_937864185.1). GTDB lineage: Bacteria > Chloroflexota > Anaerolineae > 4572-78 > J111 > JAGRBY01. The sequence continues at coordinate 2,975 of CALMIS010000085.1, forward strand.
CCACCATCCGGCCAAAGGTGTAACACAGGGCAGCCGGGATCAGCAGCACGGCCAGCATCTCCAGAAAGTTGGAAACGGGGGTAGGGTTTTCAAAGGGATGAGCCGAGTTAACGTTGAAAAAGCCGCCACCGTTGGTGCCTAACTGCTTAATGGCAATTTGGGAAGCCGCCGGACCGACGGCCAGTACCTGCTCGGTGATCGGGTGGCCATCCGCGTCAGTGGTGGCTTGCCGCAAGGGTACGGTTTGATAGGGCTGCAAGGTCTGGACCACGCCTTGTGAGACCAGGAGAAGGGCCAAGACCAGGGCGAGTGGCAGCAAAATGTAAAGGGTGGAACGGGTCAGGTCTACCCAAAAGTTTCCGATCCCCTGTATTCCCCTTTCATTTGGAGCGAAAGTCCGGGTAAAGCCGCGAATGAGCGCCACCAGCACGGCCATGCCCGTCGCCGCCGAGACAAAATTTTGGGTGGTCAAGCCCAGCATTTGGACCAGATAGCCCAGCGTGGTTTCACCGCCGTAGTTCTGCCAGTTGGTGTTGGTGGCAAAGCTGATGGCGATGTTGAGCGCGGTGTCGGGACCAACCGGCCCTAAAGCGGCCGGGTTAAGGGGTAGTAAACTCTGCCAGCGTAGCAGCACATAGAGGGCCAATAGACCCAGGCCGTTGAAGAGCAGCATGGCCAGGGCATAATGTTTCCAGTCCATCTCCTGGCGCGGATCTACGCCGGCCAGCCGGTAAAGCAGCCGCTCAACCGGCCCCAGTAACCGGTCCAGCCAGATCCTTTCGCCGCTGTACACGCGAGCCATGTAGCTACCCAGCGGGGCAACCAGGCTCAGGAGCACTATGAAATAAATGGCGATTTGAATCAGCCCGGCATCCATTAGAACTTTTCTCCTTGGACCAACATCACCAGCAAATAAACCAAGAGCGCCATAGCAACAACCCCGACAATTCCATACAAGATGGCCATAGCGTTATTCCTCCAGCAAACGATGCGCGCCAAGCACAAAACCTGCACTGGCTAAAAAGAAGGTCAACACGATACCGAGATAAAATAGGTCGGCCATAAATTGTCTCCTTTAACATTTCCAGGTCATTAATTTGGCAGGGGCATGCTTGTCTCCCCACCGTTCCCGTTAAACTTTGAACACTCTCTTTAGAGCGTCCATGATGGCCGGGCTTGCCAAGCCCACCAGTAATAACAGGGCAAAGATTTCAATGGCGTTCATGACAAACGATCCCCTTTCGCGTTCAAAACCGGCTAACTTCTTGGGTGTCGTCCACGCCTTGAGTCACAATCCTAGCATAACCAAAAACACGTCAAGCCGGTATCAAGAAAATAAGCCAGGATATCAAGAAAGGGTCAGGAAGAGGAGGCTGATCTAAAAATGAAGGGGACAGTTTAGTTGGAAACAGACAAACTGGTGAGGAGGCTAAGAGTCGGAACAAGCCAGCCCTAGCCTAGCTTCTCGCAATCGGCGAGGCGGCCCAACACCACCAGGATATCGTCTTGTTGAATTACTTCTTCGGCGCCGGGGGAGATAATGGCTGTCTCGTTGCGCCGGATGGCAATGATAGCCAGGCCGTACCGCTGCCGGATCTGCGACTCCTTCAGGGATTTGCCCACCAGGTACGGCGGCGCCACCACCTCGACCACCCCTTTATCGTCCCCCAACTCCAAATAGTCCACAAAACTAACAGCGGCCAGACGGCGCCCCAAACGCACCCCGGCTTCGTGCTCCGGCAGAATCACTTCGTCGGCGCCGATCCGCCGCAAGATTTCCTGTTGGGTCACGGTCCGAGCTTTGGCGATGACTCGCCGCACTCCCAATTTGCGCAAACTAACCGTGGCCAGCAAATTAGCTTCAAAATTAGTGCCAACGCAAACCACGCCGGTATCGAAACTCTCAACTCCGGCCTCGCGCAGCGCCTCGAGGTTAGTGGCGTCCAGTTGAATGACATAGGGCAAAATTCGGGAGACTTCCTGAACTCGCTTCAGATTGTTGTCAACCGCCAAGACATCGTGGTTATAGGCGCTTAGCGTCATAGCCAAACTGGTACCAAAGCGCCCCATTCCGACCACAATAAATTCGGGCGGATGGGACCGGCCGTTGGCGGATGGACTCGTCATCGCTACTGCCTGGCGCGAGGAGCTAACCAACTGTTTAATGTCATTCCAGAATGTCTTGAGCGGTAATAAACTTTGAGTTGGCACTATTGATCCTTGGTCAGATTGACTCGCCCTTCGGCCACGGGGATGAGATTGGTAATCTCTTCAAAGCCCATCTTCTGCTCAATGAGGTTGGCCATAATGTGGCTGGCCGAAAAAGCCACACTGACGCCTAGCCTAAGAAAGATAGGCTCGTTTTCGGGGTCGTTAACCATAGCCACCGTCCGCGGCACGCCGTACATTTGCCGGGCCAACTGGCAGGCCACCAGGTTGTCCTGATCGTAAGGAGTCAGAGCCACCACCACCTCAGCCCGGCGGGCACCGGCCTCTTCCAGTAGGCTGGGGTCGCTGCCCTCGCCTAAAATAACTAGAGCTCGGATCCGCTCGGAGAGCCACTGGGCCTCAACCGGGTCTCGCGTAATAATAGTTACCCGAAACCCCTTGCCGAGAAATTGCCGGGCCAGGAAATAAGCCGTCTTACCACCACCAATTAAGATAACGTTCATCAGCGCTGCCCCTCCACCGGCTCCAGCAAAGCGGTTAAGAACGCGTCGGCTGATAGTTGAGTGGGGCTAATCGTCTCGATGCCAAACCGGCGATAAACCGCTTCCCGGGCCGGATCGAACACACGGGCCATCACCTTGGGGACCTGAAAAACTGTCTTGGCCACCTGGGCCACCATCAAATTAAGGTTGTCTTGATTCGTGACGGCCAGGAGACAATCGGCTTTATCGATTTTGGCCTGCCGCAAGACGTCCAGTTCGGCGGCATCGCCGGTGATTTTGAAGCCGCTAAAACCGGGCGCTCCTCTATCAAAGGCCGTCTCTTGATGATCGATGACCACGACGCTCCGGCCCAAACTGCTCAGGCGACCGGCCAGCAGCGCTCCCAAGCGACCATGGCCGACAATGATGATATATTCATAAGGCGGTTGCACGTTAGATTTCCTCGCAAGATTTTTAAGCAGAGTGTTACGTTAAGTTCAAATCGGGGCCGTTTTTTTCTTGACCGATAGGCCAGGCCGGTTCAGATTTTGCCAGGCCGGCCGGTAGGTGGGGTCCAGGTCTATGGCTACCCGGTACTGCTTCATGGCCGCTTCATGGTTGCCGGCGAGCTCGAACAGCACCCCTAGTAAGTTAAAGGCCTCCGGCCGGGTAGGGTCGGCCCCAATAGCCCGGCGAGCATGTTCAGCGGCAGCCTCAAAAT
>CALMIS010000086.1 GCA_937864185.1 uncultured Chloroflexota bacterium
GGCCTGAAAACGTTTGAGCAGCAGTTGGCCGCATTTCTTGACGCCCAACCGGGAAGCGTCCAGACGATCTTCCGTGACTGCCTGAGTCTGATGATGGTGGAGGCCGGCAAGATGAAGTTGGTGACTACCACGCCAGGCGATGAGGGGGCAGTCTGCACCTTTGAGACAGTAGCCGGGGATGTGTTTAGCATTGCCAAGCCGCCGCTGAGTGAGGAACAAGAGATGAAGCTTATTGAGCAACTGCGGGAGATTCTTGATGATGAAGGACTGGAGTAGCGTGCCCTCGGGGTAACTTCTGGTCAGACTGTGATCTCGATGCTGCTGTGCGCAGCGATGTGGGCCTTTGCTTTGTGACCGACTGCCATCACCTTCGACCGGAGAGTCGACGCCTATGGTGGATTGATGGCTGTACGGTTGGCGTCCCAGGCCGGAGTAAGCTACCAATTATCACACTCAGGCGTTTAATACCTTAGGAGTAAACGATGAATAACTTTCAACGAGCTTATGCTATATCGAATGCCCATGTAGGCAGGGATTTCGAGGAGAAAGCGTATCAATTCTTCGCATCTCGGGGCATAAAACTTCAAAAAGACCTGTTGGTACCCGTCGGTGTGGCTTCATTAAGAAAAATGCGCACGTTCGACCTTGGTAATGAGTCTGAGAAAATTCTTGTTGAATGCAAGTTGCATAAATGGACTTTTGGAGAAAATGTTCCGAGCGCCAAGATCACTGTGTGGAACGAGTCGATGTACTATTTTCACTTGGCGCCAGAGGGTTATCGAAAGATCTTTTTCGTACTAAGAGATCATAGCCCCAAGAGAAACATAACACTTGCTGAGCACTATATAAAAAACTATGGCCACTTAATCCCCGGTGATGTTGAGATAGTCGAGTACAAGTATGGGAAGCATATTGGAAAACGGCATTTAGGAACAAGAGCGTCCGACACTAGTACTTAGTAGGGCAAGAAAAATTCGATGGAGAGGGTGCGGTTTTTGTTGACGAAGGTAGCTGAAAAAATGAACAAGTTCCAAATAGCTGTACTTTCTTTACTAGGGTTAATTGCCTGTATTATATTTGCCGGAATAGGCATTATGTATTTGACATTGATAAGGCCAACGTCAAGTCCAGGACAAGTTTCTGTACCTGCTACTGCTGTACAACCAGTAGATACACCCACTCCCAAACCGCCTACGGCAACGCCAGATATGCGTTTCACAATTACTCAAAACTCGCTGGGTAGTAAGAGTGCTCTTGAAAAAGAGATAACTACTAAGGGATGGAAATTCAAGGAAGTTGAAACTATGTCTGACGGGACCCGATGTAGCATTTACGAAAGCAGTCATGTCGTTTTTGGACTGTGTGTAGTGGGGGATGAACTGAAAGCAATCGTCATTAAAGGCGACGAGTTTGCCGATTTTAATCCTGTCTTTGCGATTGCAAGTATGTATGACATTCGCTACTTCGGCGACTTTAATGACGCGGTAACAGACGTTTGGTTTGATTTACCAGTAGGAGAAACCACCAGGCTTGATCTGGATACTGAAGGCGTAATTATGACAATTCAGAAGACTTACGATGATGGTTATGGGATTACTTATATCCTCGAAAGCCACCTGCCTTGAGAGGTGCAAACTTGGGGATCGCCCAACAAACCTTTTTGTTCGATCTGTTACTCACATTAGGAGGAGCCGGAAAGTTAAACCGGTCACAATGCTCGGCGTGTCAGGCGGGTCGCTTTTTGTGAGAGAAGCATCCGCGCACATTCCGGGTATCAAGCACTAGCGCGGGTTAAGAGAAAAAAAGCCTGCAAATTTGATTTGAACAGTAGCGTATGAAAAGGATCTAAAAGTATGGCCAAAACTACACGACCAGGACTCCCGAAAAATGAGATACCGGGAGCAAGGTTATGAGTTTAGCCCCACGTCAAGTGATCGGGAGTCCCATTTTTCTGCACAGCTTAGACGGTGACGCGGCTGCCCTCAATCTCGAAAAGCTTACCTTTATGAAAGACGACGTGGCAGTCTACAACGAAGCCTGGTTGCAGAGGCTGCTGTTTACTCACCCTGAGATACTGCCGATTGACGAAATTGAGCCAATATTCAAACCGCTTATCCCAATTTGCCGGGAATTACCCACGAAAGCAGGCCCTGTTGACAATGTCTTCATAAACAGTGAGGGCTTAATTACCTTAGTCGAGTGTAAGCTGTGGCGCAACCCCGATGCCCGCAGAGACGTTGTGGGGCAAATCTTGGATTATGCCAAAGAAATTAGCGCGTGGAATTACGAAGACCTTCAGGAAGCCGTCCGCAAAACTACAGGCTCCACCGGCAACGTACTCTACGAAATTGTCACAAAAAATGCGGGCGATGTAGATGAAACTACTTTTGTTGACAGCGTCACCCGGCATCTAAAACGCGGCAGCTTTCTGTTGTTGATTGTGGGCGACGGCATCAGGGAAGGGATTGAGAATATCGCTAATTTTCTGCAGCGCCATGCCGGCTTACATTTTACGTTTGGACTAGTGGAATTGGGCATCTTTAAGATGCCGGCCAGTTTAGCCCCGGGGTACCTCATTGAACCCCGCGTTCTGGCTCGAACTGTTGAAATTGAGCGAGCCGTGATCCGAGTAGAAAATTTATCCGTTTCAGTTGAAGAACCGGCCGGTCAGGTTATTACCCATCGCCAGGCAGGCAGTCGAAAGTCGATTACTGAGGCAGAATTTTTTGAGGAACTCGAGCAAGCTAACCCTGAAATCGCGGAGTTGCTCCCGACCTTTCTTAAGCAGGGCGAAGAATTGGGTTTAACCGTTACAAAACGCAAATCAATGATTCTACATTGGCAAGACTTAAACGGGATTACGCACAACTTTGGAACCATTTTTCCAAGCGGGACAATCAGGACCAACTATTTCTGTCATTCGGCCAACGAGGCAGGCAATATTGCCATTGGTGAGCAGTACCTTGGGGGAATAGCTCGGCTGCTTGGTCAAGCAACGGTAAGAAAGAAGGGTAATCCCTGGACCTGGACGGTGGTACAGAATGGCAAAGATCCTTCTATTCTCAATTTGCTTCGACAGTCAGAAAAGTGGCTGGCTTTAATTGAGGAAACTATGCGAGCACTCGATGAGTTAGCAGAAGCGTAAGGTTGCGTCGCGGACCGAATGGAAGCCTCGATTTCGGAAATAGGATTGGGAGGTGGGGATAGCATAGGGTTAACGGTTAGCCCGCCGGGTTCGAGAAAGGTTAACTGACAGCCGCGGCTCTCGAGAAAAAGTTGTAAGCAGATACTGGCTTCATGCTGCCAGGCAAAATAACTTGTCATATAAATGAACAGAACCTGATCTTGCGGGTTGGGCCAGAGAAGTACGAGGTGAACAGTCCCACCGCCAAACTGTTTGACCTCACCGGTTGATGTTCAAGTAGGAGGCTGAGCCTAAAGTTCACTTCGAAAACCCCTGCTGACCATTCGGCAGGAGCATTTGCTCTTTACAAACCTTGCCCGGATTACCGATGAAACTTGACCACGAAAGAAAACACAATGTCAAACAATCCAGAACAGCACTATTCCTTTTTAATAAGCATCGGCACTTTAATACTGGCCCAAGAGCTGGCCAAACTTGAAAAGCAAAAGTCTCACCGGCAAAAAATGGAGCGAGTCGTTGTCAAGAAACGAGACTTGCTCTGCGAAGCGTTTCCGGAGGAAGCGGCGAAATTTATTGTGAAGGGTGACGGATTCATCATCACTGAAAATTTGGAAGAGGCCCTCAAGCTCGATTGGCCGGTGGATCGGTCCGTTACTTTCCTTATCGACTTGGCCTTTTCCAATCCTTTTGCCCCGTACGAACTAAGCTATAGCGCCAAAGCTTTCAGTTCCGCTCTCACAGAAGTAGGTAAACTGGTGGGGGTGAGTGCTGAGGGCGTGCGCCGCATTTTACAAACGCAGAAAGAGGCCAGCAAGGTTCACTCTCAAATCGGGTGGGCAAAGGTGGCGGCTGTCGGAGTTGGCGGTTTGGTCGTCCTGGGGCTGGGGGGTTGGCTGCTGGCGCCAGTGATTGGTGGGGCCATCGGCTCCGCGGCTGGCTTGTATGGCGCGGCCGCGACCTCGCACGGTCTGGCTATCTTGGGCGGGGGCAGTCTGGCCATTGGAGGATTGGGGATGGCCGGGGGAATATGGGTGGTAGCCGGCACCGGGGCCACAGTGGGGCTCCTTAGCGCCGGTGGGGCGACGCTATTACTTGAGTTAGGAGCCGCGCGAGCAAAAGTGGAATTAATCAAACTCCAGGTGAGTTATAAAGAAGTTATTCTGAGGAACCAAACAGAACTCAAAAAGGCGCAAGAGGTTATCAAATTGTTGGCTCAAAGTCGGGATGAAATCAAACAGCAGTTGGATGACGAGCGTGAGCTTAACGACAAAAACGCAGCCCGGCTTAAGGACATCGAGACTATGCTTGAGGCTATGGAACAGGCTCTAAAGTGGATGGAGTCACAGGGCCCGCATCAGGTTAACTCTGCCCGGCTGGGGAGGAACTGATGAAACTCGAGGGCCTAGAAGTAGTCCTGTACAGTTTGAGTCAGGACTTTGATACAGCCCGCGTGGACTTAGAGGCGGGGCTGACAAAAGCTCAATCGACCTCAGCCGGCCTGGACGAAGTACAGACGAGGCTCAAAGCCTTGGCCCAGAGGCTACCCGCTCAAGAAATTAGCTTACCGTCATCCATCGAGACCCCGGTCTCGTCTCGGCCCCAAACCGCTGTTCCAACGCCACTGTCGCAGAACTGGCAGGAACTCCGCCACGAAGCCGAACGGCGCCTGATGACACGTGGGGTCGATCTGAACACAATCAGGGTGGATGCGCTGCTGGATGCCGGAGAAGTCGACAGCCTCGAACGTAGATTTCGGGGTGAGTTTTCGCTCTCTACCCGTCTCGATGGCTTTGACCTTGCCGCTGCGGCAACAGCCGGATTGGTTGCTGGCCTGGTTGACTGCCTAATGGTCAGGATTCCCAAAGATATTGTCTATCTGGGACAGCACGTTCAAGCCGGTAGCCCCCTGACCCAATGGCTGCATTCTTTGTCAATTCCTGCTGACAACTGGCTGGCCCAATATTTCAAAACTTCTTATGACACGGTGAAGCCGGTCAGGTCGGCCATCCCCGGTTTTGGGCCTAAATCTCACCGTTTGCAGACGTTCGGTCACGATCCGTTGGTAGGTTTGGTGATCGGAACGATAGACATTATGCGGGGCGGGTTGACAGCGATCTCAAATGAGGGCGAGTTGATCTTTCTGAACGATACCGGTGCAGCCCACTACAATCCCTTCACGGCAATTGTTTGGCAAATTATGCACCTGATGTCAGATGGCTTTACCAAAATGGGACTGCCGCCACCCGGGTGGTCTTTGCTGCAACTCCTTCAAACCGGTAGCTTTGGTGAAAAGGAACGGACCATTGCCGATCTGGCTCGCTACATGTATCTCAACGGGTATGATAGCCGCCATTTTTTAACAATGAGCACGTCGGTTGCTGCCGCTGAAATCGTATTAAGAGGTTACTTTTGGTTGCGGCGTAAATTAGATGAAGATTACGGCCGTCAGTGCCACCACATCGCCGAGGTTATTGGCACTCAGCGAACCAGTGCCCAGCCCCGCTTTCAGGCCCTGGCACTCGCGGCGCACGCTACTGCCAGCGCGGCCAACGCCGGTAAAGTGGCTATCTACCAGGGTAACCCGTTGGCTCTCAATTATGCTCAGTGGCTGCGCTTTTTCCAGGCCGCCTTTATGGTGGCTCAGACCAAAATGCGTTCACCTTCCGAGATACTAAGGGGATATGCCTGTGCAAATGGGCGCGCCTTGTCAGAGGGGTGGCCAGCGACAGCTGTCGATGATCCCCAGTTTCCTACCTTGATCGTTTAATAGCTTATCGATCGGGTTTTGAAAACAAGGTTTAGATAAGTTTAAGATAGGTTTTTTGTTTTACACGGTGGAGTTAACTTGATGAAACTAAAGCCTGAGCTTAGTCAACTTGGTTTACTGCTTGGTCCCCTGTTTTTGGTCGTTTTTTGCGCTGTGGGTGCTTTTTGGCGGGGAAACATTATCCCGGGGGGCCCCCCCCTATCTAGCGCCCCCCCCCCGCCACTGCGCGCAACGGCGACACCACCCCCTACCTCTGTCCCTACCGCTACACCAACCCCTGCCCCTTCCGCCACGCCGTTTGTTTATCCAGGACCAATTCGCGACATGGGCCGGCTCATCACGGCCGATCAAGAGTTTACGGTTTGGCAGACTATTGAAGAAAGACCTGATTGGTGGCCTTTTCCTTTTTGGACCAACAAAATCGTCTTAATTGCGGTCGGGCGAGTCGAGGCCGGGGTCGATTTAGAAAAAATATCTGACAGCGACGTACTGGTCAGTGGTACCAGCGTGGTTATTACCCTACCGCCCCCGGAGTTCTTTGGAGATCCAAATCTGGATTTGAGCCAGACGGTTGCCCTGGAAGGCTCTTCTTTCAACCCAATCAGTATGGATTGGAACCAGATGATTGAGGCTCAACTCGCCGCCGAGGTAGCTATCCAAAACAAGGCCTTCGAAACCCAATTGCTGGAGAGGGCCCGGAAAAATGCCGCCACGCAGCTTGAGCTTCTGTTGCGCCGGGCAGGCGCCTCTGAAGTTACCGTTAACTGGCGTGATCACGAACAATAGATTGATGCACTATGAAAAACACAACCCCATTAGTGAGCGGACTCATCATTTTGCTGGTAGGTGTCAGCCTCTTGGCCTTCATTTTTGGTTCTGGCTGTAGTTCTGGCTGGTTTCAGTTAAGAATTGGCAGTTCATATGTGTGCGACCAAGGAGAAGAAGTGCCTCCCTGTCCCAACCCGGCTGACTGTGTACGAGACGTGGCAAAACTGGTCAGTGTCGAGGCCGACGCAGTGCAGGCCCGGCTGGAGTTTACCAACCAACCGGGCTTGGCCAGCTGGCTTGATCCGGTTCTGGTACAACTTGGCGTCGAAGAAAAGTTTGTCATCCTGGCTTATGGCCGCGTGGTGGCGGGTTTCGATTTGGAAAAAATAGAAGACGGGGATGTGTGGGCAGACGGCAAACGTATCCGGATCCAGTTACCACCGCCGGAAATTTTGTATGAGCCTAATATTGACCACGCCCGAACCCAGATCATTTCAGAGGGAGGATTATGCCCTGAATTGGTTTGCCCCGAGTCCATCGAGCTTGCCGGTCCAGTTCTACTTCAGGCTCAGGAGCAGATGCGGACAGCTAGCGTCCAGGAATTACGAATCTTAGACCAGGCCGCCGAGTCGGCCCGTAACTCTCTGGAGAAATTTTTCAGCTTGCTCGGCTATGAAGAAATAGAGATTTTGATCGATCAGCAGCCTATTTAAACTTGTTGAAGTTCAGGACTGAAGGAGCCGGCATGGAGCCCGCAGAGAAAACAATCGCACCAACCCGATTAGGGCGGCGTTTCGAGTATCTTTTGCTAACTTGGTTAATCATGTTGAGTTTGGTTGTGGGCTTCCTGGTGATGACCCTTGTGCGAGTGCGGGCTATGGCCGACACCGCGCTGGCTCAGGCTAAGACCGATCTGGCAGAGTTAGCCGAGGCTCATCTTCAATATACCTTGCAGCTTAGCCAGACCCTGCCTATCTCCACCCAAATCGCCATTAATGAGAATGTTTTAGTGCCGGTCAATTTAACCGTTGAGCATACCATTTCGGTCGACAACGAAATTCCATTTCAACAAACCCTGGATGTGCCGGTCAACCTGGAAATTGATGAAGTCTTTCCGGTCGATACCATGGTTCCATTTAATGATAACATACTGGTTCCAATAGACGAGGTTATCTCTATTGATAACTCTTTTGCAATTCCACTTGACATCCCTGGATATGGTGAAGCTGCGATTGAGATCCCTATTCGCGCTCAAATCCCGATCGACTTACAGGTTGAGGTCCCGATCAGTCGCAAAATTCCGGTCAAGACCGACATTCCGGTTAACTTTCCTATCTCAAAAACCTTGAGCGTAGAGATCGACCGAACGGTTCCGGTTAAAATGGATATTCCGGTCAACATCCCCATCAGCACGGAGGTGACTGTTCCTTTTAGCCGAACCATCCCCATTGAGGTTAATGTCCCGATTGTTATGGACGTACCCATCGACATCGCAATTAGCGAAACACCTTTTGGTGCGTATTTGCGCAGCATTAGCCAACAACTGGGTGAGGGTAAGTAGCCGTCAAGACTACAACGCCAGTGAGGTTAAGGCGCAAAGACTTGGTTGCCCAAACCGACCAGGAGATAAAGACAAAAAGTCCCTTAACCCATTAAAGTTACCGGGAATTTCTGACAGTGGCCGTTTACTATCGATCAGGAGAGTTCTCGTTTATGCCAATAACAGTGTCCATTCGAGACGCCAACACTTTAGGAGGAACAGTTAACGATGTGGAATTGCTCTATGCCCAACTAGAACAAATCCCTGCCGCTGACCAGTATATTTTGGATATGTCAGCCGTCGACTTCATGCGCCCTTATGGCGTCATTGCTCTTATCTGTGCGGCTCGCAGGCTAGCCACTTGTGCGAATAAACTAGTCCTCCTGGAAAACCTTCTCCCTGCTGTGCATTCATATTTGCACTTTATGAAACTGTTTGAGATTGGGGCTGATTTCATTCATGCTGCTGAGCCGCTTAACCAAGTTTGGCAACCGGCGGCTACTACGCCCGATCAGCTTCACCTGACGGTAGCCGTAAATCCAGCCAGTGTGGAAGCCATTGCCGCCCAGGCTAAGAGCATTTTTGCGCACTGGCTTGCCACCTCAAATCTCGGAAACCTGCTAAACGTGATTAGCGAATTGTGCGCTAACATTTATCAGCATAGCGGCGACGCCCAGGGGTGTATTCTGATTCAGAAGTACAAGTCTCGCACCAGGGGAAGGATTGAAGTGCGTTTGGCAGTCGGCGATCTAGGCCATGGAATCCGCGGTAGTCTCTCGGCACGTCACAAGGTTGTTGGGCAAGAACCGCTCGATTATTTGCTTGCCGCTATGCAGGGCATGTCTGCTCGAGCAAGTGGACGCGGGGGGATGGGGTTAAGACGAGTAGAACAGATCGTTGAGGCAGAAGGTGGATATTTGTGGTTACGTTCTGAGACTGCGGCTATTCTTAGCCAAGGCCCGGGAAAAGTTCAGGAGTATCGAAATTTAGTCTATATGCCCGGTACCCAGGTTGCCGTTGAACTGCATGCGCCTCTGCGCGATTGACAAACCATTTTCCCTATGTTATATTTAGGCAATGAGTTCACAAGAAATACGTGAACGCTTAAAAACATTACGTGAAAACATTGGGAAGGTAGCGGCAAGATGGAAAGTTATAATATGGCGGGACTCAGTACAGAACTTGGCCTGCAACCAGGATTTTTCTTGACCCGTGAAAATGGTGAGCGAGCCTATCCCTTACTTAGAACAAGGTTAGAACAAGTCTCTGAAGGAAAAGGTTTAGTTCTGATTTTCCCAACGGGACAACTTATAGATGCGTCATTTGCGGATGAAACGATTGTGCGTTTAGGAGAAGAACTCGCTGATGAGAAATTGAAGGATCGAGCCCTCTTGTTACAGGGTCTTACCGAGGACTCGATCAAAAATATCGAAGCGGTCATTGGTTTCAGGCGGCTTAAGTTAGGGTTCTTAGCAGTTGAGGCGGATGGAAAATGGAAATGTATTGGGCACTTAGATCCTACCTTGTTAGAGGTACTGGCACTTCTATCCAGGCGTGACCATCTGACGGCGCCCGAGCTGGCCGAAATGCTCGATTTGGAAATTAATACGGCTAGCAACCGTTTGAAACGATTGTATGACCGGTCTTTAGTGCGCCGTGAATATGAGGTTTCGACGAAGGGGTTGCAGTACTACTACTTTTTCTGGAATTGGAAGGAAAGCGGCTCGGATTAAGTAAAGAGTGAACCCTTGTATTTTCGAGCGTGAATATAAGGAAACAAGAATATGTGTCGTTATCAGAAACCAGGCAAACCTTAGTTCGCTTCAAATCTGATATAAAACAAATAAAGCAAAAGACCCTGCGTCGGCCAAAACAGTCAGGGTCTTTCAGCGAGTAGTAGACCAGGTAAATCTACCCGGCCTTAAGTTAGTGTTGCCTTAAGACGGTATAGTATCACGAGAACGCTACCTGGTCAACCTGGGTAGCGTTTTGTTTTTGACTTCACGGTTTTAAATGACCGTCTTATGATCAACTTTGGTCAAGAAGCAGTTATCCCAAAATCAGGAATTTTAAGGGCTAAACGAGATGACAGAATCATATTTTGACTATTACGATCGAACTATCAGGCGTAATCAGAACGGCCTGAAGAAAGTTATGGGTGGTACTGGATTAGGAAAGACCAGCGTGATTGCGAAAGTTGTGAGCCAAAGCAGTACTGAGCGGAAATTTATTTATTGTACCAACCGCATTCAACTCCTGAACGAAATGAAAGATCGGCTGTCGCAGGAGCAGTACGTGCATCTAAAAAGAGACCCTGATTGCCTTCAAGATGTGCTGCAAAATCAAGGCGAGGCATTTTATCAGTTCTTGGAGTCGGCCCTGGTTAAAAAATATGCCGAGAAAGTGAAACGTAAAGGTGTAGCCGATATCCATCAGGTTAGACGAGCGTGTGAATCTATAGAAAAAAGTTGGCAAGTCAAAGGTTTGGCTATTTTGGAGGAAGCGCTAAATACCCAGGTGCGAACAGTTTTTAATTTTTTTAAAGCCATTTTGAAAGAGGCTACCGGCAAATCAGAGCATCAGCTTTTGCTCGATAATCAACTGATAAGAGGACTGTTTCCTTACATTACTTTCAAACAGGATAAGAAAGTCAGAATATTACTGGTTACGATCCAGAAAGCGTTTTTCGGTTTCTTCGATGGGTTCGAGGATGTTAATATAACTAAATTACAGGGAAGAAATGGCAACAATATTATCTTCCTAGATGAGTTTGACTTTTTGGAAAGCAACCTGATTGAACTGATTTGTCAGGATGCGCAAATCGATGCCCCCTTTAAGTTTGTAGAGTTCTTTTACGGGGCCATGAAACGCCATAAATTGCCGTTAGCAATTTACCCCATTGCAGAAAACATCCGGGAACAAATTGAAGAGATTGTAGCGATCGTAGACGATCTCAAGACGAAACAGGGGCTGCGGTACCCCGACATCAATCAGTTTACTTGTAGTTCCACAGAACTAAAGGGACAAGCGATTTTCCAAACCAATCGGAGCATACTGAACAAGCGACTTTATCTCCAAGATGCTGAGCGTTCATTTGAAATAGTACCAACCAGCGACGGTCGCCAAAATCTTAATGCCATCATCTTATTCAACGCGATCCAGCGAGCTACCTCCCAAATTTTATTTTTGTTCAAAGAACTTGAGGCCAATCCAATTCTATACGCTGAAATATTGCGTCACTGTTTTGAGAATACTACCTTTAAAACACAAATTGGTAGAATTCGACAGTTGCCTAATCGCAAACGGAAGCAAGCGACCCGTTTCGATAATCTATTAGACAGCGGGTATGGCCTATACGAGGTTCTTGATTTACAGCAGGAAACTGACAAAGATGAAGTTGAGTTCAGGCATTACGCTCTCTATACCACACCGGAGCGGGTTCTGCTGAGTGTGGCTAGTAACAATTTAGTTTTTGGACTATCGGCAACCGCCGATATCCCTCGGCTCGTCCGCAGTTTCAGCGAGGAATGGTTACAAAGACAGGACGGGTTCGTCCTGCATGAGGTTGATGAAGACGATATAGCCATCATCCAAGCTTTGAACCAGGAAAAACAAAGAAGCCGAGCCAACTCTGTTATCGTGGAAAAAGCTGACGATTTGGATAGCAATGATCCATTTCAACAAAAGTTACTCAAATTTATTAAGGCCATTGCAATTGAGGATGGCTTTGGAGGGGATGATCGACGGGGGTTGCGCCGCAAGCGAGCCGAGCTTTTCTTTGCCACCCTACTCTGGATTGTTACCAACCGCAGTAAGAGTCAACTTACCACCGATACCCATCTGCTATTTTTTAACTCCTACGCTCAAATTGAACGTATCTTTACTCACCACCAAGAGCCGGAAGATAATTTGTTCTTGATTAAAAGGATGGGACAGGAAGCAGCCTTCAACTATTACGAAATTAATATTCTCGGCACTGATTTTGTCGTTATTTTTTACAATGCGGCCAAAGGGCAGCAGATCGAATCAGAGGCAAGGGCCAAGGAACAATATCATCAGTTATTTTGGAAAGGTAAGCCGGTTTTACTGATCACCACGTATCCATCGGCTGGGAATGGCATAAATCTTCAATACTATCCGGATGAGCAGAGCAAGCATGATGATGAAAATCTGCAGCAGAAGGAACGGGAAAAAGATTTCAAAAATATTCATCTACTGGATGCCCCTTACTTCTACTTTGGCAAAGTTGAACCCGATAGAACTGAGCAAGAAAATAATGCCGTTATCAAGCAAAATATCTGGTATTTAGCCAAATTGTACGAGGCCAAAGTTATCAGTGAGCAGCAATTCAAGAACCATCTGGCCAACATCCGTAACAATCAACTAAACAACTATTATCGTAATCAACCCGACACCGGGCGAGACTCAACGCTCAACCAACTTGCCGCCTTCGTTCAGGCACTGGGCCGGATTGAACGAGTATGGGGCGCGATGGATGAGCAAACGGTCAGGCTGCGGCGCGAAGTATACCAAGTATTCGAGGTGTTCTGCACTCGATCTGAATATGAGCACCTTCGTGAAACCCGACAGAAAATTATCTCTAACAACTTACAGCAAGTCTTTGAGCAGATAACCAGGCAAAGTAGCGCTAGTGTTAAACAAATGCGTCGAGCTAAAGATGAACGATTGGCGACTATTAACCAGGTATGCAAAGACAAAATCCAAGACTTGTTAAACCGCCTCGTTGATTTCAGGCAAGGAAGTGGGGGTGTCGAGGCAAAGGAGGATTGGGTTCAGCTTAGACTATCGGCTTTAAAGCATGATTTCCTCTGCTCTAAACTTAGGAAGCAGTATTGCTGCCTGTTTGAAACCGATTATTACGATGATGGCAAGATATATCTCAATGATGAATTGGAACTATTCCCTAAAAGTCTGTGGAACAACGATATTAGGAGTTGGGATTTAAATAGCATTTATTATCTCATTGCCGAAAACGATCTCGTAAGACGATATTTTGAAGCTCGAGGATATGAATTAGGTTTCAACAATCTGACGCGTCAGTTCTTCACCCCTTATTGTTATCAATCCATTTTAGTGGGAGCCATTGGCGAAGAGGCGATTAAAGCTATCCTCCAATTCGAACGGATTGACCTTGAAGAGATCGAAGATCAACTGTTTGAAGTGGCTGATCTCAAGGTTGCCAATTTGCCCTGGTATGTTGATTGCAAGAATTTCAGTGAGAGAACACTGGAGTCTTTCCCCCTCTCACCCACCGATCCCGGGTGGCAACCCAACCTGAATGAAGAAGACTTCAAACCAGCTGCTCAAAGAAAATTAGTCAAGATCTGTAAGCTTCATGGAGAGGGTGGTAAACTCATTTACATCAATTTGGTCAGTATGTCTAACCGGATAAAGCGATATTATGATGCCGACTTCAATCTTGTCGACGATTTTGACGCAGCGCAGATTGTTGTTATTCAAGGCGTGCTCAATCGAGATAGACCCAATGAGTACAATCAACCCTTTGATGTTTTTTTGCAACACCTCAAATCGAGCATTGAAAGGAGAAGTCAGTAATGCCCACTCGAATGCGAACTACTACTTTAATTGTTGAAACACCTATTTCCTATGAAAAGCTGGCCCAGAACTTCCGGCTTATCCGTTACGCCGTGCCGGAAAAGTTCAACTTTATAAATGACAAAAACAAATTTAAGCGTCTCCATGTCCAACTCCGAGATCAATTGAAGTATCCCTACCGTTTTTTTACGCATGATAGGCTTGAGGGATCATTGGCCGTCTATGTCCTGTATGAGCCCCAGGCCGCAGTGACTCCCCTTAAGTTAGATTTTGTCAGTGGTGATGATGAATTGGTTTGGAATGAGGTGAACTTTAATCAGCTACCCCTACACCTTATCATAAAATTGTTGCAAGCCAATTACTTCAAAGCTCGAAAAACATCTGAGTTCATTAGCGAAAGTCAGTACTATATCCAGGCTAAGGTTACACGTGGCAAGGTGGTCTGTCTGGAAATTAAAATCCAGGGTGACTCCCAAAATAAGGATGATCAATTGCCGGGTACACAGGAATACAAAGTCATTGGTCGCGCAACCCGGTTTGGGAAACGAAGTAAGAGTAAGATCAAAGAGAGTTACAAACGACTTTACGACTATTTCCAACAGCGTTCACCTAAAGAAGGGCAATCATTTTTTACCCGCATTCCACCCGACAAGATCGACGATTTTGAAGGGGATATTTACAGCCTGTATACTGACCCCGATGAACGAGCCACTCTGGATTATCATTCTCAACTTAGACCTGAGCGTACCCGCGGTAAAATTTTGTATGATTTCATCGATAATTTTTCTCGCTATCTCGCCCGATACGGGATTATAGCTAGACAAAAAACGAGAGACTTTACGGAATATAAACCAAAAAGGGATAATGCGGATCTGCGCCTTGAAAAATTGGAAGCTATAAAACTGGTTTGTATTCGTCTGAACCAAGATACTGTTCCGATTGACGATTATCGAAATTTGTTGCAGAGTGCTTATCCATATCTTAACTTTACTATAGCTGGCGAATTAAGAGCTGATGAACGGTCACCCCTTCTAATTTTACAGGACTATAACAAAGAGGATTTTCAGCCTGGAGGGATATTGGCAGAGAAACAAGATCCCCGTCCGGCTCTCTATAGCGCCTGTCCTGATGCGCCAAAGCAGACAATTAACGTCAATCCTAATGAAGTGATAGATTTTTCCGAGGCTTCAGCCTACTTGAACTATCCACTCATTTCACTGCGAAAGGGATCCGAACAAGATCTTGGTAAGCGTTTTGACCTTCGCTTTGCTGTGTGTCTGAACCAGCTTTTTCTGAAAGACTTGATCGTCAATCAGCGGAATGTGATTGGACGCTTACCGTGCTTAGATAACGTGGAGGCTCCCCTGCTTCAATATGCCTTTATTCGCAAACAAACCTATGAGCGCCAGCCTCACCATGTGATGGTTTATTTTAGAAACAACACGTTACAATTCGTTGACTTGAGAACACCATCTGGTAAAAAGCTCTTGTATGAACTAACAGATGAATTCGAAATTGATTGGGATGATGTTATCCAGAGATTTAGGGCAAAGTACTTGTTTAAAGAAGAGAGAGAGATTAAACGCTATGATTTCCTCATTGGACCAGGGCAGGTAATTGAAATTGAGGATATTCAAGAGCGCGTTCTCTATGAGTATGATGAGATAATTCGGCGCAAGCAGGAGTTGGATATTCCTTACTCTGTTGAAGACTTTAGATTAGCTCACCATTATGATGAACTCAAAGGATCAAACCGCCTGTCTCTGAAAAGCCTGCTTGCTTTGACCGAGTGTACTACGCAAAAGGCACAGCAGTCTAAAGCCTTCTTGGAGCAACTAAGAGCTTATGATGATTTTCTCGGTGAACTGGCTAGACATCGGGTCGAAATTTCCTTCAACGAGCTTACTTCTGAGGTAAACCTGCCTACAATTGCGCAGATTTTTAACATCAAACCAGACAATAAGGGCAAGTACAATCGCCGTAAATTTAAGGGGTTATACCAAACCTTGGGTAGATTTCTGAGTGACAAAGGCAGTGATGTACAGCAGTACAGTGGTATCTGGCATGATAGCGAAAATTGTTTTATGGTGGGAAGTCCTGAGGGACTGAAAGATAAGCAGCCACGTGCTCAATTAATTCGCAAATTTGACGTTTATCTAGGGGACGATTTGTTCAGTATTCAGAATTTCTTGCCTACTCTGGAAGTAAAATTTGTTCGCCACGAGCAATACACGGTCTATCCATATTTCTTCCACATGATCGATCTATATGTAGAGACAATACTGAATTTAAATTCTACACCGGAGGTTGGAGAGGCGTTATCTGATCAAGAGTAACTACCGCTCAGGAGCTATCTGCAATTAACTGTGGATCAATTCTAACTATGATTTATGGTGCCTTTCGTCTCCCTTCAACCTAATCCCAACAGCCAATGTTGTCGAACCGCATTCTCATTTCTTGGCAGTCAGGGCAGTAATAACGGGTATCCGGCAAGGTAAAGCCACCTCTCGCGTTCCAGGAAAATACCGGCGAGCCAGGTTGTGTGACAACATTGGACCGTGAGCGCAAAGCCGGATCATCATAAAATCGAATCTCCCCACCACAGGCTGGGCAGGGCACATCTTTGTCAAGCCAGTTTAGCGCGGCAAACTGGCCGCAGTCAGTGCACAAGGCCGGCGCGCCGCAATAGGTCTGAAAATCCATTTTGCCACCGCCAGCAGCAATTTCGGTGTAAAAGCCGCATTCGCATTGGGCTGCAAGAATATCTCCCACGGTTCATCACTCCTAAACTGCCCCGATGTTCAAATATGTTTCCCTGCACACGACGCTGCTCACGCCATCCGGTGCCGACCGGTTGGCCAGCATCACTTGATGAATAGAGGAATTCACTAAGGTGTTCTCCGGGGAACCCGGCCCAGCAAAGCGACGCCCGGGTAAAGGTCGTTACCAAACGTTGTTTTGCTCTCTGGGGCAAACGTGTAAGCCAACAGATCGTAATCGATCTGCTCGAGCTCTTGGACGAAGTGCGATACCAACATTTCGGCCTGTGACTTATGCGATAAGGGGATTTTCGGTACCACAAAAACCACCCCCAGCCCTGTCTGCTCGCTTTCTGCTGAACACACTACGTCTCGCCGCGCCCTTTGAAGAGCCGATTGAATCCGTTTCAGCGCGGTAACCCTTTGGGGCGGGATAGAGACCTTAATTTGCTTGGCCTCAATCACATACTGCTCTTCCTTACACTGAAGCCACAAATCGACCCGGCCGTTCCAACTCGTCTTACAGGTCGCTTTGGAATGGCAGAATTCTTCCAGGGCAAAGTAGTCACATTTCCAGGCCGCTCCGGCAAGCACGCTTAAGGTCGCTCGTTCGTTGTACCAGTAGGCCGCGTCTTTATCAGTGATGTTCCCGGTATAGTGGTTGATGAGGTCTATCCACTGTTTAAGGATAGATTGAAAGTGTTGTTCAAACTTTTGGTTCTTGATTTTGGTTGCTTCCATCTTGTTCTCTCGTCAGTAGGAAAATTGGGTTTGGATTGTGCTTTTGTCATAGACCTACGGGAGCGACTCACAAGCGACCCCATCGCTATCTCCATCCAACTTGTGTGGGTCACGGGCCGGCCCACCGGCCGCGTAGAAAAACGCCTGGGCCTCGGCGTGGGTGGCAAAGTCCCCGCAATCCCGGTCGGGGCCATCCGGCTCATAGGGGCCAGAGTAGCCGGCGGAGGCCTCCAGCGGCACCGGCGCTCGAACCGCCGGGGTGGGTACTTCTATCACCGGCTCACTACCCCACAAGCCCACACCCCCGGCTTGCGCCTGGCGCTGGACCTGCAAGAACCGGTCAACATACTTTATATCCGGCGGATAGGTAGCGACTTGAGCCACCCCGAGGCGCAGCAGCTCCTCGTTGACCAGCAAGTCATCGACATAGACATACCGCAGCAGCCGGCCGTAACGGTCCGTCTCTGATACGTCCTTTTCGAGCCAGACGGTTTTACCCTCAACCAGCCGCCGGTTAGCTTCGGAAGCCTCCGGGCCGAAGGGCTCAACGCCGCCGTAGGTTTCAGGGGTGTCAACCAGGATGTAGCGCACGCGGTAACTTGCTCCGTCGAGGTCTACTTCAATCGTGTCACCATCGACGACCCGCGTGACCCGAGCCGGCTGCAATATAATGGAAGAGTCCTGGGGAACATAGGCTTCAACCGGCGTGGCCTGAGGGAGGGCGGTTGGGGTGACGGTAGCCGGCACCACCCGGGTGCTGGTCGGGGTGGGCGGTTTGGCGGCCGGGAGGATGACGGTCGGTGGTAGGGTGCGGGTCGGCAGGGGCGAAGGCGCGAGAGTAGGCTCCAGTTGAGCCGCGACTTGAGGGGTGGGGGCCGCGGGTGGGGCGGCAGGGCCGGCGGTCAGGAGCAGGCCGAGCGCGGCGCACACCATCGAACAGGCAAAAAGCAGGGCGCCCGGCAACCCGATAAGGACAGTGAGTTTCTGGAGTCTGGAAAACTGGTGAAACTGGTTAAGCATAGGATCAAGTTTAGTCAGAGAAACGACTCTGTTGTTCGATTAACCTTAATGATACAACAAATCCGGTTCATCCAGTACAGGATATAAGTCCCGGAGTGCTGGCCTGGCCGCCAGTGAGCCGGCCGGGTAGGCTAAGCTCGCTTCGGCGGGGCCAAACTTGCGGCCCGGCTGTTACGCGACAAAACCGGCTGGCCCCTTATTTTCGGGAAACCTGCACCCCATTTGGATTAATTAAGACGGCCGGGTCTGGCTCGGAGTTATTCCAGATGTTGCTTTCAAAGCCGCAGTTGAGGCCGCCGAGGCCCCTATCGGCGGCCAGGGCCCAGACGCGCAGGGTTTCTCCCGGCTCAGGGGCGCCGCTTAAGGCACAGCTCTGCTGACCTTTTTCCGAGAGCAAGGTCCACCCGGCCAGATCTACCCTCTGGTCGCTCATATTTTGGATATCAACGAATTCTGCCTGTTTGTCGACGGCCACGATGGTTAGCCCCGACCCGGGCGAGGCCGGCCCAGGCGGTTGGTCAGCCCAGATTCCCGCGGCGGTATCCTGGGCGATTTCTTGCCGGGCCAGGAACTGATCCACGTATTTCACATCCGGCGGATAGGTGGCGACCTTTGCCAGGCCCAGGAGCAGGAGCTGCTCCTGGACCATCTGCCCCTGCTCGAAGTAAACGTACCGCAGCAGCCGGCCGTAGCGGTCCACGTCGCTCACGTCTTTTTCGAGCCAGACGGTTTTACCTTCGACTAAGGCCCGGTTGGCTGCCGTCGCTTCAGCCCCAAAAGGTTGGTCGCGTTCCGGGGTGTCAATCAAGATATAGCGGAGCCGGTACTGGGTGCCGTCTATCACTACATCAATGGTGTCGCCATCGACCACAGCCACCACCTGAGCCGGTTGGAGGTTCGCTGAAGCGGTGGCGGGCCCTGGAGCGGCCTGGGCCGGTTGTCCCGCCCGCTCCGCGGCCGGCTCGGTCAGGGCCGCCTCTTGGGGCTGCGTCACCAGGGCCGGCTCGACTACCGGCATCGTGCCAGTGACCCCACTGGCCGAAGTCACCGCGGCGGCAATCCAGCCCCCGGGGACTTGCCACCAGTCGGCCTCAGCGCTGCGGCCGATAATCGGCAAACTCTGGTGAGCGGCGAGTACGCCGACCACTTCAAAATCGGTACCCGGCCCCCTGCGAAGGTTGACGCTCGAGCTGCCGGCGGTGACGAGAGCTTCCGCCGGGGGCGTGACCGCGACCGGTTGGATCGTCGATTTTTTGCCGGCAAAGGTGGGGGTTGGGATAGGTTTACGGAGAGCGGGCGGGGTAGGGGTTGGAGCGGGCGTAAAAGTGGGGGACGGTCGCGGGGGAAGGGCGGGAAGCAGGCCGGCGGACCGCCGCCCTGAGCCGGTGAGCGAGCCGGCTACGGAGAGGGCAAAACAGCTCACCCAGAGAACAACGAGACTACCAAGCAGGCCAGATTTTTT
>CALMIS010000087.1 GCA_937864185.1 uncultured Chloroflexota bacterium
AGGCGCGACCAGCCGACCTGGTGAACCTGCCCTGCTGCATCGAAAAGATGACCGTAAATAATACCTTTCCGATCGATCAGTTGGCGATAAGAGCTACCCGACAACTCCGACATCGTGACAAGTTACAGTCAGGTCATTACTCCCGGGGTGACCAGCCGGTGGGCTCAATCAGGAGTGGTTCGGGGAAGGCGTTGGCAATATCCTCCCAGGCCACAAATTTAAAGTTGGTGTTGGCCCGGGCCTCGCCGTCCAGATCCACATCAACGGGCATATTATCGCCGTCTTGAGTCACAAAGAGGCCGTTGGGGAATTCATCACCCAAGGGCACATTGATCACCATCGCCCCGTCTGACTCTTGGACACTATCGGTAGCTTCACTATCTACAACTTGGAAACTGCCCAGGTAAGCATTGGAACCGGCCCGCTCGTAAACGGCAAAGGTATTATCGCCCTGGCTGGAGGCTAGCAGATAGCCTTGCTCGGGGTCAGGGTGGTAGTAAATGGTCAACCCTTCCACATCGGCGCTCAGATGGCCGGGGCTGACACCCGGGTCCTGGTCAAAAAGAAGCTCGCACACATACTCTTCCTCTTCTTCATCAAAGGTGCGTTCGTAGGGCACGCCGTACTCCCGGACAGAGTCGAGCAGAGTTAAGTCCGCTCCGGGCGTAGCCAGTGAAGTGCGCCAAATGCCCACTTGTTCTTGCCCCAGGTAGAGCAAGCCCCTGGCCTCATCAATGACCATGCCTTCCACCTGAGGCAGTTGTTCATCATCTTCTTGACAGGGAGTCCAGGTGCTGCCATCCGGCAATTCAAACTCGCTGGGCAGGGTGAAGGTCTGAACTACCGTATAGTCGACCAGACTCTCGGCGGTGGTGGTCAGACTCAACATCGCCACGACCGGCCGTTCGCGTTGGCTGGCAAAAGCCACCACTTGATCGCCATTGTAGCCGACAGCCAGGCCGTAAGCCGTTCGTTCCTCATTCACTTCGGCCTGGTCTTCAGAAAAGATAAAGGGTACATCCGCAGCAGTTACGTCGGTCAAGGGCAGCGTTTCTTCGCCGTCGGCGGTAGGGTCGATGGCAAAGACGACTAACTTGTCGGATCCCCGGTCGCTCACGATGGCCAGGTCCACGGTTTCGCTGCCGCTAAGGGGAAAGCTGTAGATGAGGTCCACGTTGTTGTAACGGCCCGGTTTGTTATCTTCAGAGCCTTCCGGAGCGGCCGGGGCAGCGATATCTTGAACTTCATTCCCGTCCAAGTCGAACACCGCCAAGCCGCCTTCTTTCTTGGTGGTTACCACTAAACTGTTTTCCACTTCGCTCGGGTGAAGCCAGATGGCCGGGTCGTCGGAGTCGGAATTACGCCCCTCCTCATCGTCGAAAGCCGGCGTTGTCTCAAATCGGGCTGTGACTTCGACCGGGTCGGGATCCTGGGCCCAGGCGATCACAGGCTGTAGCAGCCCAAAGCTAACCAGAAGCGACAAAAGGTACCAAAAGTATTCTGTTTTGTTTTTCATTCGGGGATCTCCTCAAACATGATAGTTTTGCTGGCTTTTAACTGGCGCAGCATGGTCGTTTTTTTGTTCTGATATTCCTGCATTCGCTTCATAATCTCATCCAACAAGTAGATAGCCTGGCGGATACCAGGCCCTTTGTTCAGCATAACGCACTCGGCGCGTTGGGCCATAGCCGCATCGGTGATCTCGGCCCGAGAAGGCAGACCGGTTTTGGCCAGGTTTTCCAGGACCTGGGTAGCCCAGATGACCGGAATATGGGCGGCTTCGCACAGCCACAAAATCTGCTCCTGCACCACAGCCAGCCGCTTCCAGCCGCACTCCACGGCTAAATCACCGCGAGCGATCATGACCCCGGCCGGATAGTGGCGCATCGCGGTCAGCAGCAGCATCGGCAGGTTGTTAAAGGCGTGCCGGGTTTCGATCTTCAGCACGATACCTTTATCGGTGGCCTGGCGTTCGTTTAATTCAGCCAACAGGTTCAGCACATCAGCGGTTTTATTTACAAAGGACATACTGACGATGTCAGCCTGGTGGGCTACAAAATCCAGATCGAGCCGGTCTTTCGGGGTTAAGCCGCTAATACCCAGCCGGCTTTTGGGCAGGTTAATGCCTTTGTCTGCCCGAAGACGGCTCCCGTTTGGTTTAGCGTAGGTAATATTGACCTTAATTTCTTCCGGCGAAACCCCCACAATCACGCCCTCGATATTGCCATCGTCCAGCTTGATGGACTCGCCTATTTTCAACTGGCTGAAGATCTCGGGTAAAGTACAAGAAGTGTGGGCCGGTCTAACCAGATGCCCTTGCTCATCATACTGGGCCGGTTCGCCCGGCTCATCTGCCTTGTGGATCAGGAGGGTATCGCCGGTATGTAAGGTGATCGGAATCTCTAAGGGCGGCAGCTCACCCACCCGGGTTTCGGCGGAAGGATCTTTGTGGCCGGCAATGCGCAGGGGATCCCCGGTTTGCAGATAAGCGGTTCGATAGATGTCGGCCCACCAGCCGTGGGGCTGGGCAGGGTCTTGGGGGCGCACCGAGAGCATGCACTTATTGCCGCGCGTATCAATGAAATTAACCTCGTCATCGGGTTGAAGCAGGGTCAGCCAGGCCGGGTCGACCGGGATAAAGGCCCCGGCTCCGGCCGGAACAGGCTGGTCAGCCGGACCTAACCAGACCCGGCACGGCTGAATCACCCGGCCCAATTTGTCTCGTTTGGGGCGCAGGCGAACAAACCGGGGACCGGGTTTTAAAGGGCCGGTGCGCAGTTTAGGACCGGCCAAGTCCATCAGAATTCGGCAATCCAGGCCAAGTTTTTGCTTAGCCTGGTGAATATGCTCGACCATTTTGCCCCAAATCTCCGGATCATCATGGGCGCAGTTGATCCGGGCGCAGTTCATACCCTCGGTCAGCAAGGTTTCCACAAAGGCTGGATCGGTAGCAGCCTCGTCGGGCATCGTCACCATAATTTCAACCGTACGCTTTTGGGGGGCTACACCGAGGAGGGCGGCGGCATTAGCCTCTAAGAACTGTTGTCCTTGAGCAAACTCAAGGTCCGGAACCGGCAAATCAGTTTCGCTCCCAACCAGCCGGCACAACATCGAGTGAACCAGGTATAGACTGGGCAAGACCCGCGACTCGATCCGGCCCAAAGAGGAGAGGCCGAGTTGGGCCAATTCCATTTGCAGCGGTCTAATATCGTGGTGACGTAGGGCAATGTAATGGAGGAGATTGCGGGCACTGAGCTGAAAGCGAGGGTGAACTGCGGCTAAATCGGTGGCGTAAACGGCTTCCATCGCTTTAGCATCCTCATAAATCTTTCCCACCTGGGCGATTAGGCTCTCAAGCTTGCTTCGATCGATAACCATAATCCTTACCTTTTTGACTAAGTAAAAATGAGTTGGGACAAATCAATCTAAATTTTCGGTACAACAGCGTCGAGCCCAGGTGTTGTCGGACTAAGCTAAGACCTGAACTGCGCTTTCACTTGATCAACTGGTTTGGTAGATGTTAAATATAGTCTGTGGCTAGTGATAAAGTATAGCCCGTAAAGTTAAGCGCGTTTTAAGAAGATGTAAAGAATGGATTAAACTTAGCTCAGGGAAATTTTTTCAACCGTGATTGGCGTGTTCACTTGCCTCCACTCGAGAGCGTTAAGCCGGTTGGATGACCAGATCAGCCCAGTTGCTATTCAAATAAGCTAAGGGCGAAACTGGCAAAGTTCACCAGCTTAGCGAGGTAAAGTTCATTCACTTGGGTATAGTCTTGCCTGTGGCTTTTTGTTAAGCTTGAGCAACAAGAGCAGATCTGTTTATCCGCTTAAGTTGTATAACCAAAGGAGCTATACTTATGTTTTTTCACAGTAGCGAGTTACAATTTGAAGTACGGGTTGATAAGCCTAACCCACTCTTTGCTAAAATGCTACAGCAAGCGATCGGCGGGATCGAAGGCGAGATTCGCGTTTGCCTCCAGTACATGTTTCAGGCTTGGGGCGCGCGAGGCCCGGTCAAATACCGGGATATGCTTTTGGAGACCGGCACCGAGGAGATTGGCCATATCGAGATGCTGGCCAC
>CALMIS010000088.1 GCA_937864185.1 uncultured Chloroflexota bacterium
TGTTATCAGTTTGGGATTTATCGGTGCTGATGCCGTTGGCGCGGGTAACGGTTAAATTGTTTAGGCCGGAGACTGAGTAAATACCAGCTATCGAGTCTCGATAAACATCAGTGCCAAAAGTCGAGGAAAAAATCTGGTTTTGATTATACCGTACATCATTGATGGGGCCATTCGTCCGGTCATCATCAAAAATCGGTAGGCCAGTATTGTTGCTAATAACACAATTTTCTACTTTGCCTTGTGCCGCAAGGTTGCGACTGATATCTGGGGAGCTAAAAATGGCAGATCCATAAGACTCATTGACCGACTCAGTAAAGCCAGGGCTAATTTCGTTTTCGATCAATCTGCAATTATTAGTTTGAATAGAAGAACCCTGGACAAAAAAGCCGGCCCCAAATCTACCCGCTGTACTGCGGGCAATGGTAACATTGCTCAGGTTAGCTGTAGTCTGGTCAAGTATTGCCATGCCCCCACCAGAACTGTTGCCGCTATTGTTTCCTAACGCATCAGATTGAATGACTAAGACATCTTGTATGGTCAAGTCAGCCACATCCGACCACAAACCACCACCAATACCGGTACCGCCAACCCCCGATCTTTCTTCAACGTCGGTATTATCAAAAATAACGTTATTTAGGTTAACTTTGACTCGATTCTCGGCCAAGGTGCCCATTCGAGGGACACCCTGACCATAAACTCTATTAGCATCCCCGGCAACACACATTCCCCCACCGGCCTGAGCTACCTTTTGGCTTGAAGAGCCCTGGATAAGGGTGTCTTTAACGGTAAGAGAGGCCGACCGGCGATTGACAGTGCCGTTTAGCGTTGAACCATCACTGGCGTCGCTGGAAGTAGCGCAAACGGCCCCCCCGAAGCCATTAAATGCTCCCGATTGAACAGCCTGATTTTCTGTAAAAATACTTCCAGAGATTTCAACAATTCCTCTATAGGTATTAACTCCGCCACCTGTGTTAGCCTGATTTCTGGTGAAAGTAGAGTCATATATTACTACTTTAGTTTGATCCTCGGCATGGATAGCGCCTCCTTCAGTTGGAGCCGAAAAACTTACAGAAGGGTCTCGGACCGCCAGATTATTGGTAAAAGTGCTATCAAAGATTGAGACATAGGTATTAGGGAGCGAAACCGGATCAACCCAAGTTCCAAGCGCATAAATAGCCCCGCCGGCATATCCAGCTTGGTTATCCTCAAATGAGGAGTTCCTTACCGAAAGAAGCGAGTTAACGACATGAATACCCCCTCCAGCAGAAGTAGGGTAATGTCCTGGCAAATTGGTCCGGTTGTTAAGAAAAGAGGAGTTAAGTATATAAGCGGACGAATTTGTACTTACCGCTAATCCTGCGCCAAAAACTTTAGCTTGGTTGCCAGTCCACACACAGTTAGTAAAACTGGCTTTTGAGTTTTCAGTAATTAGTATACCTCCGCCCGTTGTGTCAAGAGAGTTGATGTTGTTGTTAAAGGAGCAATTTGTGAATATGGCTTCAGCTTTAGCTATAGTTACTCCGGCAGCCCGACCAACTTGTGTAGCTCGACCATTAGCAAAAGTTAACCCATCAAATGTAATCGGTCCTCCGAGAGAAACGTTTGTATTTAAATAACTAACAATCGCATTTGCGCCTCCTCCATCAAGAATAACGGTTGCGCCTGTTGCAGCTCGAATGGTAAAGCTTTTACCGATATTTTTTATCTCAAAGCCTTCCGGTGCCGGAGCTACATAAGTGCCATCGGCTAACTCAATGATACCACCGTTACTTACTTGAGCAATGGCCTGCTGCAAACTCGCTACATCCTGAGGGACGCGAATGAGTATGGACTGCTTAAAAGGGGTAGCGACAACTGACGTCTGACCATGGAAAATTGAAGAGAAGTCTACAAAATCGAATAGGGTGAGAAATGCCATTACAAAGCAAAGACTTGACTTAACTATTATCATGAGATGATTCCTTCATTTTCTACACTTAAGATTGACAAGTTTAATTTGGGTGTGCTTAAGGGAAATTGCAGAGGATGGAACATTTATTATCACGAAAACTATTGTCCGAAATAGAACAAGCGAAGAATTAAAAGAATTATATTATTCACTATCCAAAATTTGCTGAAGCCCCACTTTAAATTCAATTTGAGGCTGCCAACCGGTCAGCTCTTTTATTTTTGTAATATCTGCCACAAAGTCACCAGTTTCTACTTGTTGCGTTTCTGTAGGCCACGGCACATGTTCAACCCGCCCTCGGCCTATGACAGAAACAATTTCATTGGCTGCTTCTTGTAACGAAATAATTTGTTCTCCAGACACATTGAGTACGTGGTTACTTATCTGAACACTCTGTCCAACTATCAACATAGCATTAATCAGATCATCTATATAAATAAAATCTCGAAGTTGTTTTCCATCCCCATAAATAGTAATTGTTTCACCGGCAAGAGCTAACTGCATAAAAATGTTCAGAATACCGTACGACCGTTTCTTTAACCCCTTTACCGGGCCATAAGGATTAGTGATTCGTAAGGATACGGTCGTTAAACCGTATAAATCGGCAAAGAGCTTGAGGTAATTCTCCGCTGTTAATTTGTGAATGCCGTAAATACTAGTAGGGTGCGTAGGATGAGTCTCTGCAACGGGCAAATATTGCGGATGGCCATAAACCAAACGGGTACTAGGAAAGACTACTTTAACCCCCGAATTAAAGTCACGACACGCCTCTAACAACGTTAACAAGCCACCACAGTTGATATGCATATCTTTTAGAGGGTCAGAGTTGCTAGCGACAGCGCCTGAATGACCGGCCAAGTGGAAGATTATTTTTTGCCCGATTATAGCTCTCGTTACTGATTGCCGGTCTCGAATATCTGCGGTCAAAGTGGTGATTTGGGCACTCAAAGCGCGCAGTTTATGAACTAAATGTTGACCTATAAAACCACTACTGCCCGTAATCAAGACTGGTAAATTTTTGTAAAAATTGGCTAAGTCCGGGATGTTTACCATTAATTAGTCACTGTCATGATGGGATTTTCTCAGGGTATAGCTTACTTTTTACCAAGCGATAGCCTGTTTTTTGCCACCAATTTAAGAGTTGCTTAGCAATAGAGTTCTCTGCTGCGGCTAATCTAAGGTAAAAATCGTGATAATCTTTCATTGGAATTGGAATTTTCTCACTGTCTGCTTTAGCCAGGAAATGCTTTAAAAAATCACCCAGGTAGTACAAAGTATATGTATTGCGAACAATCGCTTGCGAAGAAGAGGCTTTAAAAACACCGTCAATCAACCCTTTACGCCAAAAATATTCAAGAATCTTTATATATAGATCATCCAACATTGGATGGGATGACCATTCATAAAAACTGGTAATGTGCAATGCCAACTCTTCTAACCAGGTCGCGGACTCGGCAAGAGATAACGCATCTTGGTTAAACTGCTGTATCAACCCTAAACCGAATAAGTACTTAGTTTTGGTTACCCGTAAAAACCCAGCTAGTTCTGGATGTTTTTTTGCCAATAGGCAGGCCATCAAACCGGCCCGATACTGACGAGTAGAAAAGGTCCAGATGGTATGGTAATGATAGTGAAAAGCGGTGGGACGTTCATCATAGATAATTTTCAGTCCATGCTTTGCTAATCGGTAAGCAAACTCAGCATCCTCGAAGGCAGCATAAGGGAAGTTAGTATCAAACAAATCGCGATCCTGCTGTAGCAACGATGACTTCACTGAAATATTAGCCGTGTAAAAATGACGAAAATCATACTCTTGCCCGTTTTGAAAGTAGTTGTAACTAAATTGTTGGGCCCCTACACCATCAATATGTGACATCAAGGTGTTACACCCTATATCTGGAGGCCAAGTCACCCGGCCCAAGATAGCTATTTCCGGTTTAGCATGATAACAATGTGCGCTCAAGTGACTCAGCACGAAATCTGGGGCAGGCAGAATATCATCACCGACAAACATAATTAATGGAGAGGTAGCCAAAGCTATACCGCGGTTTCGCGCCGCAGCTGGCCCCTGGTTTTGAGACTGATGTTCTATCCTCATCGAGTAACGGCTAG
Source organism: uncultured Chloroflexota bacterium (assembly GCA_937864185.1). GTDB lineage: Bacteria > Chloroflexota > Anaerolineae > 4572-78 > J111 > JAGRBY01. Next base: position 4,061 of record CALMIS010000088.1, read on the forward strand.
GCCGGTACGAATCCAACATCTCATAAGTAGTATCTGTGGAGGCATCGTCAATGGCAATGATTTCAAAGGGGTCACTACCGACCTGTTGGTCATAGGCCTCCAAGATACGCCTTAAGTCGTGAACACGATTATAACAAGGCATTATAATACTAATGAGGGTTGTCATCGGTGTTACTGTAAGGTTACACTTTCAACTTGGACTCCAACAGCCGAACCATCGTGATTGAGTCCACAGACAGGATCCAAACGAATAGTAGAAATAAGGCCTCGCCACTCGGGGTGCAAATAGACAGGGATAACAAAACTCTGGCTTATTGGATTAGGTGTATAAGGAACATAGATTGAACGCGACTCAGACTCAAGCGGCGCATCATTTGTAGTGAAGTAAAATGTCAGATTTTTGCACTCAATAGGGGAGACCATAAGGGCTTTTACAACGAAATACTTATAGTCCTGAGCAGGTAAGGTTAAAACTGGACTTCGCAAAATAGGATCTTCATTAGTAACGCGAAACCAAGGCTGTGAGAGATCGGTATTTGTTAGTTCAAGTCCACTGTATTGCCAGTCTGATAATGTTAGGGGAAATTTTTCAGCAACCAAGGTCGATAGGGAAAGTTGATCAATGGCGACAGTACAATTATTAATAGGTTCATTCCCTACGTTAGAAACATAAAGATACAGGTAGCTGGCTTGAGAATTATTGAATGGTAAAGTGAATTTAATGCGGTTAGCAAGAGGGCGGTTTGATTGTTCCACTAGTTCGATGATTTTACTCTGTACATCAAGCAAACCTATCCCCACCGAAACCCCAACGCAATTACTATCATGGAAGACTAGTGTTCCGGTTATTTCACCTTGAGCCGGTAGTTCATCCGTATATAAAAACATAGTTTGAGGTCCTTCTGCTCTATTACTGGCGTGCGTCCAAACTCGATAAGTATTATCCTGATTCTTAGTAATAGAAGAGGGGACAAACTCGCTAAAAATAACCCAGTCCGGTTGGTTACCGGGACGAGTACCGACATAGTCTTGCATAGCGGTATAGGTGTGGAGGGCTGTTGTTAGAGTGGTCGGGCGAATACGTTTATATAAGGTCAACGTAACATTATTAGTTAAAACAAAGTGAGTAGATAAACGAGTAAAATCTTTAGCAATTTCCCAGTTCTCAGTAAAGGCGTCAACTACAACTTTGACCACATCCTGTTCTCTGGCTGAACGATGGTACTGAAATGGCTGAGCTATTACTACATAATCAGCCCGTAACAATCCTTCTAAAGGGTAATAGTCACGGGAATCAATGTGGGGTGTAGAAAGAATATTTAAGGTACTGTGTTCCGGTCCGTACAGTACCTGTTCAGCCTTTAAAAGGAGATCGTCATTTAATAAACCAGAAGAACTAGCCACAAAGATAGGTGTCTGTGGTGAGGTACTGGCTCGCAAATAATCAACGAGGCGAACAACTTCACTATAATCATTCCGTACTCGGGGGGGAAACCGGTTTGAAAAAAGGCTATGGACATTATCAAATAATTGCCACCCGCTTAAACTATTAATTGTATTTAACCCTAAGTAAACAATGATGAGACCTAAGGCGGCAAGACACATTTTATGCTTATGGTTTAGGCGGATAGTCCACCCCAGTGATGTTAACCCTAATATTATGAAAGGAGTAAAATGAAGGGTGTAATTTGGACTAATATAATGCACCACAAACATCCATTGGATTAGGGCAATACCACCATACAGAATAATAAAACCAGCGTGAGCAGGACTCAAAGTGCGGGTAAACACCCCTATGAACAAACCAAGCAAAGCCAAACTCCAAACAGGCCAACTATATATATTCAAATAATACCAAAATAATTCACTGGGTGATTGTGCGTAAGAGCTGTAAAGACTACTGTAGTCTTGGGTTAAAGCATTTTTGAAAAAGGGCCAGGCTAATATAGCCAGCGTGCTTAAGACAGTTACACCAATTAGTCCAATCCGTACGCCATTGGCGAATAAATCTAACCAAGCCTGTCGTGGCTGCTGCCACACCCGGGCCACAAAACGAAAACCTGCTTGTAAAGTAACTGCCGCCAAAAAAGCCGTGCCGCCATAAGCAAAATGGCGACGAAAGATCATGGCCACGGCAAGGCAAACCCCAATTAAACCGATTTGCCACCAAGCTTTGAGATCCATATCGCGCCAATAAATCCACACGGCTAAAGTTATCAAAGCAGCCGCCCCGGCGTCGGGATAGCCGTACAAAGTAGGGGCCCAAAAAACCGGCATAAAAAAACTAAGTAACGCCGTAGACCAGAATACCACTCGTGAACAACAGGGAATGAGTTTAGTAGCCAGGGCACTAATCAGTAACATGAGGGGTAACTGATATACCAATGCTACCCCAAGAACATAAACCAAACGAGACTCACCCCCCATCCAGATAAACGGGGCCAGTAGCACAGTAAAAACATAGTTATAATCTAAATTTAGGGAGTACCAAAGTTGGACTAATGCTGAAAGGGGTGATTCACGGAAATGAACTGCCTGGTTGATTGTTACTCCATAATATCCGCCATAATCCCAGTAGTAGAAAAAAAGTTCGCTAGATATGTAGAAGTAAGTGAGACCAAGGATGGCAAGTACTATCCCTAAAAAAAACACACCATCAACAGCTCGTTTGTAGTAAAGCTTTGGGGCTAGGCTCACTGATAAGTGGTTCATAGGGTTAAACGACCTACTTCGTCAATCGAAGCAAGAAATGGGGAGCGTAATCCTGATGAACTAGAGGTAAATGCTGCGGTCGTAACTCTAATTTTTTTCCAAATTCGGCCCATTGTTTTGAAGAGTGATAGTTTAGCTCTGCCCCACGAGTAACACCTGACACAGAAGTAGCATGATCAAATATCCAGTTGCAAGCATACTTCCAACGAGGAGAAACATCGACATCTTTAATAATAATAGAACCTCCATCCGCCAGACAACGAACACAAAACTGTAGTACGTCTTGCTGCATTGGGAGTGAAAGATGATGTAGCACATCCATAAAAACAAACGCCTTTACAGTGTGAAGGTTTAGTGAAAACCAATCACAAACCAGGAACTGTAATTGCGAGTCTGCTTGAGCGGACGATCGGGCATAGCTGATTCGTCGTTCATCGATATCCACGCCGATTACGCGGCTTTTTGGATGTTGTTCGCGGATAGAGTTAGCTAAAAGACCAAAACCACAACCCATATCAACAATCAAACCGTCGGGAGGGATATTTTCTACCACTTCCCCATAAGGGCTGACACACCAACGATACCAGGTATAGAAGCGGATAAGGGCCGGATGCGCCTCATATCGTTTAAGGACGCGGGAGCGGAGTGGATGAAAGGTATTAGCAAAAAGCGACACATTTGTAGGGTAAGAAACAGTCATTTTGTGTAAACCTAAGAAGGCTTTCGACCATGCATCAGGATGGTCCAAGCCAAATAGTTGAAAGGTTTGAGGCGAAATAGACGTTGATCCAAAGCTATCAAGGGTCCAAGCCATTTCATGGTAGAGGGCCCCTCTTTCAAAATACGTTTCCAGTATCGATCTTCGTTGGGATGGACACCGTCAACCAAATAATATTTAAGAAAGATTAACAAGGCACTTAACCAAAATTCACGGTGCCCCACTTCAACAAACAATTCGTCAAATTCCTGAACAACCTTAAAGGTCAGAGGTTGTTCATCTTCAGTACGTACCTTATTAGCCATCCAGCGATAGACATTGATCACCGGGTTATAAGCCAAAGGGTCCCACGTAACCAATAACCCATTGGGTTTAAGCACGCGACGCATCTCTTGTAGGGTTTGGTGCCGGTTCGTGACATGATGGAGCAAATTGGCGGCATAACAGATATCGAACTCATTATCCGGTAAATCTAATCTCTCAGCCGGGCAAACCAGGGGAGAAATGTTAGTCTGATGGTGAAGGGCCAGTTGGCTAGCATGGTTGACCATTTCCGGTGAGAGGTCAGTCGCCGTTACGTCGGCGCCTTGCAAAGCAAAATAGACCGCTGCTTCACCGAGACCGGTAGCCACATCCAAAACTTTTTTGTCCTTTAAATCACCCATCAAATGCAGAGCATAGCGATTCTCCGGGGCCAGAGGACTCTCGAAACTCTCGGTAACCAGTACTTCTTCAACAGAGGTGCTGTTAGCCCAAAAGTTATGAAACTCAATTTCCCGCTCGTGGACAACAACTGCTGCCTCAGACCCAGTGAGCCCAGACTCGTTAGCTACGTTATGCATTGTTCCTCCATACCAAACCATATTATTTAATAGGTTAAAATGACATTGTGGCAGCACTCTTTACCAAGCCTGTCGATATATTGAATCAATGTCTTGGTTAGAGTAACCACAAAGTGATCTACTTAATTGTTTGTCCCCGGCGAAAAAAGTTTTAATGTAAAAATATAGGTGCATCGTGGCAGGTATGACGCTTTCTTATATAACCATAAACAGATTTCCTAACCCCAATAACCTTTTATTTAGTCACTTAACCGTAGCCAAGCGATTGAATAAAAACCACCCGGCCCCAACTACTAGAAAGAAAACAAATAAACCAGGAATTTTATGGGCAATCTTTGAATGCGGCACAACATCGTCCATCCGACGGTCATGCCTATCTACAATTTGCTCTCGCGTAAACTCAATCTCAATAGGTAACCGATAATCTGTAGGCCACTCAAAGGTGCGTCCTTTATGAATTACATGAGTAATTTGATGGAAAGGATTAGGAGCGTCATACGGATAATGATCATAGAAGTAATAAAGATTCTCTGACTCAATCACTGTACCTTTAGGCATCCGTTCCGTGTAATCAAATGAACCAACCCAGTGAATAGCAGTAAATTGCGAAAAATAATTATATAGATGTTCACGCCGAACATCTCCTAGGAAATCGAACATTTGAGCCCAAGGCATCTTTGCGGTGAAAACAAGAGTTCCATCATTAACGTCTATAATCCAGCGATGATGATCCCAGCCTGCAATTTCATTGGGACCTGCTTTGCCACACTCGCGAAATCTTGAAGGGAACTCAATATATCCTTGCTTGCCCACTCGAATCATTTGAGCGCAAACAAATACAGGGTCGCGGATATCTTCTAGCACATGTGAACAGATCACAAAGTCAAACTCTTTATCTTTGAAGTTTTGCCAGACGACGGGAGTGCAGATGTCACCAATATACCAATCATCTTTAGAAAAATGTTCAGGCATATCCACAATTTGCCCTGGTCGGCGTTCTTCATATGATACGATATCGATGACTGCGTTGGCTCTGGGAAAGACCTCAAATGCTCCTCCAATATCTAGTACGCGATCGTACGGTTGGATGAGAGCGAGAACATTTTCTGCTTTGTTGAACATGTAAACCTTTTCTCCATCTTCTGGGTTCAAATTGCTCTAGCAAGTCAAACTCGGTTAAACCTAGCTCTTGAGCCACGTTTTCAGTTTCAATCCCAGTTTTTCGGACCAACCCGACAAAAATCCTTCTTCGGCGACAGAACGATAGGAGACTGGGTCCTTCCCGCCTTGATTAGTCTCAACTAAACTATTCAAATGCGACTCAATAAATTCAAGGTAATGTAAACGGTTGGGATTGCTGGACTGAAGTAGATCTAAAGCCTTTTGAGGATTTAAGAATAGCTGTTGGAGCAGCATGACTACTAGGACTTGATCACAGCCGAAGGTGTAAATGGAATATAATAAACGCTGAATTATCTGCGGTGAGGCCGCTTCCAGAATAGGTACAGCCTGAGGCAAATGCATTGCCAAACACCAACAGATTTCAAAGATCATGGCAGCCTGGTTTTCGCGTATGGTATTACTGGCATGAATCCGGTATCGTAGCAGGGGTTCTGGTACTAACTCTAACCGAGCCTGTTTCGATACTCGTAAGGCAAAGTCCCAGTCGTGGGCGTAGCGTAATGGTAAAAACGGCCCTATCTCCTTATACCAACTTCGCCGAAATACAAAGTTTGAAGTGGTGGCGAAATAATTTTCTGTCAGTAAGGCGTCATACCGATTGTCACCCGCTCTAAAGCTGTGCTCAGGGTAATCTAGCGACCACGGTTCCAAACTTTGATAACCTCGTTTGACTCCAAGATGGCTTCCTTGGCTATCTACAACCTCGATATAGGAACCAATTAAGCCAATCCTCGAATCTTGTTTTAATTGGTTAACTAAAACTTCTAGCCGCTGCAGGTGATAGGCATCATCTGAATTAAGAATAGCCAGAAACTCCCCTTTTGCTTCAGCCAATCCGCGATTAATTGCTGCATGAGCCCCTTGATTGGTTTGGCTGATTACTCTTAGACGCGGATCTAGAATAGCTGCTAATAATTCCAGACTGTTGTCGATCGAGCCGTCGTCCACCACAATCACTTCTAGACTATTAACAGTCTGATTTAGTGAGCTTAGAACTGCCTCTTCAAGATAAACCGCATGGTTGAAAGAAGGAATAACGACCGATACCTCAACACTCATATTAATTACCCAGTAATGCCTGGCGATATTTTTCGGCCATTCTTGACACGCCAAAGTGAGCAAGCATAGTCTGGCGCAGTCGAGTGGGATCAGGCGGCTGGTTAAGTACCTGCTGTAACCCGGATCTTAAAGCACCGACGTTTCCTATTTCAGAAACAACTATACCCCCACCTGTCTTTTCCAAAAATTCACGATTATTACCAACATCTGTTACCACCACCGGTTTACCCATGGCTTGCATATGCATAACCACCATAGGCATCCCTTCATATTCGGATGGCAAAACTAAAACATCGGAAACTGCGTATAAATCTTCAGCCGGTTGGTAGAAAGAGTGCCGCACTATGTTTTTTAAGCCAATTTTTTTGATTTCGGCATCTACAACGTTGGCAAGCACTCCATCGCCAACCATGAAAAATGTAAGAGATGGATCGGCAGAAAACTGGCGAGCCAACTCAACAAAATCCATGGGGCGTTTCTGTGGGTGTAACCTGGCCAAAAATGATACGATCTTTTTGTCACGCGGTAAGCCAAACTTATTTTTCAACTCCGTAATTCTTTCCTCAGTATAATTTTCCGGGTCAGACATAGCTTCATCAACGCCATTGACAATATGGTAAATTTTTGATTGAGCTACACCGCGTTTAGAAAAAGCCTCACATATTTTTTGATTGCTGCCAATATGAGCATCGATAGTGTTAGCCAAACGAGCATCGTACCGACTGATCCAACCTAATTCGTAATCATAGACCTGGTTGGCAATTCGCAATTGAGGATAATTGACTTTAAGTTGAGCCAGCGCATCATAGACCCAGGCTGTGCCATTGGCAATGTAGAGAGTATGAGGTTGGAAACGCTCAATCAGGTGGACGAAAAATGAAAAATTCAAAGGTGAGCTCAAGTAATCCGGCGCAGTATAGACAAAGGGTGTAATCTCGCGGAAAGCGTCCACACATGTCCCCAGTTTCATGTCGTATGGTTCAACTGTTATTACCACAAAACGAATTCTGTCCTTGAGGTAGTTAATCATATCCAGCGCTACCCGTTCAGCGCCGCCTACAGCCAAAAAGGGAAAGACTACCAGGACTGTCGGCAGTTCTGACACAACCGGCTTTGGCGGCAAAACGGTATCAACGGGATGGATAACATGATGTACAGCTTCTTGCGGC
>CALMIS010000089.1 GCA_937864185.1 uncultured Chloroflexota bacterium
TGCAAAACGGCGGGTGCGCTTGCTGGATGACCAATACGGTCAAACGGGCCCAACAGATCTACGACGCTCTGCTCAAAAATGCCCCGGCTGAGGTCGATTTAGAGTTATTCCACGCCCGCTTTCCTCTGGCCGAGCGGGAAGAGCGAGAAAGAGCCATCATGCGGAAATACAGCAAAAAAGGACAGCGACCATTCAAAGGTATTGTCGTTGGGACGCAGGTGTTGGAGCAAAGTCTGGATCTTGACTTTGATGTGTTGATGACTGACCTGGCCCCCATCGACCTGATTTTGCAGCGGGCCGGACGGTTGCATCGCCACGACCGTGAAGCGGCCACGCGCTACGACCATAAAGAGCCACATCTTTACATCAATACGGTGATTGAAGCGGCGGATAAAAAAGTCTACGATGATTATATTTTGCAAAAGAGCCGGCAGACGTTGGAGCAGATCACCGCCACGCGCCAAGCTCTTACACTCCCGGCTGACTATCGACCGTTGATTGAGACCGTTTATGATGAGACTGAGCCGGTCGGGGATGATCCGCTGTACGAGGCTTGGGATAAGTTGGATACCAAAAAGATCAATTTGGAAGATGAAGCGAACTTGCGTCTGGCCGCCCTGCCCGACCCTGATTACCCTTTTTACCGGGGCGCGAAGCCGCGTGATTTTAGAGAGGACGAAGAGAGCAGCGGTTGGCTGGTCGCCCCAACCCGCTGGGGGGCGGACAGTATCACCGTTGTTCCGTTGGTGCGCAATGGTGAGCTGGCCCAAACCGTAACCGGCGATGTAGCAGTGACCAGCCAACAGAAAACCGACCGCGATACCCAACGGAAATTGTTGCGCCAAAGTTTGCGCCTGTCGCATAAGGCGTTGGTGGCCTATTTTCGACAAGAGTTTGTTTCTTGCCCGTTGTTTACCGACTCAGCTCTGTTGAAAAATGTCTTTCCTTTGTGGTTAAAGGCGGACGAGATTGGCTTTGTGGGCCAGGATTTGCCGGTCGAAGTGCGGCTGCATCCAGCGTTGGGGTTGGTAATTGGATCGTTGGAATCAAAGAGACAAACAGGTTACTAAAACCTGTCTGGTCATGATCGACAAAACTAGCTTTGGAGGTGAATTTATATGGCTCAATTAGATGTAGGAACTCCCTCATTCAACCTATGGACCGAACCGTGGATCACGGTAGAACGGCCTGGCGGTCAATTGGATGTCTTAAACATCCAGCAGACCTTAATGGAAGCGCCTAATATCCGGGCTTTGTACGAACCGTCACCCTTGGTAGTGGTCGCTGTTCACCGGTTGTTGGTGGCGGTACTGCAAGATAGCTTGCGACCCGAACGGGTAGCCGATTTAGTGAAAATTTGGCGGGATGGGCAGTTTTCGGCGGAGGCGTTGCAATGCTTTGACGATACCTACGCTGCTCGCTTCGATCTCTTCTCGGCAGCCGCTCCGTTCTTGCAATCGGCTGATTTACCATTGGTGGCTGACAAAAAGGATGGTCCCAAGCCGATAGGCTATTTGCTGACGGAGCAACCAGCCGGCACGGCGGTCACTCACTATACCCACGCTTATGACGCGGAGCAGCAGTTTTGCAGTCGGTGCGTAGCTAAGGGGTTGTTGCTCATCCCGGCCTTTGCCTCATCGGGCGGGTCGGGGATCAAACCCTCTATTAACGGCGTGCCCCCGATTTACGTGTTGCCGGGCGGCGAGACTTTGTTTACCAGTTTGGCGGCCTCGTTGACGCTCCCTAATTTTCAACCGGGGCGGGCTGAAGGTGACGCGGCCTGGTGGAGTCGCAGCCCAATCGTCAAAAAGAAAGAGATTGTGAAAAGAGTAGGTTACCTGCACAGCCTGACTTTTCCGGCCCGGCGGGTGCGGGTTCATCCTGTCGTGGGGCAACGCCCCTGCACCCGCTGTGGGCAGCAGACCGCCTGGCACGCCGCCACCATGATTTATGAAATGGGCCAAAGCCGGCCTGAAGATGCGGTCTGGTGGCGCGATCCCTTTGCGGCTTATCGCAAGCCTAAAACTGCCAATGAAGAACCATTGCCCATCCGTCCGGTCGAGGGGCGACCGGTGTGGCGTGAATTCAGCGGGCTGTTTTTGCCCAGCCAGCCCGATGAAACCAAGTTGCATGCTTACCGTCCCAGCATTCTGGAACAATTGGAGGAGTTACCCGAAGAAGTTTTTCCTTTTAAAGGCTCAATCATTCCGTTGCGGGTCATCAGTCTGCGGACCGATATGAAGATGAAAATTTTTGAGTGGGAGGAGAGTGGCTTTGCGGTACCACCCCGCCTGCTGCGTGAGGTGGATACGGCCAAACAGATTGAAGAGAGCCTTGAGTTTGCGGTGAAATGCGCCGGTATTCTTAAAGGCACCTTCAAGGATTATTTTGGCGGTGGAGGCAAAGATAAAAATCGCCTAAAGTCGATTAACGTCCATATGGAAACGCGCTATTGGCAGGCGCTAGGCCAGACGTTTCGCGCCCACATTCAACGCTATACCTCCCAGGCCAATACAGCGGCCTTGTTTGAAGATTGGCTTCAATTGGTCATCCGGCAAGCCATCGACACGTTTGAGGAGGCCAGCAAATTGCTGCCCGATGATGGGGCCGGTCTGGCGCTGCGAGTACAGGCCAACAGCCACTGCCAGGCCAAACTATATAGCTATCGTAAGAAAACTTATCCTATGGAGGAAAGACAATGACGAACAAACAAATCCGAGCGTTATCCCCGTCTATTCAAACCTTTGTGGAAAACCTCGTCAAGTTGACCCCCGGCGAGCGAGCCATGCTCAAGCGCAACGCGGGCAACCGTCTGACCGAGTCGCGGGGCGCGATGGGCCTGTTTTACAACCAGATTTTGCCCTATGGCGTTAAAGCTCAGTCCGAAGATTGGTATTTTTTGGTGGCGACGCTCTATCCGCTTGAGAAAGAGTCGGCCTATAGCAGCCTACCCGACAGCTTTGGCGGATCGCTCCGGCAAGTGCGAACTAGCGAGAATGAAAATGGCCTCAACCGGCGCGTTGAACGGCTGTTGGATGCCGATGAGCAACAACTTTACTTTTTCTTGCGGCAAGCGGTTCATTACATCACCTCGCAGCGGGGGCGAGTGCATTGGGGGAATTTATTGCAGGATCTACTCATCTCGTCA
>CALMIS010000090.1 GCA_937864185.1 uncultured Chloroflexota bacterium
TCCACCCCTCCAGTCCTCCACCCCTCCAGTCCTCCACCCCTCCAGTCCTCCACCCCTCCAGTCCTCCACCCTTCCATCCTTCCATTCCAACCCGCCGCTGCCCTCTTCGCCGCCGGCCTCTTTGCCCTTAGCCCGGAAGGGATCGTTTGGGGGGGCCGGGCACGGATGTATGCCCTGGCCACCCTGCTGGTGTTGCTGACCGTCTATTGGGCTTTTCGCGGGGCCCGGCAGCCGGCTCCGGCCCGATACCGCTGGTGGGCGCTAGGCGCGTTGCTGGCGGCGCTGCTAACCCAACTCGGCGCCCTGGTGATGGTGCCGCCCCTGGTTACAGCGATGCTGGTCATCGGCTGGCTGTCGAGCCGACGGCGACCTGGCCAAGTAGCTTCGGACTCTGTGGAGATTGCTCGTGCTGGAGGGCGGAATGAATTCCGCACTCCACTTTTGCCCTGGTTTCTCCGGCGTGCCGTTATTTTTGAGAGCCTAGCTCTAGTTACAGGCGTGGGCCTGGCCGTGTTGGTTAAGCGCCTGGGGCAACCGCTGGGGGCACCGAGTTTAGGTGAGTCGGGCAGCAGCAACCTGGTGAGCGAACTCGTCGGGACGATTAGCTATCAAACCGCTTTTCATCTAACCTGGGCCGAGGCCGTCAAATTTCTGGCTCGCCAGTTTGGCCTGCCGCATCATTTTTGGCTGACTCTGCTCACCTTAGCCGGGGCGACGATCGGCTTGGGGATCTGGCTCTGGTTTCGCGGCCGGCGGTCGAGCGCCTTAGAACCCTTATTGCGCTCCCCATTTTATTCCAGCTTCAACCTATTCTTGTGGCTGGTCTTTGGGCTAATTATTGTGGAAATGGTCACCGTGCTTGATCCCTTTCGGCGCAATCCTCGCTACCTGGTGATGTATCTGCCCTTGTTCTACCTGCTGGCCGGCTACGCTATCTTCGTGCTCATCCATTTCGGCTTCCTTGCCTACGGCGCCTTACGTGTTTCCTTTTTTGCATCAAGCCGGGCCCCGCTTCAGCCCAACTTTCCCCCTGCATCGCAGACGCTGTTCGCCCTCGGCCTGCTGGCGATCTTTACCGGAGTCGGCTTCGACTCTGGGCGCGTCGCTTTTGAGACGCCCGAGCCGGCTTACGAGCAGGCCTTGGTTCAGGTGCAGGCCGGCTGGCAGCCCGGCGACGCCCTGTTGACGATGAACACGCCGGCCGCGGCCCTGTATCTAGGGCAGGTTGATGGCTTCACCGTCCAAAACGAGGCCGAGCAGTTTCTGCTCGACTCGCCGGCCGGGCCGGTCGATCGCTGGTTGGGAGCGCCCTGGATCGGTAGCGTGGCCGCGTTCAATGCCGCCCTCAATGCCCACGAGCGGGTCTGGTTTGTCAGCGATACGATTCGCCAGCCGGTCTACTTCCGAGGTGATTGGCAAGCGGTACTCGCCACGCAGTTTGAGCCGGTTTGGGCGGGGGATAACGTTTTGGTCTACCGCACCCGGGTCGAACGCCAACGCCTGCCAACCGAGCCTGAGGTCTTGGTCCAGAGCCAACTCGGCCAGTCCATTGAGCTGCTCGGCTACACGCTTTATCCTAACCGGCTTGAAACCGCTCAGGCCGAGTTGACGGTGACCCTGTTCTGGCGAGCGGCCGAGCCGCTAACCGTGGATTATACTACTTTTTTGCATCTCCGTGATAGTCAAAACGTGACCGTCGCCCAGCGCGATAGCCAGCCCTTGAATGGCGCTTACCCCACCAGCCAGTGGCAGCCCGGCGAAACCGTGATCGATCCGCTGACGCTCTCCCTGCCCGCCGATCTCCCGGCGGGGCGTTACCGGCTGGTGACCGGCCTTTACCAACTCGAGACGCTGGCTCGGCTGGCCGTTAGCAATGATCCGAGCGGTGAAAACGCCGTTCAACTGGGCACGGTGGAGATTAGCCCGCCATGAACCCACGGTCGCTTCCCCCGCCAAGCCGAAGACGAGCCGCTCCTCCGGCGGCGCCGGTCCGGCCCGGCCCGTTTTCCACTCCGTTCATCGTGATTTTGCTCTTTGGGGCCGCTCTGCTGCCCCGCCTTTTTGGCCTGGATCGTTTCCTGACCAGCGATGAGCGAACCAACATCTATTTCGCGGGCAGCGACGTCATTGCGGCCTTTCTGCGCGGCGATCTGCGGGGAACCTACTGGCACTTCTACCCCGGTGTCACCATGAGCTGGCTCGACGGGCTGGGGATGGGAGGTCAGTACCTGCTCGACGTGTTGACCGGCTCGCCGCCGCCTTTCAGCCAGTTTATCTATGGTGATATTCTCGATCTAGTCGTCGCCAATCGATTGCCCTACGCGCTGCTGACAGCCCTATTTGTGCCGGTGACTTATCTGCTGGCCGGCCAACTCTTGCCGCCGCGTATCGCCCTGCTCGGCGCCCTCTTTCTCGCCGTCGACCCTTTTTTCCTGGCCCACTCCCGCGTCGCCCACGGCGATGCCCCGGTCGCTGTTTTTATGACCGTCTCGACGCTGGCGTTCTTCATTTTTATCCAACACCATCGTTCAGCAATTAACAATGAACAATTAACAATTAACAATGAACAATTAACAATTAGCAATGAACAATTAGCAATTAG
>CALMIS010000091.1 GCA_937864185.1 uncultured Chloroflexota bacterium
GCGGGGGAGTGCCCGGAGGGGTCCCCCTTTCAAGGGGGTGACTGGTGGGCCCGCCGGGCCGCCCGTTTCTAGGGCGACCTGAGGGCCTACCCGGCTATTGTGACCGCCACCAACCAGCAGAACGCCGTGGATCCCACCTTTGCCGCCATTAGTAATCCGGACCGGATTGAGATTGGCTGGAAATTGTGCGTGCCAACGGCGGAAGCCGCTCAAGCCCTTTTAGCGCCGCCGGCGGCCGGCGAGCCGGGAGCCCTGGAACCGGCCGAGGTAACTGTCTTTGCCGCCGCCTCGTTGACCGACGCCTTCACCGAAATTGGTCAAAACTTCTCGGCCCAATATCCCGGCGTCAACATCGTTTACAACTTTGCCGGGTCGCAGCAGTTGGCCCAACAATTGGGGCAAGGCGCGCCGGCCGATGTCTTTGCCAGCGCCAACGCCCGCCAGATGGAGGTCAGCATCGAAGCCGGGCGGGTAGTGAGCGGCACCCAGCAGGTCTTTGTCCGCAACCGGTTGGTGGTCATCTATCCCGCCGACAATCCCGCCGGCCTGACTCAGTTGGCGGATTTGACCAAGCCGGGACTCAAACTGATCCTGGCGGCCGCCGAAGTGCCGGTCGGCCAGTATTCGCTGGATTTTATGGACAAGGCCACTCAGGATCCAACCTTTGGCCCCGGCTATAAGGATGCGGTCTTGCAAAATGTGGTCTCTTACGAGGACAACGTTCGCTCGGTCCTGGCCAAAATCTCGCTCGGCGAAGGTGACGCCGGCATCGTCTATACCAGTGATATTTCCGGCGCGGAGCGGGATCAGGTCGGCCAGATCGACATCCCCGACGAACTCAATACGATTGCCACCTATCCCATTGCCGTCATCAGCGATGCGGTCCATCCCACCCACGCCCAGGCTTTTATCGATTACGTGCTTTCGCCGGCAGGCCAGGCTGTACTGACCAAGTATGGCTTTATTTCGGTCAGCAAATTGTAGGCAGTCTCCTGGTAAAGTGTTGTTCAAGTATTTTAACCACGGATTACTCAGATTGCACTGATTATTTTTTCTTTTAATCCGTGAAATTCGTGTAATCTGTGGTTTATTTCTTACAACACTCAAAAGGGGGACTACCAAATTGTGAGAATCTGTTTTAAAAAAGGAGATCAGCGATGAAAATCAGTGCTCGCAACCTTTTGAAAGGTAAGATCAAGGAGCTGCAACAAGGTCCGATTAATGCCGAAGTGGTGGTGGAACTAACCAATGGCGATGAAATTGTGGCGATCGTGACTCGCCAATCGGCCGATAATTTGGAGTTGGCTGTTGGCAAAGAGGTCTATGCCGTGATCAAGGCCTCGAATGTAATGCTGGCCACGGATTAAGTTTACGAGCCGGGATGCTTTAGTCACAAGCTGAACGGTTACGCAAGGAGGAGCTATGGCCCATTCTAGCCTACCCTGGTCTCGCCGGGTTCGCCCCACCGCGGGGGTGAAAACTGCTTTTCGCGATCTGGTTTGGCTGCCGGCTCTACCGCTGCTGCTGTTTTTGATGCTGCCGCTGCTGGCGATGTTTTTGCGCGCCCCGCTGGCCGACCTGCTGGCCAATTTGGTCCAGCCGCAGGTCTGGCAGGCCATCAGCCTCAGTCTGATCACCACGCTGACCACGACGGCCGTGACCATTGTGTTGGGCACGCCGCTGGCTTATTGGCTGGCCCGGGACAACGTCCCCTTTCGGCGGCTGATCGATACCTTCATCGATTTGCCAACGGTGCTGCCACCGGCCGTCGCCGGGGTGGCGCTGCTGATGGCCTTCGGCCGGCGCGGCATCATTGGGGATTACCTGGACGAGTTGGGCATCCACATCGCCTTTACCCAGGTAGCGGTCATCATGGCCCAAATGTTTGTGGCTGCCCCTCTGTTTGTCAAAGCAGCGATCTTGGGCTTTCAGAGCATCGATCCCGAGCTAGAGCAAGCCGCTGCCCTGGATGGAGCCAGTGGCTGGCAGATCTTTAGCCACGTCACCCTGCCGCTGGCCTGGGTTGCTTTACTGAGCGGCAGTGTGATGACCTGGGCCCGCGCCTTGGGCGAGTTCGGGGCGACGATTATCTTTGCCGGCAACTTCCCGGGCCGGACCCAGACCATGCCGCTGGCTATTTACCTGGGGTTTGAGCTTGATCTCGGCCTGGCCTTAACGATGTCCGTGATCTTGATGGGCTGCTCGTTTGCCGTATTAATGCTGGTCAAGTACGGTCTGCACCGGGAGTTGAGCTAGGCTCCCCCCTTGCCGGGGTAATTTTCGTTGACAAAAGGCAGACCCATTGCTATAGTGTAGTCCTTCTCAAAGCGCAGTCGCTACCACTGCGCTTTTTTATTGTGGGGGGAAATGCAAACCATAGCTTTTTTTACCAGTTTCATTATGATCTGCCTGGCCTCATATCTGATCGGCAAGTTCTTTACCCGACTGGGTCTGCCTTACATCACCGGCTATCTCCTGGCCGGCGCCTTAGCCGGCCCGTTCCTGCTCGATCTAATGCCCGGCGAGTCGGTCGATCAACTCCGCTTTGTGGATCAGTTGTCGCTGGCGGTCATCGCCTTTGTGGCCGGGAGTGAACTCTATTTAAAGGAAATTCGCAGCCGGCTTAGGGGCATCTTGTTCAATGCAGGTGGCATTTTTATAGTAACCTTTATGCTATGCAGCCTGACGATCTTTCTGCTGACCCAACTCCTGCCGTTCACTCAAAGCATGTCCCTGGGCAGCCGGTTGGTGGTGGCCCTGCTGGGGGGAACCGTCTTACTCGCCCTCTCGCCGCCCTCAACTATCGCCGTCATCAAAGAGGTCCGGGCCAAGGGTCCCTTCACCCAGACCATTTTGGGCGTTACGGTCTCGATGGATGTGTTGATCATTGTTTTCTTCGCGATCAGTTCTTCCATCGCCGAAGCCACCTTAAACAATACCGGTCTGGACATTTTGTTTATAGGGCTCCTGATCGTGGACTTGACTTTAGCAGTCGGGCTCGGCTATGGCGCGGGCCGGTTACTGCAACTGATCTTATTTGCTCATTGGCAGCGTCGCACCAAGATTGTGCTTACGCTGCTACTGGGGTACAGCATCTATCTCTTAGCCGATCTAACCAAAGCGTATAGTTTGGCCTATCTTTCCTCTGGAATTTATATCGAGCCGCTGCTCATCGCCATGATTGCCGGCTTCTTTGTGATTAACTACACCCCGCATCGGGGCGAGTTTGAAGAGGTGCTGCACCAGATCGGTCCGGCGGTGTATGTGGCCTTTTTCACCTTAACCGGTATCTCCTTGAAGCTGGACATTTTGCTAGACATGCTGCCGTTTGCGATCGCTCTATTTGTGGTGCGCGCCTTGGGCATCTTTATCGGCTCTTTTAGCGCGGGCACCTTGGTGGGTGAGCCGGCTCGCTTTAAGCGCATTGTCTGGATGAGTTACATTACCCAGGCCGGCATTGCCCTCGGTCTGGCCCGTGAAGTGTCTGTCTCATTTCCTACTCTGGGTGATGCCTTTGCCACGCTGATTATCTCGGTGATTGTGTTGAATGAGATTTTTGGCCCGTTGTTTCTAAAGGAGGCCCTCCGGCGAGCCGGGGAAACGCATCTGCCCCAGCCGGTCACCCGGGTTAATGAGGTGCGGAAGGTGCTGATTGTCGGCATCGAGGCCCAAACCCTGACCCTGGCCCGGCAGTTACAGCGCGAGGGCTGGCAGGTGCTCATGGCGGACCCGGATCAAGCCGAGGTCGAGCGTTTGGCCGCCGAGGATGTGGAAGAGTATTTCGTTCCAAAGTTTAGCCGGGAGACGCTCACACCCCTGCTGGCTCCTTCAACCGACGCCTTAGTGGCTATGCTGGAAGATGATTATCTCAATCTGAAGGTGTGCGAGCTGGCCCGCGAGCATTTTGGGGCTACCCGGCTAGTAGTCCGCCTAAATGGTCCGGACATGATCGATCAATTTCAAGCCTTAGGCGCCCTGGTGGTCGATCCGGCCTCGGCCATGATTAATCTGCTGGATCAAGCGGTCCGCGCTCCGCAAACGACGACCTTTTTGCTGCACCAGGACTCTGATCGCGAGATTATTCAGATTACGATCAACAATACCGATGTTGATAACCTGTTTGTGCGCGACATCCGTTTGCCCAACGACGTCTTGCTGCTGGATATTACCCGGAATGGCCAATCGATTGTGCCGAGCGGCTATACCCGCCTGCGGCTGGAGGATGAAGTGACGCTGTTAGGTCCGCCCGAGAGCCTTAACGCGGCGACGCTGAAGCTAGGCTACTAAAATCCCCGTAGGACAAGGCAACCCCAAGAGAATAAAACGTCCGAGCCCGGGGAACGTAGGGTCTCACCTGCCACGTTCTACGTCCCACGCCCCACGTCAAGGTAGAATCTAAAAGTTGGAACTGTCTAAAGACCGATCATGTTTTTCAACACGGACCGGTAGTGCTCCGCGTCTGACCGGCTGGCAAAGTCGCCGAAGGTCATGTCCGGCTTAGCCCGCACTTTCAAACTAAGATCATAAGTATCCGCCCGGCTCTCCCACTCGCTGACTTTGATCTCAAGGGCTTCGATCTGGCTAAAATCATACCGCTCTTCTCGAACGGGGCCGAAGGCCGTCTTGAAACGATAACTCAACCTCCGGCTTGACGCTTCAAACCGGAAGTGTTGGCTCCTGCCCCACAAAGCCGCCGCTATGAAAAAGAAGCTAACACTAACCGCCCCAATCGAAATGGCCAGAAAGAATAACATGACCAGGCTAAAGCGGCCGTTCCAGTTGGGCTTGAGCAGCAGTTCGTAAGGAGCCAGCCAGGGAAAAAGCCCGCAAAGCAGGAAAAATAGACGCGCTGTAGGTGAAAGTGAGCTGATGAATTCGAGCTTGTCGGCAGACTGTTCGATCCGGGCCATGACTCCCCTATTTGACATGAACTCTGTAGCCCCGTAGGTGGGATTGAACGCAGTGGAATCCAACGCCCGAGCGGGTTGAGCCTCGGGCCTTGAGCCAAGCTCAACGATTGCGATACCCTATAAGCTTAATCCCTGGGAGCTAAGGCCTCTAGTAGCGGTAAGACTTGGGGAACATCTACATTTATCGTCTTCCAAACTTCTTTCAGGTTAACAATATCATAGCCGTGAATCAGGACATCTCTCATCCCAGCCATTAGTTTCCATGGAATATCTGGATGTTCCTCACGATATTCCAGCGACAGCCGTTTGACCGCTTCTCCCATCACCATTAACTGATGTAAGACTGCCGACTGGGTTTTGAGGTCTTGCAAAAACGTTTCTCTGTCCTGGCCTTGCGTAAACACGAGGGCTAACTGGGCAGCACGGATGATATCTAACACGATGAACTCATCGTGCCTCATAGACCACCTGAGCCGTATTTAGTATTTCTTGACGACGTGGTTTATTATGGCTTCGTTCGACCGCATCCCGACTGAGTAGATCTATGTCTCGCTGCAACAATTGATGTAGTTCCTCTTTCATGCGTAGATGGTCAAAAAGGCTCCAATCTGCTTCGGGAGCGAACGTGACCAAGATGTCCACATCGCTGGTCGATCCAAAATCTTCACGCAAGACTGAGCCAAATAAAGCTAACTCAGTAATTTGCCAGCGCCGGCAAAAATCTTCAATTTCATGGCGGGGCCAGAAGAGATGTTGCTTTACCGCTGTCATCAATCACTCACGGAATAAGTCACTTGAACTTTAGAAATCAATCTAATTTTAGCATACGTATTTCATATTTGTAAACGCTGTGACTGAAACACCTATCGCCAGACTCTTACACTAACCAAACCAACCAACACGCTGACGCCT
>CALMIS010000092.1 GCA_937864185.1 uncultured Chloroflexota bacterium
GAGCCGGGTAACCGAGTTTGCCGCGGTTACGCACCATCGGCCGGCCTTTACGGCGAGAAAAAAGCTCTCCTAAGCTTGCTCGACCCAAGAAAATATGAGTGCAATTTTTGTTTACGTCGCCTACGATCCCAACGACACCGCAGAAAAAGACGAGTTGCTTATTCATCTCAACGCGGTGCGAGACCTGACGGCCTGGACCGACGACCAAATCGAGGCCGGTGCCGACCGGAGAGCAGCCCTGCTTGAGGCCATCAATCGGGCCGAAATCGCCCTCTTGTTAGTGACCGCTAATTTCTTGGCTTCTAAACCGATTAGGGACGAGGTTTTACCCCGCCTCCTTGAACGCCAACGCTGTCAGGAGCTGTGGCTGCTGCCGGTTATTGCCAAATCATGCGTCTGGCAGGCCGTCGACTGGCTGGCCGAGCTGGATGTCCGGCCCCACAGCCGGCGGCCAGTCTGGAGCGACGGCGGCAGTCACGCGGCGGAGGATTTAAGCGAGATTGTAGCGGAAATCGTGGCCCGGGTTCGAGGCCAGCCGTCGCCCCAGCCGCGCTTAGAACCGCCCACCGCTCCACTGTCGTCGACGCCGCCCACAGCGGGCAGGCAGATCGGCGGGCTAGCGCTAAGCAACATTCAGGACAGCCCGATCACCATCGGCAACATGTCAGCCACCGTCCAGGCCAGCGGCGATGTTGTCGCCGGAGATAAGCAGGAGATCCATCACCATTATTATGGCCCCTCGCCAGCACCGGCCACAGCAGAAAAGGCCCGCCGGCCATTTGAGCCGGCGCTGGTTGAAATCCCGGCCGGACCCTTCATTATGGGCACTGATGAGGGCCAGCCTTATGAAAAGCCGGCCCACACGATCATTCTACCCGCCTACCAGATCGGTCTTTACCCGGTGACCAACTGGGAATTCGCAGCCTTCATTGAAGCGACCGGCAAAGTCGTGCCTTCGTTGGGCTGGCCCGGGCAGCGACCGGCCCCGAAACAGGCAGAACTACCGGTCACCGGGGTAAGCTGGTACCTGGCCCTGGCCTACTGCGCCTGGTTGAGTGAGCAAACCGGCCGCGCCTACGCCCTGCCAACCGAAGCGGAGTGGGAAAAAGCCGCCCGGGGCACAGACGGCCGGCGTTACCCCTGGGGTAACGACTGGCAGGCGGAGCGGGCGAATGCCGACCCGGCCCGCCTGACGCCGGTGAACCGCTATCCGGTCCAGAGTATCTACGGCTGTTACGATCTGGTGGGTAATGGCCGGGAGTGGACCTGCAGCTTGTGGGGCAGCCAGCCCCATCAGCCCGAGGCTCGCTTTGGCTACCCCCAGACAGCGGACCAGAGCGACCTGGCCTGGGATCTGGAGCACCCCCGCCACAACCTGGCCGCCAACAGCCAGATGCGGCGCGTCTACCGCGGGGGAACGGGCCTTGCTCCTGACCAACCGCGCTGTAGCCTGCGCCAGGCTAATCTGCCCGAAACCAAACGCGATCTGAACCGCCACGGTCTACGCGTGGTGCGCCGGGAGGCAAAGAGGTAAATATGGCCCTCAGACGACGAATGACCACTCCCAACTATATCCCAGCCGGGCGAGGATAATCTGGACCATCCTGTGCCGGGCGATTGAGGATGATAAGTTTGTGCCACTCATCGGCAACGGGTCCGCAACAAGGCTAACTTTGGCGAGGAGAGGGAATTGGCGAGCGTAACAGAAACCAGCCCCGATGCCATCCAGGAGGAACTGGCCACTAAGTGGGCCAAGAAGTTGACCGGCCCGCTGGTTGAAAGCATCGCCTGCCTCCAATAGCCAGTACAATCAGGTCGTCAAGGAAAGTGCCCCTCTGGCCAAAACTGGCTACTTTGATTTTAACGTTCTTGCCAAATGAAAAGGGATCGGGGCGCCAGTCCGTTAGACCATCTCGGAGTAACCGATGAACGACGACAACAGCCAAATCGGCGGCCTTAACCTGTCCGGCCTGGAAGACAGCCAGATCCACATCGGCAACGTCGAGGCCGGGGTGCAGGCCGGCCGAGACCTCGCCGGGCGGGACATCATCATCCACAACTACTACTACCGCCAAGACGCCCCGGCGCCGGCTGCCAGCGCCGCTGTTGGCTCGACCGAGGCCGAGCTGCCCAACCCTTACCGCGGCCTCTTTCATTTTGGCCCCACCGAGGCTGAGCTCTTCTTCGGCCGCGAAAGCTTCACCGCCAGGCTGGTTGAGCTAATCCAGGACCAGGGCCGCCGCTTTCTGGCCCTCATCGGCGCCTCGGGCAGCGGCAAATCCTCGGTGGTCCTGGCCGGCTTGGTGCCACACCTGCAGCAGCACGGCGGCTGGCACTTTACCCACTTTCGCCCCGGCACGGACCCTCTGCTA
>CALMIS010000093.1 GCA_937864185.1 uncultured Chloroflexota bacterium
AAAGGCCCCGGCGCGACCCAAGGCGCGGTTACCCGGGAAGGCTGCAACGTCTGCAACCCCATTTTCGGCCAGACGGTGGTCCCCTCTCAATGCAGTTGCAAGCTGACGCACACGGACACCGCTTCAGGCCAGTTCGGCGCGGGCGGCGGCGGTGATAACTGCACCAACGTCATCACCACGACCGTTCAGACCGACAGCGATCTATTCCACGACATCGATCCGCTGCGCAGCGCCAAAGAGGCAGTCAAGAACTTCGCGGCCCGGCTCGATCCCAAATTTGACCAGATCGGCTTTGTTTCGTTTACCGATAACGTTAGAGATGAATGGCGGGCCGAGTTGCAGTGCATCCGCTGGGCTACCAAAAATGACCCTGATGGTGTCAAAGGTTGCTATGACCCGACTTCTACCCCTATTAGCTACACGACCGTCATCCGTGAAGTGGAAGATACGGATAACACATCCTCGACTAACATTGCCGAAGGCATGCGCGAGGGGCTGGAGGAACTGGGCATTGGCGACGGAGTAAATAGTCATGACTGCGCCACCGGCATAGATGACGGCAGTGTCTGCGACCGACGCGGGGCGGCGCGCCGGATTCTTATCTTGATGACCGACGGCTCGCCCAACGCGAATGACAACTGCTCGGCTCCCGGTCTGGCTGATCTGTGGCAGGGTAACCCCGGTAGCGGTGACAAAGACTACACCTGTGCGATGTACTATGCCAGAATTGCTGCCAACAACAACGTCACGGTCTACACCATTGGCATCGGCTCCGGGGTGAACCGCGATCTGATGACCGCGATGGCCACCGGGACTGACCCAACGACCGGCATCGAGTATTTCACCGAGCGGGGCGGCAAATATTATCCGGCTGCTAATCCCAGCCAGTTGGATGCCATCTTCCAGCAGATTCTGTCGAACGTCTTTGTCCGGATCATCGGTTAAGATTGGTCCGTCCTTTTTGTTGAGAAACACGGCTGGCTCTATTGGGCTTAGTCTGTGAAAGTTATCGGGCCCTTTTGGAGTTCTAAGGTTTGGCGCTGTAGGGTTGAGTGTCTCTATCCTGCTCTACGCAGGACCACAGGCTTACCTGATGAACTCCAAAAGAGTCAAGGACTGGAGAGGATTTATGGAGCGAATTAAACTGTTCCACCGCAGAGTTTCCCCCGAGAAAGGGCAAAGTATGGCCGAGATTGCCATCATTGCCCCCTTGCTCATCTTTATGATGATCGGGGTTTTTGAAGTTGGCTGGGCGTTACGCGGTTACTTAGTCTTGATCAACGTCAACCGGGAGATCACCCGCTTTGCTATTCGGCCGGGTTACATGGACTTCTCGACGCACACCAGCGTCATTTCCAGCTATAATCGGGTTCGAGACTGGGTCGATACCTCTTTGTCGGGTCAACTCGATCTTGATTTTGAGGCGGCCGACGTCGATGGCGATGAAGCCAATGCCACCCTGATCATTTCGCATCTAGTGGTCGATACCGGCGAACCGTGTCCCAATATGAGCCCCTCAACCGATTGTGGTTGCATTTCCACCAATCCTTTTCCCCAAGATGACTTAATTATTCACCCCGCCATGCCGGGCTTTGAATATCAATCGACGTTGTTTGGACGGGGAGAAAATTTGGCCGGTAACCCGGTCGTTACGCGTATTGATTACTCGACCGTTGCCGACCGGATGACTGCTGAAAATAATACATTCAACTGCGACATCATTAAACGAGGCGGAGTTGCCTCCGCCAATAACGTGATTATCACTGAGTTGTTCTACGATCAACCGCAACTGTTTGGTTTTCCCTTGATTTCTAATCCATTTACGGACCCGGTTCCCTTATATGCCCATACTACCATGCGCTTAATCAGCGCGGCGCGGAGTTCCGGTACCGAGAAAGGTAATCTCACAGACGGTATTGGTACGATTGGCCCTGTTTGTTTTGCCTACCCTATGCTAGCTCCTAACAAAGAGTCTCTGATTGCCGGCCAACAGATCAACATCGTGCAAAATGGCTGGCTCAAGTGGAATGCCAGTGGGCCGGAACCCCCGCTTAACAATGATGAAGAGTACGTGGAGGCCTCTCTGCTTTTTCCTCAGATGTCGGTCAGTGATTTTCAGGCGGCGGGTGGTGGAACTGGAAGCTTGAAAAAAGGAAGTAGTGTAGCCAAGGTTACTAGCAATTTGTCTGCTCTCCAAGATGAATTAGAAGCTCTCGGAAGTACTCAAGTTCTTATTCCCACTTCAAACAACCCCACCGCAACTCCGGTAACCGTCAATGACTTTGTGTGGGTTACTCTCATCCAGGGTCAAATCGAACCGGGCAATGGCGTGGTGATGGCGTCCGTGGATCTAACCCGGTCTGTGCCGGAGGCCTGCCAATAACGTCATTATTATGTCAAATTCCAGGGCGCTAATCTTGACTTTTTTTCGCAAAACGATTATCATACCAATGCTAGCGTCCTTTTCGTCTAACAATGATGAAAAGGAGATATAACATGCAACGTGGCCGATTGCTGATCATACTCGGGATCATATTAGGCCTGGCAACAATAGGAGCAGTTGCCTTTCTGCTGCTTAGTGGCGGAGGGGGGTTGCCGGCAATTGGTGGCTCTACACCTGAGCCGCCTCAAGTTCAACAAGCACAAGAGGAAGGTGGTATCCCCACGACTCAGGTGATTGTGGCTTTGCAGCCCATTCCGCGCGGCTCGGAGTTTGTGGCCGGTTCCATTGGCCGGCGTGATTGGCCTGCCAACAACGTGCCCCCTGATGTCATCGCCGATGAGGCCGAAACCATCGGTAAGGTGGCCCGGACGGAGATTGTTCAGGGACAGGTCATCGTCCGGAGTATGCTGGTGGATGTTGGGGTGGAAGGGGAGGCCTCGCTGGTGGTCCCGCCGGGTCGAGTCGCGGTCGCTTACCCGATCGACAGCCAGTCGAGTGTGTCCTATGCCATCCAGCCGGGTGACTCGGTCGATATTTTGATCACCGCCTACTTCGTTGATGTCGACGAAGAGTTTCAGACCCCTCTACCTAACAAAACCCGCTTCTTTTTCCCGGTTTTTGACGAAGAAACGGGTGCCCAAGTGGGGTTGCAACTGAGTGAAACTATTGACGAAGGACGCTTTGAATTAGGTGCCGGTGATGTCGCCTCGGTAGTGGTGCCGAGTACGACCCAAATTCCCAGACGTGTAGCTCAGTTAACGGTTCAATCGGCCAAAGTATTGCGGGTTGGGCCCTGGATTGAGTTGCCTGGTCCCCCGGCGCCCGAGGATGGCAGCCCGCCACCGCCGCCACCGCCACCCGATGTTGCTACTCTAGCGGTGACGCCGCAGGATGCGCTCGTGCTCTACTGGATTAGAGAAAACGGTATCAATAGTGAAATGGCCTTACGCGCTGCCGGTGAAGATGAAGCAGATCATCTGACGGAAGCCGTTACGCTACAATATATGCTTACCCGCTTTAATATCGCCGTTCCCCCGAAAATTGAGTTTATTATGATCCCGTCAATCTTTGATCTCTTTGAACAGGCGGATCAGCTTGGGACGGAACTGCAAGAGCTAGAGGAAGTGGGTAACTAGCTTGCTTGGACCATCCATTAAAGAGACTGGGTGGCTTTGCCGAAAATAAAACAACAACTCGTGGTCAGGATCGTTAATTCATATGGCGGGATCAATAGCACCCCTTCCGGATCAGACTAGCCAACAGAAAATTCGTGTTCTACTCGTTGATGACATTCCGGAGACTCGAGAGAATTTGCGCAAGTTGCTGTTCTTTGAGTCTGATGTCGAAGTCGTTGGAGCGGCCACCAACGGTGAGGAAGGGGTTCAACTGGCGCTTGAGCTTAAGCCGGATATCGTCTTGATGGACATCAATATGCCCGGTATGGATGGTATTACCGCCAGTGAACAGATCAGCCAGCGGGTTCCCTACGCCCAGATCATTATGATGTCGGTCCAGGGCGAGTCCGATTATCTCAGGCGCTCGATGCTGGCCGGGGCCCGAGAGTTCTTGATTAAACCCTTTTCCAGTGATGAGCTCGTCAGCAGTATCCGGCGTGTTTATCAACTGGGGGCGAGTCGTCGGCAGGCGATGCCGAGTCCGCAAGTGGCGACCGGCGGGGCTGCGGTTGCCACTGCGGGCGCTCGTACTGCGGGGAAAATTATTAGCGTCTTCAGTCCAAAAGGAGGCGTTGGCTGTAGCACCTTGGCGGTTAATCTGGCCATTGTGTTGCAGCAAACGGCCGGGGTGAAAGTAGCATTGGTTGACACAAGTCTGCAATTTGGAGATGTCGGTGTGTTGCTTAATCTCTATGCCAGCCGGACTATTGCAGACTTGGCTTCCAGTGCCGATGAACTTGATGATGAACTAATTGGTGAAGTCTTCATCCCTCACAGTTCAGGCGTGAAAGCGTTGTTGGCTCCCCCTCGCCCGGAAGTGGCTGATGCCGTAACCCCAGCTTTAATAGCCGATATTCTAGACCGGCTCCGGACGATGTTTGATATCGTCCTTGTAGACACCGGAAGCGTGCTAGATGATGTTGTCTTGAATGTTTTAGATGCATCTGATAAAATAATAGTTGTAACTACACCTGAGATTCCAGCCATCAAGGACGCCAAACTGTTCTTTGAGGTGACAGAGGCGCTGGAATACGATCGTAGTAGAATAATGTTTGTGCTGAATAAGACGGATAAGCGGATTAATATCCGAGCCGAAGATATTGAAGCGAACCTCAAATACAAAATTCAGGCTCAGCTTCCCCTGGATGAACGTTCAGTCACCACTTCTGTAAATCAGGGGGTTCCGTATGTTTTGGGTGACAAGAGTGGTTTGCTTACCCGGGCAACAGTTCAGCTTGGAAAAGCGCTAATTTCATCTCTCGCCGATGAAGATGAATAGTACCTTTAACAATCGGTCGTAAAAACATCCAAAGTTTTGCCTAGCTGCTACCTAAGCAATTCAACTTCAGTCTTTCGATTTGAAATTAATCGAACCCTATTCACGAAAAGAGGTAAGCCAACATGTCCCTGTTAAAACGTATTGAACGAGGTAGTGGACAAGCTGAGGTTCGAGAGGCTAAATCCGCCCCATCTCCCAGCCCCATTCGAGTTAAATCTCCAGAAAGTCAACGTCGACGTGCTCCCAATACTGCTCAACGAGACGCATTCAAAGATTTAAAAGAGCGGATCCAAGATAAACTGGTAGCTGAGCTAGATCCGGCTATGGATATCTCTCGTACAGATGAGGTGCGACGCACTATTCAGGATATGTACGAGCAGATTTTAACCCAAGAGAATATTATTCTGAGCCGTTCGGAGCGGGAACGGCTATTTGAGGGTATCGTTGCTGAGATTTTAGGTTTTGGTCCGTTAGAGATACTTCTGGCTGATGAGAGCGTTAGTGAAATCATGGTCAATGGCCCTGAAAAGGTATACATTGAACGGAAAGGGAAGCTCACCCTCAGCAAAGTATCGTTTGAAAATAACGAGCACGTCCTGAAAGTCATCGATCGGATTGTCTCGCCGTTAGGCCGCCGCATCGATGAAAGTTCGCCTTTAGTAGACGCTCGTTTGCCGGACGGTTCCCGGGTTAACGCCATTATTCCGCCACTGGCTTTAAATGGACCGACCTTAACCATTCGAAAATTTGAGAAAGATCCCTTAACAATTGATGATTTGGTCCGTTTTGGTTCGATGTCGTCAGAGACGGCGGAGTTTTTGAGGGCATGTGTCATTGCGCGGCTCAACATCATTGTTTCAGGCGGGACAGGTTCAGGGAAAACTACTTTACTGAATGTGCTCTCGTCCTTCATTCCTGAGGATGAACGCATTATTACTGTTGAAAACGCAGCCGAACTTCAACTGCGACAGGAACATGTGGTGACCTTGGAATCTCGTCCCCCAAACATCGAAGGAAAAGGTGAAGTGACCATTCGAGATTTGGTCATTAATACTTTGCGGATGCGTCCGGACCGTGTCGTCGTTGGCGAATGCCGGGGTGGCGAGACGCTGGATATGTTGCAAGCCATGAACACCGGTCACGATGGTAGTTTAACCACGGCTCACGCCAACAGCCCGCGCGATATGTTGTCTCGTCTAGAAACGATGTGTTTAATGGCCGGTATGGACCTACCGGTACGTGCCATTCGGGAGCAGATTGCTTCGGCGGTAGATATGATTGTTCAACAAGCCCGTTTGCGTGACGGCAGCCGTAAAGTCACCCACTGTACTGAAGTGCAAGGGATGGAGGGTGACGTAATCGTCATGTCTGACATATTCGTTTTTGAACAGCAGGGCATTGAAAACGGTAAAATCATTGGCCGCCTTAAACCGACCGGGATCCGGCCGAAATTTTATGATCGAATTGAAGCGGCAGGCTTAAGCCTGCCGCCAAATATTTTTGGCGTAACCGTCAGATACTAACTTTGTCCACTAACAGACTTGACTCATTAGGACTAGCTAACCCCATAAGCCGGTTAGGTCACAACAGCCTGTCAGTTTTCGATGGTTTAAATAATGGGTTTAGTCGTGTGAGGTAGTGTAATGGGTATTTGGCTTGTAATAGCTGTGCTGGTGATCCTCTCCATAAGTGTTTTTACGGCCGGTATTGTTGTTTCTAGACAAGGTGATGCAGCTACCCAAGAACGGTTAGGGCAGTTTGTCGGCTCGTTGTCCGACGTTGATCAGGATGACAACCGGACTCGTCGAGCCAAAGCGGGTCCATCCGCGCTGACTCAGAGCCTGGAGCAGGTTATTGAGGAACGTGGTCTTGGCAAAAATCTGGCTACGGACCTGGCCCGGGCTGACCTAAAAATAACGGTCGCAGAGTTTTGGGCCCTGACGATTATCTCGATGATCTTGGTCGCCGGTCTGGGTTGGCTGGTTTACGGCAGTTTTGTCTTGCCTTTGGCTGGTTTAGTACTGGGTTTCTTCCTTCCTAAAATTTACGTTAGAATTCGACAGCGGAGACGGCTTAAAGCGTTCAATGACCAATTGGGTGATGGAATCACCTTGATGGCTAACGGTTTGCGGGCTGGCTATTCGCTACTTCAGGCGATGGAGTCGGTGTCGCGGGAAATGCCTGATCCGATGGCGATAGAGTTTCGGCGCGTGGTTCAAGAAATCGGCTTGGGGGTTGATAATGAGCGCGCTTTTAATAACTTGTTGCGCCGAGTTCCTAGTACCGACCTAGATATGATGGTCACGGCAATTAATGTCCAACAGGAAGTGGGGGGCAACCTCTCGGAAATTCTTGAAATAATTGGATTCGTCATTCGAGAACGAATTCGGATTAAGGGCGAAATTCAAGTATTGACCGCTCAAGGTCAGCTATCCGGTTATATCATTTCAGGACTGCCGGTTGCTCTTGGCTTAATTCTATTTGCCATGAACCAAGAGTATATTGGGCGAATGGTTTTTACCTGCGAGAGCCGAGGTATTGATGTGGAGGCTGGCGAGCTTTGTTCCCAACCATGCGGTTGGATCATGATTGGTATCGCCTTGCTTGGGATCGCCACCGGATTTTACGCGATTCAGAGAATCGTTGACATTGATGTTTAGACGATAACCACAGTGGCTCGACAGATCACCGTAGGCGAAATAGTTTAGGAGGTTTAGCGTGACCCCACTGACGTTAGTTGTGGTTGGCTTAGTCGCAATTGTCATCATTATTAGTGCGGTGTTGCTCGTTCGCTCTGGGATGCGTGCGGCAGAAGGTGGGAAAGGGGATATTCAGAGTCGTTTAGAAGAATATGCCAGCCGGAGCGACACCTCTTTCAGCCTTGAAGATATAGAGCTTTCTCTACCATTTAGCCAGCGCGTGGTGCGCCCGATGTTAATTACTTTGTCCACTAGTTTTAGCCGCTTGTCGCCCTCTCGATCTCGAGAGGCTATGGAGCTAAAACTACAGTTAGCCGGTAAACCTTATAACTGGGGCCCCAGCGAGTTTTTTGGGCTTCGGGTGTTTGTAGCGCTTGTATTTGGAGCCTTATTTTTCCTGGTGGTTACCGTATCACAGGGGATTTCCGGTCAAGGCATCCTCCTGGCAGTGGTGTCCGCAGCCTTTGGGGGGTTGATCGGTTTTCTGTTACCCCTTTTGTGGTTACGGACAAAAACCCGACGCCGACAAACGGAGATTATACGAACTCTGCCTGACGCATTGGACCTGCTTACTATTATTGTTGAGGCGGGAATGGGGTTCGATGGGGCGATGCAAAAGGTTGCCGAGAAGTGGAACAACGAAATCAGCAAAGGGTTTGCCAAGGTGGTTCAGGAAATGCGTCTCGGTGTGGCGCGCCGTGAAGCCTTGAAAAACATGGAACAATCGATGGGGGTCCCGGACGTCACTACCTTTGTGGCGGCGATTATTCAAGCTGAACAATTGGGGGTTAGTATCGCCAAAATTCTACGGGTCCAGTCGGAACAGATGCGCATCAAGCGGCGGCAACGGGCTGAAGCTGAGGCCAATAAAGCTCCGATTAAGATGCTCTTCCCGATGGTGTTTTTAATTTTTCCGGCCCTATTTATCATTTTACTTGGACCATCAGCTTTGATCATTATGGAAACCCGCTTCAGTTAAGCTTACAAGGCCAGGTTGGCCTATCTTTTCCCAGCACTAAATGCATATTCTTAACGAGACCCGCAACCAACCTCTCATTGCTAAGGCACGTGTCGCCGATACGTTTTGGCTAAGGCTCAGGGGATTGTTAGGCGCTAAATCTCTTGCTCCCGGCGAAGGGCTGATTCTGGTCGGCGAAAAAAGTATACATACCCTGTTTATGGGCTTCGCTATTGATGTAGTATATGTTGATAAAGACTACAAAGTTATCCGTACTCAGGAAGATATGGGCCCTTACCGACTGGGGCCGTTTGTTGGCCGGGCATCGTATGTCTTGGAGATGCCTGTAGGCACTATTGCCCACACCGCCACCCAGATCGGCGATCAACTCAGGTTCGTTGGCGAGTAGAAGTAAGCGGTCACAAAGACGTGTGCATGGCCTATGAGCTTGTTACCCACCTCGCAAAGTATTCTTCAAACCAGCCTTAACTTGCTTTTTCCTCCCTCATGCTTAAACTGCCAGGCTACAGGACGCTGGTTGTGCCGGCAATGTCGCGATGCTTTGCCTACGATTTCCACTCCAGTTTGTGAGCGGTGCGGGATGCCGTCCGGCACAAGCAGTGACTCTATCTGTTTTCAGTGCAAGAACAACCCCTTGTTATCTATCGATTTGGTTAGATCGGCGGCTTATTTCGAAGACAGCCCGCTTCGACCTGCTATCCACGCTTTAAAGTATAAAGGGCGAAAGGTAGTGGCTCAAGAGCTAGCCGAGATCCTGGCCGAGGCATGTGAGCGCTTTGGCCTGGGCGCCGACATTATGATGCCGGTTCCGCTGCATCAAGCCCGGCTCAGAAAGCGAGGCTTTAACCAAAGTGAGCTGTTGGCAAGAAGTTTAAGCAAGTTGAATAATATTTCCCTCGATACACAAGCTTTAATCCGTACGCGCGCCACTAAATCCCAAATGGAGCTAAGTGCGGGTGAACGTCACGAAAATGTTAAGGATGCATTCGAATGTTGCAGATCGGTAACAGGTCAAACTGTATTACTGATTGATGATGTTTGTACAACCGGGTCAACTCTGGATTATTGCGCTACGGCGCTGAAGGCAAATGGGGCTAAAACCGTCATTGGCCTTACCCTGGCCAGGGCCCGTTAACAATATTTTTTGGAAAGGATGGGTAAAATGCAACTGGTTCTTCAAGGCAAAAATTTCGTGATTTCAGATCGGGTTAGAGACTATGTTGAGAAAAAGATGGGCAAGTTGGACAAGTACCTACCTGTTGATGAAGCAAGGGTGGAAATTACGCAAGAAAAGACAAAAAGCGCGAAGGATCGGAATGTGGTCCAGGTAACGATCCGGACCAACGGAACTATCCTTCGGGCTGAAGACCGCTCTCAGGCAATTTATGGTTCAATTGATGCGGTGGTGGATAAAATTCATCGTCAGATTGCTCGCTACAAAGGCAAGCGTGGCGACCGCTGGAAAGGGCACACTAATAAGCAACGTACCGAAGTTGAAGAAGTAGTGATGCCAGAACTTGAGCAAACAGTCCTGGACAGCATAGCCGAGGAGCAGCTCCGTCAGATCGTCCGCGTAAAGCGCTTCCTGGTGAATCCGATGACCGAAGAAGAAGCGATTGAGCAGATGGAACTGCTCGGTCATACCTTTTTTGTCTTTTTCAACGTCGGCCTGGGACGAATTAACGTCTTGTACAAGCGGCAGGACGATGACTACGGTTTGCTAGATCCCGAACTGGCCTAGTTCTTTGAGGCCACTTTAGTTTTACTTTCAAGCGGAGCCTTTAAGGCTCCGCTTTTTTGTTGCCGCAAGAGCAGTCTGGTCTTAAACTACGTTGCTGCTGGGCCGGTGGCGTGGAGCTGGCGTAGCTGCAAGTAAGTGAGGAACATATACCAACTCATCAAGCCGCAAACTTGGAGGCCCACCCAGCCATCTTTATACCCCTCTAAGGTGATGTAGCGCCGTCGAAACTCTCGGAGGGGCATGGTAATATAAGTCCACGGTTTGGCGCGAATCCCTTTTTCTTTCAAAATCTTAGCCTCGAAAGCGGCGTAGCGACTCTGCTTGTGGCGGAATTGAGCCAGCGAGTCGTAGTTATAGTGGACCAGGTGCTCTTTAAGGTAAGCCGCTTCTCCATTCAATATGACAATCTCGTGGACCTCACGCTCAGGATCATACTGGGCGGCCTCGATACGCATAAGCCGCAATTGGTGGTCGGGATACCAGCCGCCGCCGCGCATGGTATGGCCCCACATGACGTTATAGCGGGGAACCCACCAGCCAGCAGGTTCCTTCTGTTCAATCACGCGCAGAATTTCGCTCTTTAAGGCCGGGGTAGCCCGTTCATCGGCATCGATAAAGAAAATCCAGTCGGCGCCCATCTGTTTGGCGTGGGCCAGGGCGGTGTTGCGGGCAGTGGCAAAATTGATGAACGGGTTGTTAAGCACGGTCGCGCCCATTTGTCGGGCAATCGTCGCGGTCTGATCGGTGCTGGCGGTATCTTCCACCACGACTTGATCCGCCCACTGAACACTGCGAATACAGTCGCCGATGTGCTTCGCCTCGTTTTTGGCCAGGATTGAGGCGATCAGGGTGGGCATAGGTTTCTCCTCACAGAGTTACGCCGGCGAGCAATTAGGAACGGACCTCTCGCTCCCGGCGTGTTTTGTTTGATAGTCCGGGCTGAGCCATTTTTTCCTGCCAGACCGCGAGGATGCGCTGATAACCGGCCTGGCGAGCGTGCCACTCCGTCGCACTCATCTCCCCCAGGGCAGCAGCCCGGCGATCGGCTCGAGCCCGGCGCCACAGCCCTAATTCCACCAGTTGCTGGGCTGCCCGAAATTTGAGCGGGCTGTAGTAGCGACGATAAAATCGGTAGCGGCTAGACCAGAGATTGACAAAGCTCTCGACTCTGATTTGCCCCGTACTCTGGCCGCTGTGATGGGTGACGACAGCGGTCGGGACACAGTAGGCCGACCAGCCCGCCGCGGTAATCCGCCAACTCCAATCCACTTCTTCAACATACATATGATAAGCTTCGTCCAACAGGCCGGCTTGCTGAATGGCTTCACCTTTCACAGCCATCGCCGCCCCTAGGGGATGATCAATGCGAAAGGGACGGGCGTTTTCGTATAGAGACTGGCTATAACGACCGTTAAGGCCGGTTTCGGACAGGCGAGCCGGAAGAGGCAACAGATCTATGGCGAGCTGCCACAGGCCGGGAAAGGCAAAGGCGCTGGGTTGAAACGAGCCATCGCTGTTAACAAGCCGAGCCCCGGCGATCCCGGCTCTCGGGTTGTAGCGCAGGAAATCAACCAGGGTCCGCAGGGCGTGGGGGTGGACCTCGGTGTCGGGATTGAGGAGAAGGACGGTTTGGGGGAGGGAGTTTGGTGAGTGGGGTGAGTTTATAGAGTTTGTGGAGTTTATGGAGATCGGTGAGGTGGAGGGGGTAGATGGGTGAGATGAGGGCAGTAGGTCGGCAAAGCCGAGGGCGCGGAGGGCCGCGTTGTTGCCGGCGGCAAAGCCGAGGTTTTTGGGGCTGGCGATGAGATGAACGTCCGGGAAATCCTGTTGCACCATCTGAGCCGAGCCGTCGTGGGAGGCGTTATCGATGACCCAGATTTGAGCTAAGAGGTGGCTGCAAGCCAGATCCGCCTGGACGCTAGCCAGGCAGGCCGCCAGTAGGTCGCGCACGTTCCAACTGACAATGATAATCGCCAGATCGAGCATGGTTCAGAATCCAATCACGATCGGCTGCGGATCGACGTGATCGTTGAAGGTATCGATCCGGACCATCTCGTGGATCAGGCCGGCCCAAAACTCGATGCGGTCCCGGTTGGCAATGGGCGCAACGATCTGGATGGTGCCGGTTACCACGGCACGCTGGCCGGGCATTAGAAAATATTCGATGTTGTCGTTGATGAGACGCTGTTCCAACTCGGCCAGATTGCCGACAGCCCAGCGGTAAGGATAGGCGTAGCTGGGATTGCCCTCGTAGTCAATGCCGATGCGCCAGGCGCCCGATGACTCATTGAAGCCTTTGGTGTTGAAGTTCTCGTCGCTGCGGTAAGCCTCGCCAGAGGAGGGCCCGTGGGTGCGAATCGGGACGCTGCCGAAGTTTTCGACGGTCAGGGTGAAGGCCAGGGATTGGCCTAAAGGGACAACCTGATTGCCGGACTCCGGGTTGAGAAAGGTAACCTCTGCACCGACGATATCAGCCCGGGGAACGCCCCCTTCGCGAATAGTCAAGGTCTCGGTCACAATCGTCCGGTTGCCGACGCGGTCGGTGGCCTCGGCGTAGACGATGTAATCTCCATCAGGCGGCGGATCGGCGCCCAGGTCGACCCCGCCCTCATAGTCATAAGTGTGGAAGCCCGGCTGGCCTGGCTCAATCTCGCGCTCGACCTCGGCGATGGGGTAGCGGGTTTCGCCATCGGGGGCAATCAGGTAGACCAGGACATCGGCTTCTTTGGTTAGATAGTAGTTGATGTCGACCCGATCATCGATGCCATCCTGGTTGGGGGTAAAGACTTGAGGGTAGACACTAAAGCCTTGCAGTTCCGGCTTGGTGGTATCGGCGTTTTGAATGGTCAGCGACCCCTCTTCCTTGACCGTTGTGCCATCATCGCTCATCGCCTCGACCACCCAGGTATAGGCGCCGTCCGGCAGCATCGTGCCTTCAACTACGCCGCTAAAATCGACCCGATAGTCACCGGCGGAGCGGCGACGATCATCCCGGAAATAATGGCGTTGGCCGGCCTGGTCGATCAGATAGATCGATAGATCGGCCGAGCCGTTAAGCTGGTAGCTGATCCGGGTGACATCTTCCAGGCCGTCGGCATTGGGGGTGATAGTCTGCGGGCTAACGCTAACGCCGGTGAGCAGCGGACCGCCGAAGCAGCCGGTCAAGCAGAGACTGAGGGTAAGCATCCCCAAAATTATGAGGTTAAAGACAACCATCGTGCGTTTGGGCATTCGAATTGTGGAATCTACCACAAGTGAGAGGGGGCGTCAAAGTAGGGCGCAGGGCGTAGCTGGATGGATTCTCAGTGCCTTTTGGTGTTCGGGCTAATTGCTCGAGTCATAAAGCACTATTGAACGGTGATGATGGAAAGGCGCTCTTGTTGGCCAGCGCCATGGAGACCCACGATCAAGTCGTAAGAACCGGGCGGGGTGGCGGGATTGAGGTTGATATCGAGGTCCTGGCGGATAAGTTGACCGGGGGCCTCGGCAAACCAGCGGGTAGGCGGAAAGAGGCTGAGGGCGTCGTTAGCGCGATCGAGACTGAGACCCCAGATACCTTCCGGCCCGACCAATTGAGCGTAGGGGGTAGCGGCCTCGATGATCGGCCGGCCGGCGGTCCAATAGAGGGTCAGGTGCAGCCAGCCTGACGGGGGATGGAAAAGGTCGTCGGTGGCGGCAACGGTCGAGCCGGCCTGAAAGCCGGCCAGCCGCATCCCGTTGGCAAAGGTTAGGTCAAGCGGCGTGGCCTCGGCGGGCAAGGTGTCGAGCCGGTAGCCGGGGGCGTAGCCTTTGAGGCTGATGCCGGGCGGGTAGAGTGCGGTGATGAGGGGGTAGCGGGCGGCGAACCAGGCCTCGACGCGGCGATCGGGGTCGGGGCCGTCGAGGTGGGATTGGATCAGCCAGATAACCGGGTGATCGCCGACGACGCCTTGCAGCGGACCGTCGAGGTCGGTACTGGCTGTGACGGTGCTGAAAGCGGCGTAGGTCTGACCGGGACCGCGGAAGTAGTACTGGAAGGGATAGCGAACCCAATCCGGGTGGATAAGAATGCCGTCTTGAAGGGTAGCGTGCTCGGCCAGGTAAGCGACACTTTGCCGCCAGGCCTCTTTGCTGGCCGGGAGGCTCCATTGGCCGGGCAGAGTTAGGAGAAAAAGAAGAAGGGGTACAAGCGAAACGAGGAGGAAGGCGGTTCGTTGTTTGGAACTGCTGCTGCCCGACTCGATGACGGGAGTCCGAGGGCTAAGGTAATGAGTCAAGAGGGCAGCGGTTCGATCGACGCCGGCGGCGACCAGGATGAGCAGCCAGGGAACCATGACGATGAAATAGCGCTCGCCGAAAAAAGCGAGTTGGTTGCGGAGGAGGAGGAGGTTGGCGATCAGGAAGGGGGTGAGGAGGAGGAGGGGAAGAATGGAAGGGTGGAAGGATGGAAGAATGGAGGGATGGAGGGATGGAGGGATGGAGGGTTGGAAAGTTGGGAGGTCGGAGGGGGGGGCTGACGGGGTTAGTGGTACTGGCAGGGTTGGGGTTGGGGGTGGCGGGGGGGGGGGGGGGGGGGGGGGGGGGGAGGGGGGGGGGAAGGGGGGGGAGGGTGGTTGGGAGCCGGGGGGGGAGGGGGGCTTGCCAGAGAGTGAAGGCTTGGAGCAGCCACCAGGCGCGGCCGGCCAGTCCGCCGAGCGGGTCGCCGGGGGTGGACTCGGCGGAGAAGCGCCAGATGGCCAGGAGAATCGGCGTGTAAGCCATGCTGATGAGCAGGCCGGCCAGGGCAAAGGTGAGCCACAAGCCCCAGCGGCGCGGATAAGCCAGGATCAGCCAGAGCCCCAGCCCCGGCAGGAGAAAGCCGGCGTAGAGATGATTGTACAAAGCGGCGGTGAACGACAGGACGAATAGCACTAGGTAACTGGCAGAGAATTCCCACCCAAATGGGGACGTTGCCCGGCGCCGATGTCTCCGGCCCAAGAAAAAATCCTGTAAATCCGCGTAAATCCGCGTCCAAAAATTTCTGTGTCTGGGGTCAATTTCTTGCTCGGACAAAGTAAAGCGTCCCGCCAGATTTGATCGGGGTTTGGCGCTTGACCTCGGCTCGCTCTTGAGTGCAGCCAGCCCTTCGAGCCAGGCCCACACGCCCAGGGCGGCAAAGAAAACGGCTGAGGCATACATCCGCGCTTCTTGAGCATACCAGATCAGAAATGGGTTGAGGGCGACCAGGGCGGCACTGAGCAGGGCGATGCGTCGATTGAACAGCCGGCCGGCAATAGCGGCGACCACCGGCACCAGCAGGACCCCAAAGAGGACCGACAGGCTGCGCACCCCGACCTCGCTGAAGCCGGCCAGGCCGGTCCAACCTTTAAGCAGCAGATAATAGAGCGGCGGGAGGCGGTCTTCCTCCAGACTGAAGCCGACTTCGAGGATGCGTGGCAGGCTCTGGCGAGCCCAGTGGACGCTCACGGCCTCATCGAACCAAAGGCTGTGGTAGGTGAGGTTGTAAAGGCGCAGCGCCAGCGCGACGAGGACGATTGATAACAGTGCGAGACGGGGTTTGCTCACGGAATAGACCAGCGTGTTTAGTTTAAATTGCCGAGGAAGTTCCTCAGTTCACGCCTGACCCTTTCCCAAAATGGACAGTTTCTTAGTCAATTTTAACTAACTCACCGGTCTGACGAAGATGCTCTGCCAATTCAGATTGGCTGTCGAGCGACACCAAGTCGACTGGATGTTCTAACTCTAGCATAAGTTGGCCTAAAAGTGAGAAGAACTTACCACTGGGACAGCCAGCTACAGCCAGATCGATATCGGAGCCAACCTGGCAATGACCCTTGACCAGGGATCCAAATAGGAAAATCTCTTTGCAGCCCGCCTCTTTCAAAACTTGAACGGCATGCTGAATGTCATGTTGATACGTTTGAGGCACTAAAAGTGTTGAAGTCTCCACGATTTTTAACCTACTCTACGTTGGATCGTACCACAATTATAACATAAAACCATGTAATCATTTCACCACGAGGGATTGCGGTAGGATAACCCGGTTCTCACCGTTGGTCAAGGACAAACGTGGGAAGGCAGGATCGGCGGCGTTGTAGAGACCGATTTCGAGCGGATATTGGCCGGGCGGCAGGTCGGGCGGGAGGGTGAGGGTGACCGGATCGGTGATGATTTCGCCGGGCACCCAGGCCTGCGTTGGTTTGGGGGGGGCGTGGTCGGCGTTAATGAGGACGGTTTCAGCCGGGCCGAGGGCGTGGGTAAAGACGGTGTAGGCGGTGTCGATCGGGACTTCGGCCCGCCAGTAAAGCGTGAGCGGCAGCGACTGGCCGGGCGCGGCGCGGCAGGCGTTGGGACAGTCCGCCCCCAGGAGCGTGATCAGACCGGAGAAGTCGGCCTCGAGCGGCTGGTCGATCCGGGCCGGCAGGCTGAAGGTGCGTGCGGTGGGCCGGATCTCGAGCTGGGCCAGCGGAAAGACTTCATCGTACTTAAAGCCGGTGACGTTGACCAGGTGAAGTTGGAGCGAGGCCGGGCCGGGCGCGGCCTCGGGCGGGATGGTCAGCCAGTATTGGCCCAGAACGACGTCGCCCGGCTGCCAGCGCGGCAGATCGAAACGGCGGCTGGGTGTGTAGGCTGATCCGACTCGGAAAGTTTGGCCGGTGGCGTCGATCAGGTCAAAAGCCACGGAGACCGGATCGACATTGTAGGCGCCGGCTTGCCAGAGCAGAGCCAACAGCAGGCGGTCGCCCGGCTGAGGGCTGCTAGCGGGCAAAATCGTCCGGCGGAGACTGATGACTAGGGGAATCTCGGCCTCGGGCTCGGGATCCGGCGGCAGTGGACCGGAGTCGGGCCGGACGAGATCGCTGAGATTAAGATAGGGCAGCAGGGCGGTACGGCGCTGCGGGCGGCCTTGCTCATCCAGGACATCCCAGCCGGTGAAGCTGGAGGCCGCGGCGGCGGGCGTTTCATCAGCCGGTGGGTCGACTTCGCCGAGTCCGATCTCGGCCAGGTACAGGCCCGGCGGTGTGCCGATTTGCCAGGGCAGTGGGTGGCGGGTCAGCACCATCTGGCCGACCGGCCAGCGGGAAGGCGGGTAGAGATACGCGCCGGGCCGGCCGGTTAGGGTCGCTCGATCCCAATCAAAGCCGTCGCTGTCGATCAGGTCCAGGGTCAGGTTTAAGTTATCGGGCAGCGGTTGTTTGGCCTGCCAGAACAGCGCCAGCTCGGTATCGCTCAGTTGGGTGTAGCCGAGCAGGTCGACGCGGTTGGCAAAGTTTATAGTGGCGCGGCGTTCGATCGGGTCTTCGTGCAGGCGGTGAAGGCGGTCGGGATCGAGCCGCCAATGGTCGAGACCGACGCCCCAAAAGTCACCGGCGTCGTTGGGGCGTTCGCCAATGCGATCGAGCCAGAAGGGGACGACGCCATTGGGATCGATCACTTCATCTTGCCAGGTGACCAACCAGACCCCGCCTTGACCGGCCAGGGCGTCGCTCATCTCGGCGGCGATGTCGAGGGTGGTGACTCGGTTGATGTCGAGCCGGAGCAGCCAGGGCATTGGAGTCCAACCTTCCCAACCGTAGTAATAGGCAAAGACCGGGAAAAGATGGCCGGAACTGAGCAGAACAGTTTCGTCCTCGGCCCGGCGCTCTTGGATGAATTGAGCCAGGGCCTGGAAATCGTCTTTCATAAAGCGGCGATCGCTGAACCAATTGGTCAGGCTGTACAGGCTGGTGCCAACGAGAACGAGCAGGATGAGGGCGCCCAGGCTGCGGGAGGTGTAGAGCGTGGGACGTGGGACGTGGGACGTGGGACGTGACAAGCTGGGGACGAAGAGGCGACTGAGAAAATAGGCGCTGAGGAGGGCGAAAGCGGGCCAGGCTAGCAGGATGTAGCGTGGGTTGAATTTAGGCGATTGGTAGGAGAGGGCCAGGATGAGGCTGAGGGGGAGGAGAAGCCAGAGGAGGAGGAAGA
>CALMIS010000094.1 GCA_937864185.1 uncultured Chloroflexota bacterium
TCACGATTGAAAACCAAGAATGGGCCGTTTACCTGGATACCCTGGATCCGGAAGCTCCCGATGAGGACAAACCCAACGTTTATCGCATGGCTTGGTGCGCGGACTATCCCGATGCGAACAACTGGCTCAATGATGTTTTCAATTCTCAGAGCGGCACCAACTATGCTAAGTTCAACAATGACGAGTTTAACGCCCTCGTAGAGGAAGCTGCTTTTGAGGCCGATCCGGCTGTTCGTCAAGATTTGTACAAGCAGGCTGAAAGCATCCTGATCGATCAGGAACAAGCCATTGCTCCGATCTACTACTATACCTATGTCCGGCTGTACAAACCCTGGATTACGCCGGTTATTAACCCCGTGGGGGGTGACCCTATCGGTAAGTGGCGGGTTGATCTCGACGCCCGCCAAGCTGCTATGGGTAACTGAGATTTAAGTTGGATGCAGCAGACCTGCCGGGCTTAAAAATCCGGCAGGTCTTGCTTTAGTCAACCTTAAAAGTTGGAGAAAAATCAATGCTGGCCTACATCATTCGACGCCTGATCTGGTCTATTCCGGTTATAATTTTGTTGACGTTCGTCATTTTCGCCCTGATGCGCGCGATTCCCGGCGGCCCGTTCGACCGGGTTGGAGACAAAAGCTTACCGCCGGCCGTCCGGGAGAATATCGAGCGGCGTTACCATCTGAATTGGCCGCTGGGCTGGCAGTTTTCCTCCTATCTTCTGGGCGATGATCTGACCGGCGTTATCTGCCGCAATTTGTCGTTCCTGGCTAGTTGCGATGTGGTTCTCGCTTCACCTAATCTTGATGTCTCCAAAGGCATCATCCGCGGCGATCTCGGTTTAGCCCTGAAACAGCGAGGCCGGACGGTCAATGACATTATAGCCGAGTCCTTTCCCATCTCTTTTCAACTGGGCGTTATCTCCATTGCTCTGGCGCTGCTCATCGGTATCCCTGCCGGGGTCATGGCTGCGCTTAAGCAAAATACCTGGATCGATTATTCTAGCAGTTTCATCGCGGTGTTGGGGTTGTCCATTCCCAATTTGGTCCTGGGGCCGGTGCTGATCTGGCTTTTTCCCCTGACTTTGGGCTGGTTTGAAGTGGCCACTTGGGGAGCGGAGCCGCCCTTTATTCTCGGCTTGTTTCCGCGCTCGATGGGGCCGGATTTCTGGTCGCACGCGGTGCTGCCGGCGGTAACGCTGGGAACCGGCTTCTCGGCATCGATTGCCCGCCTTACCCGCGCCAGTTTGCTCCAGGTGATCCGGGAAGATTATATCCGCACAGCCCGAGCCAAAGGGTTGCGCGAGCAGACGGTGGTTGTGATGCACGCCCTCAAAAACAGCTTGATCCCGGTGATCACGGTCCTTGGCCCACTGCTGGTCATCGTCGTGACCGGCACTTTTGTGGTCGAACAGATCTTCGGTATTCCGGGTATGGGCAAGCATTTCGTAACCAGTATCGGTAACCGCGATTACACCCTGATCACTGGCGTTAGCCTGATTTTTGCGGTATTGCTGGTTCTGGCCAATTTGGCGGTGGATATCATTTACGCGTGGCTCGATCCGCGCATCCAATACAGTTAGGGAAGGAGTTAATCATGACCGCCGCCACCAAAAGTGCCTCCGGTTCCGCTCAAGCAGCAATCCTAGAACGTAAAGAACGCAGCCCGCTCGGTGATGCCGTTCGCCAACTGTTGCAGAATAAGTTGGCCGTCGGCAGCGGAGCTTTTATTCTGTTTCTTATCTTTCTGTCGGTTTTCGCCGATTTTTTCAACGCTTATGCACTGCAAGGATATCAGGACGCGCTCGGCCCCAATCAACCGCCTTATGCCAAACAAGTCTTGCAAGATAATAACGCTCGGCCCGGCACAGCCTCCCAGAACCCTAGCCTAGATGGCTTTGTTTATTGGTTTGGCGCCGATAACCTTGGCCGAGATGTCTGGACCCGAACGCTGTACGGCACTCGAGTCTCTCTAGCCGTAGCCGCGGTAGCCGGGGCTGTCAGTCTGACCATTGGTGTCACTTACGGGCTCATTTCGGGCTATGTCGGCGGGCGGGTCGATGATCTCATGATGCGGATTGTCGATTTTTTATATGGCTTGCCGCTCTTGATTGTGGTTATTTTGGCTCAGGTTTACTTCAAGTCGCTGGACCGACACAGCGCCGAAAGTGGGCTGGCCAGCTTTCTGATCGATCTTGACCAGTCGTTGGGGGGAATGTTTTTTATCTTCGTGGTGCTCGGCGCGTTAAGCTGGTTGAGTATGGCCCGGATTGCTCGCGGGCAAACCTTATCCATCAAGGAAAAAGAGTTTGTTGAAGCCGCGCGGTCCTTAGGTGCTACCTCGCCGCGAATTATCTTTAAAGGCATTTTGCCTAACATTATTGGCCCCTGTCTGGTTCAAGAAACCCTTCAAATCCCCGGCTATATCTTGACCGAAGCCTTCCTCAGCTTCATTGGCTTGGGCGTCAATGCGCCAACGCCTAGTTGGGGTATTATGATCAACGAGGCCTTCCAGGGTCTGCGCTCTAATCCGCATGCTCTTGTCCCCCCTGCGGTGGCCTTAACCCTGACTGTTTTGGCCTTCAATTTCCTCGGCGACGGCCTGCGCGATGCCTTTGACCCTCGCTTGCGTGAATAACTTCAGTTTTTGTTCCTAAATCCTTGCTTCCTCGTTCCCCTTTTAGTACTTTTTACCCTTTTACAAAACCAGCTAGCCTGGTTTATGATTTTTCAAGTTCTTAGGAACTAACCGCAGCCACATTCAAAACCGATCTCTAAATCCAACACTCGGATAAGTGCCATGTCCCAGACCATACTTTTGGGTAAGACTCTGCTTGTCTTACTCCTACTCGCCCTGCTTAGCCCGTTCTTTATTGCAGACTCGCCCCAGGTTGCCCAAGCTGCCCCGACCGACCTTTTCTTCTCGGAATACATTGAAGGTTCCGGTTACAATAAAGCTCTGGAAATCTTTAACGGCACCGGCAGTCCGGTTGATTTAAGTCTGTACACCATTGAGTTGTATTCAAATGGGAGCCCTACGGCCAGTAGCCTGGTGACACTGTCGGGAACACTTTCCTCCGGTGACGTTTTGGTGGTGGTCCATTCCAGCGCCGACTCCGGCCTCCTGGCTTTGGCAGATCTTCTCCATAGCGGCGTGACCAACTTCAACGGTG
Organism: uncultured Chloroflexota bacterium; assembly: GCA_937864185.1. Classification (GTDB taxonomy): domain Bacteria; phylum Chloroflexota; class Anaerolineae; order 4572-78; family J111; genus JAGRBY01. The sequence continues at coordinate 3,170 of CALMIS010000094.1, forward strand.
ACGACACCGTTGGACTAGCCAAAGGTGGGACGCTGATTGATGTCATTGGCCAGATTGGTATCGATCCAGGCAGTCGCTGGGGCAGCAATCCGTCCACCTTGGATACAACCCTCCGCCGCCGCTCTATGATTGAAGGCGGTGATCCGAACGGGGCGGATGCTTTCGATCCGGTCGTCGAGTGGGAAGGCTATGCCAATGATAGCTTCGATGGCCTGGGCTGGCACACGCTGACCGAGCCAACCCCGACTCCTACGCTGACTGATACACCGGTCCTGCCCGTCACCGAGACGCCTACCTTGACAGCCACCACATCATTGTCCGTTACCGTTACCCCAACCCTAACCTCCACCGCTTCCGCGACGCCTTTGCCTATGTCCACCCCTACGGCTACCTTCACTCCCATCGCCACCATAACGCCAACGCCTACAATTTCGTCGACACCGGTCATTACGGTAACGCCGGTCACTCCCTTGCCGAGTATGGTCGTCATCAACGAAGTTGTGACCGATCCCCAACAGGACTGGAGCAGCAACAATTTCAACGGCGTTCCGGGAGCGGGAACGATTTCTTCTATTGATGAGTTTATCGAACTGTTGATAAAAACCGATGGCTTAGACTTGACCGGCTGGACTCTCGATTTGCTGGATGGCTCCAATGTCAGCGGCGACTTGACTGCTGTCGGGGCTTTTGATGTCAGCAACTATCTGGGCACCGGGACCTTCACTCGCACCGTCGCTGGCGATTACTTGGTTTTAGGCAACGTAACCGGCTCCGGCCAAATGAGCAACGATATTCTCCTCGTTTTGAAGGACCATACCGGTCAGATCATTGACCAGGTTGAAATTGGCAGCGACCCTCAAGGCGACGGACCTGCCGACGGCGCGCCGGATGGGACCGCCATCGGTGGTGATGCCTCAGGGCTGGGGAATGAAGCCGTGTTCCGTTACCCTAACGGGACTGACACCGATAACGATGTGGCCGACTTTAGGGCCGGGCCGGTTTCCCTAGGCGTGAGTAACGACTCTGCCGTGCCACCACCCCAACCGGTAGAGCCACTTCTTATCGGCGAGTTCGTCTACGATGGCCAGAAACCCTCTACCGAAGGCGATGAGTTCGTCGAGATCTGTAATCCTAATACCTACGAAGTCCCCCTTCCTGGCTACAAAATCGGCGACGAAGAAGCTCGAGGGGGCGGTGAGAGTATGTACAATTTGCCGGCCGAGAGTCTGCAACCCAACGACTGTTTGGTCATCGCTAAGAACAAAGCTGATTTCCTTAACGCCTATGCCGCCCCGGCCAAGCTTTATGAAGTCGGCCAACTGACTAAATACACGGCCTGGGGTAGTGGTAGTTGGTCTTTAGCTAACGATGGGGATGAACTTGTCCTACTAGGACCGGACGATCAGGTCATGGACAGTGTTGCCTACCGTAACGGTGATTATGCCGGGCTGGGTTTGGAGGCCGGGGCTAGTGCGCCGGAACCCTACAGCCTCCAACGCGTCTGGCCCTTTGATACCAATTCCATGTTGCAGGACTTTGTCAAGACCAAGCCTAATCCCGGTCAACTTACTCCGCTACCTCCTCCGCCGGCCGAGCCGCCGGCCCCCGCCGTGCTGTCCAACGGCATGTTTGCCTATTGGGGCGACCTCCATGCTCACACCAGTTACTCCGACGGCGCCGGCCCGCCGTTCTATGCCCTGGCTATGGCTCGAGCGGCCGGGCTGCACTTTTTCTCCTTAACAGACCATGGTTGGTGGTTGTCAGACTCTGAGTGGACTCGAACTTTGTCCCAAACTGTGTCTGCCTCGGTGCCTGGTCGGTTTGTGGCCCTGCGCGGGTTGGAATGGACACACGATACGGTCGGTCATATCAACTTACTCAACACCGGAATGTTGGTCAGCCGCAATACCCCCCAACTTGGCGACCTGGCCGGGCTCTATGGCTGGCTGGCCGCTAATCCTCACGTGATCGCTCAGTTTAACCACCCTGACCCCCGCTATGATGGCAACTTTGCCGATTTTGCTTTCCACTCGGGCGCCGCTCAAGTGCTCTCCCTTCAGGAAATTGGCAACAATGCGCAAGGCTATTCTACTTATGAACCGTCTTTTTTGCAGAGTAATGCCGCTGGCTGGAAGGTGGCGCCGACCAACAACTCAGACAATCACACTGCGGGCTGGGGGGCTGACTCCCGGGCACGGACAGGCATTGTGGCTTCTGTATTAACCGAAGATGCTCTATTTGAAGCCATCAGGGCGCGCCGGGTTTTTGCTACGGAAGACGAAAACTTGGCCCTGGCGCTCCGTCTCGATGGGCAGTGGATGGGTAGTACCATTAGTAAGACCGGTCGGCTGGCCGCCAACGTCGACGCCATCGATCCCGATCTTGAAGCCATTACCCTCTACCTTTACGATCGTAACCTCTTGCTTGAACGTGTTGATTTACCCGCTGGCACTGTCGGCTGGGAGACCGAGGTCGAGGCTCGACCCGGTCACTTCTTCTGGCTTAAGGGTGTCCAAGCGGATGGCGACACCGCTTATACCGCGCCGGTTTGGCTCGATGGTGTGGCCGCCCCTGAGACCATAGTCGTCAATGAGATTCTGCCCGCCCCCCACGCGATCGATTGGAATGACGACGGCGTCCTTGAACCTCAGACCGACGAGTGGCTGGAGCTGTTTAATCCTACTGATTACACGATTGGGCTGGGTGGTTGGCGGTTAAGCGATTCCTCTGGCTCGTCTTTTCACCTGCCGCTAGGGCTTACGATCCCGGCCAAGGGTTATTTGGTTCTTTACTATCAAGACTTCAAGTTCTCGCTCAACAATAGTGCAGAAACTGTGTCCCTGTTTCGGCCGGACGGTACCATGGCCGATAGCTTTGTCTACACCAACTCGCCCGGTTATGACGAAAGCTGGTGTCGTTATCCCAATGGTAGTTCAAGTTGGAGCGATGATTGCCAGCCAACGCCCGGTAGTGAAAATCGCCAGCGCAATCCGGCTCAGCCGCTTAAGGTCAAAATTTTTGAGGCTAAACGGCTCACCCCAGGGGCTTGGGTGCGGCTCACGGGTCAAGTCACCGCGCGACCTGGCCAACTGGGGGCAAGAATAATGTACATCCAAGATCAAACGGCCGGCATCATGATCTATCTGCCTAAAGATCATCGTCTAAATTTAAATCTTGACGACAAAGTCGAAGTTGAAGGCAATCTCCGCCTTTTTCACGGTGAGTTTGAAATCGCGGTGGGGCAGCGCAGCAAGGTTGATTTCATCGGCACAGGCCCGCCGTTATCCCCGCTGTTACTCGAAACTACCAACATGCTTGAACCTTACGAGGGGATGCTGGTCATGCTGCAAGGTCCGGCTGTGAGGTTCAGAGGCAGTACCACTTTCTGGGTCGATGACGGCTCCGATCCGGCTCAGGTGGTTATCAAACGCTCTGCCGGTATCAAAAAGCCTTACATGCCGCGTGGAACGCCTGTCACCGTGGTGGGGATTGTGAGCCAATATTCGGGTGCAACGGCTCCTACCCGAAACGATTACCGCTTGCTGCCTCGATCGCAGACCGATATCGTGATCTCTCAGCCGCCGCCCACGCTGCAGCCACCGGCCTACTGGCCAGCGCAATTGCCGGAAACAGGGCTGAAGTAGAATTATGTTGTTAACCTTAAGATTCTCTTTTCGCATTGATCAAATTATGTTGTATAATAGGGCCGGTACTTTTTTCACCGGTAAACTAAACAGCCATTTCAAATTGGTCAGTGCGATGGTAGATTGTCCTTTTTGCCGATCAGAGCAGGTTGATAACTCAATCTATTGCAGCGAGTGCGGTCACTATCTACTCGACGAAGGCAATTTACGAAAGACCGAGCAGTATGACATTGAAACAGTATTAATGGCTGTGGGGCCAGCCTTAGGCCCTGGCGGCGATCTGTCGACTAGGTTGGTTGGGGCCACCAAGGTACATCTTACATTCGGGACTAGCGGTAGGCAGATTGAACTACCCCTGCGCAAAGTGTTGCTCGTGGGGCGCGTCGATCCGGCGCTTGAAGTTTTCCCTGATATTGATGTCACGCTTGATGGACCGGAGGCAAAAAGCGTATCTCGACGGCATGCCACGATTGCGCGGCAAGGGGATAAAATCGTAGTCGAGGATCTGGGAAGTGTAAATGGCACGCTGGTCAATGGTCGCCGGTTAGATCCTTATCTGCCTAGCACCCTCCGCGATGGTGATACTCTTCAGCTAGGTAAACTTCAGATCAACGTCAAAATCCAGAGCAATTGAGTTCATTTCTTAATAAATTCTAACTAATTTCTAATTAAGATCTCACACCTCGCCTATTCAACTATTGAATAATGGAAGCAGTAAAGAGGTTTTGTGAGATGGACTATAAAACTAATGAAGCAGGACTAACCGAACTTTTTCAGCGGTTAGAGGTGGTCCCCAATACACAACCCCCGGTTTACATGTTAGACGATATTCTGATTGGTTATGACCGAGCCGAGAAAATCAGGGTTATTGCTGGATCAAAGAAGAAAGTCGTCAGACACAGTTGGTTTCATGCCCTTAAAAACTGGTCCAGTCGATTGGCAAGGTGAGGTTATGTTGAAAGCATCACTTCCGTCGTCTTTGGCTCTTATGTTAAAGATAGGCTCCAAAGAATGCAAAGTTGATCTACCCCTCGACAGAACTATTCATTTGGGTCGCGTTGATCCAAATATCGATCTTGCCCCGAACATTGACCTGGCTCAGGATGCGCCCACCGATCAAGGCGTAGCCCGGCTGCACGCGGCTATTTTTCGCACCGAGTATGGCGTGTTAGTCGAAGACTTGGGCAGTTTTACCGGGACATACATCAACAGCGAAAAACTGGATCCCTTCTTACCCGAAACGCTAAGGGACGGCGATATTTTACAAGTCGGTAAGGTCTCTATCAAAGTGCATTTTCAAGAAAGTAGTGTACCAAGCGCCGTGTAGTTACCACAAGACTCAAAGGCATTAGTGGTTTTAGTATTAAGACCATCCCTTTTCAAGAAAGTCAGCTCAAATCGGGCTGACTTTTTTGTTTTGGCTCTGGTTGCCAGTTGGTTGTCTAAACGGACTTGGCTATAATAACCGCACAATCCGAGTCTGTTTGAGGCACTATGGAACTGCAAACTGTAACGGGTTTGATCTCGTTAGCCGAGGTAAAACTGGTCGATGGCCATTCTCACGTTTGGATAGATCCGCCGGAGGGCTTGCTACCGAAGCATCGCTTTGTCCTTAACGACCCTGTACGTATTGATAAGGAGCTACGGGATTTTCGCTCGGCGGGAGGAACAACGCTGATCGATTGCCAACCGGGTGGTTGCGGTCGAAGTGGGCGGTGGTTGGCCAAACTTTCGGAAGGGACGGACATTCAGATTACGGCTACGACCGGTTTTCATCTGAAGGTTTACTATCCCTCTGACTACTGGCTCTGGTCAGCCTCTGAGTCTGAGGCCTCCGATTATTTCATCAAAGAGTTGACTATTGGTTTGTATGAGTATAGCGAGGCGCTGGCCACCACTATCAAAGTTGGCTACCCGGGCAGGATTGATGGACAGACGCGCACCCTGATGGAGGGTGCCGCTGAAGCGGCCCGGCGGACCGGGGCCGCGATTCTGTTTCACACCGAAGCAGGATTGAACGTTGAGGCGCTGCCGCTCTTTTTTGAGGATCGCGGGGTGCCGGCTGACCGGCTTTACCTGTGCCATCTAGATAAGCGGCCCGACTTTGGCCTCCACCGTGAGTTGGCTCAAGCAGGAGCGTTGCTGGGTTATGATACCTTCATTCGCACCGAGTACAAGCCACGCCAAAATGTTTGGCCACTATTGATGGAGATGGTACGCGCTGGACTTGAGGATCACATTGCCATCGGCTTAGATATGGCCCGCTCAGCCCGGTGGCGGCAGTTTGGAGGGCAACCCGGCTTGGTTTATCTGGCCGATCAGTTGCTGTCAGAATTACACAGCCAAGGGTTAAGCGAGGGAACCGTCTCGAAACTAGCCGGACAGAACGTGGCCAAGTTTCTCGTTCGGCAGATTTAACCCTGAGTGAGCTTGACCCTAAGATTTCACTCAGAGGGAGCGGAGTCATCAGTGGTCGAGTGCTTCATTGTTTGAATTTGGAGCGGACTAACCGGCACCGTAAATCGAAAGGTAGCACCTTGGTTTAACTTGCTGTCTACCGATAACTGGCCACCGTTCCGCTCGATCATTTCTTTACAAATGATTAAGCCTAAGCCCGTGCCCTTTTCCTGAGCCGTACCGGCGGTATGGTAGAGTTCTTCACCCCTGAAAAGTTTATCCAAGTCCTTTGGGTTTAATCCTACTCCCGTATCGCTAACCCACACTTCTGTCCAACCATTACTGGTGGATGATGTTTTACCGAGGGGGCACTTCGCTTTAATGGTGACTGTGCCGCCGCTGGGTGTAAATTTTAGGGCGTTCGAAGTCAGGTTGCGAACAATAGTGTCGAGCATGTAGCGATCGGCGTAGATAATTAGATCATCGGGAATATCGATTTGAAGGGTGATGCCTTTATCGTGAGCGTGAGCGGTAAAGAGTTGGACACTTCTATCGACAATGTCAAAAAGTCCAAAAAAAGCGGGTTGGTATTCCAGATGTCCCAACTGAAGACGCGACCATTCCAGCAGGTTTTCGAGGAGGGCATATATTTTTTGGGCAGAGCGATGAATTGCCTGGCTAGCCTCTTTGATTTGAGGTGGAGATAGCTGCTCGGCGGAATGGGCTAGAAACTCGCTCATTGACATAAGTGGCGCAAATGGACCGCGCAAGTCGTGGGCCACAATTGAAAAGAACCGATCCTTGCCGGCGTTGAGTTCGGTGAGTTGAGCATTGCTGTTTTGGAGTTCAGCTTGAAGTCTGCGCCGTTCCAAAATTTCTCGTTCAAGCTCCACATTCTTTAAGTGATAAATTTGGGCTTCTTTTTGAGCCGTTTCGGTTCGATGCCGAACTTCTAGATTTTTGAGGCGCCGGTCTGACTGCTCGTTAAAGACTTCGCGGTTGAGCTGGTGATATTGCTCAAAATGAAACAATGCTTGCTCAAAATCGCCCATTCGTTTAAAAGTCTCAGCTAGGGCCTGGTGACATTCAAATTGAAAGCTCTTTTGTTTACTTTCTTGAGCAATCTCTAAAGCACAGAAGAGATAAATTCGGGCAGACTCATGGGCGGTCAGTTGGTAGTAAGCCCGCCCGACGTTGAGCAGAACATAGGCCTGAATAAATTTGTCATTAACTTGGGCAATTAACTCAAGTGAACGATGAAAGTACTGAAACGCCTCTTGTTTTTGGTTTAGGGCTAAGTAGGTATTGCCGACATTGCACAATGCCATAATCATAGGCCAGTCGGCCTGTAAATTCTCGAGCAATTGAAAGCTTTGAAAACCGGCAATAAGCGAGTTTTGGTAGTCTCCCAGGTCTCGAAAGGTCATGCAGCGGTTCAGTTGAGTGACAGCCTGTCCAAACTTGTTACCGACCTCCTTATGGAGGGCTAGACTCCGGCCAAAATAATCTAGGGCATGTCGATGTTCTCCCCAATTGACATACACGATGCCGATATGATTGTAAACCTCCGCTTCGTTGGCATGGTCCCTCAACTGCTTGCAAATGTCCAGAGCCCGTAAGTGAAACTCCATTGCTTCAGAGGGATCACCCAAACGTACATAGGAGAGACCAGCAATATTAAGCGCGGGCGGGAGTCCGGCAAGATGTTTGGTTTCCTCAAACATTGTCACCGCCATCAACGCCTGACTCAAAGCCAGTTCAAACTCGGCTTTGTAGTAGTGATTATGGTAAGCCAAAGCCGTTAGGGCATAACCTAGTTGCTGCTGGGATGCGGACGTAGCAGGGGTCAGCGGGCGGCCAAGTTCATAAGCTTGTTCAGCTAGCGAAAGGCTATGGGTAGAATCACTGTCCCGTAGCGCCCAGGCAAACTGATTGAGAGCTTCAATTTGGGAAAGTGGTTCGGTGGCTTGGAGAAGTTTTTTTTCTAGCTCAGCGATGGGGTCTATCATTCCACGGACTTTTGCTGCCGATCAAAAAATAGGAAAGTATAAGAAAATTATATCACATAAAAATGATTATCGCCCTAGGTTCTGTTAGGACATTAGGGCGATAAGGGTGGAGGCAAAATATGATTAGAAGAAAATTCACTGGATAATTCAGAACTCTAAGGCCCGCTGCATCAGCATATCATGAAAGTTTCGTTCTTCCGTCGGGCTTGGGGGCATACGCTGAATATAGTTGCCTTCTTCATCCAGCTCCCAGGCCAAGCAGTTATCGCTGAGGGCATTCTCAAGAATTTGAATAAGCCGCCGTTTGAGCGCCGGCTCTTCGATGGGCGTAGTAAGCTCAACCCGATCATTAAGATTCCGGCCGCGCCAGTCGGCACTGCCGATGAAGATCTGAGGCTGATCATGGTTGTGAAAGTAGAAAATGCGGTCGTGTTCAAGAAAACGTCCCAAAATGCTGATCACGCGAATGTTATCACTGTAACCTTTAATTCCGGGCCGCAGCCGGCTGTGTCCGCGAATAATTAGATCGATCTGAACACCGGTCTGTGAGGCCTGGTAAAGCTTCTGAATTATCGGCACATCGTCCAGACCGTTCATCTTAGCAATGATCCGCCCGGTGCCATACTTTTGCTGATGCTGAATCTCTTGGTCAATCATCTCGTTGAATCGTTGCCGCATTGTTTTGGGGGCAACGAGGACTTTGCTGTAAGATTGACCAGGGGCATAGCCGGTTAAAAAATGAAACAAGTTGATAATATCTCGACCTAGTTCTGGATTGCAGGTCAACAGCCCAAAATCGGTATAAAGCCGGGCGGTTTTGGGATGGTAGTTGCCTGTACCGATGTGGCAGTACGTGCGGATGCCTTCAGACTCACGCCGCACAATCAAGGTCGCTTTGGTATGGGTCTTTAAGCCGACCAGACCATAGGCGACGTGGATGCCAACATCTTCCATCATTCGAGCCCACTCAATGTTGTTGGCCTCGTCAAAGCGGGCCTTAACCTCCACCAGCACGGCGACCTGTTTGCCTAACTCGGCGGCCTGCATCAAAGCCTTAACAATGGGCGACTCGGCTGAGGTCCGGTAAAGCGTTAATTTGATCGCCAGCACTTTCTCATCAACAGCAGCTTCTTCGATCAAACGCTGGGTAGTGGCGGTAAATGACTCGTAAGGGTGATGAACCAGAATATCGCCTTGTCGAATGAGGGAAAAGATGCTGTGAGATAAGCCGATGGACTGTTTTTGGTACACCCGCTCCGGGATAACCGGCTCCCAAGGCCGATACTTTAAAACCGGAAAATCCAAATCTGCCAACTGAAAGCAGGCCGTCAAGTCGAGCAGGCCATCGACTTCATAAACATCTTTGTGACCAAGGTCGAGTTCCTCGGTGATGAGTTGCCGTTCTTCGGCGGGCATCCCCTGGTCAACCTCAAGCCGGACCACCTCGGCGAAGCGGCGTTCCCGTAGCTCTTCTGAGATAAGGGCCAAGAGATCTTCGGCCTCCTCTTCATCATGAGATACGTCGGCGTTGCGCGTGACTCGAAAAGGGTGTACGCCTACGATTTTCATACCGGGAAACAACTCATCGATGTAATAGGCAATTATTTGTTCAACCGGCACAAAATAATAGCGACCATCCCCCCGCGGATTTTGAACTTGAAGCCAGCGCGGGGTTGTGGGCACTTTGAGACGCGCAAATTGAGGAGTATTTCTTTTCTTGTGACGCAGGATGACACCCAGATTTAGGCTAAGGTTAGAGATAAAGGGAAAAGGGTGGCCTGGGTCAACGGTCAAAGGCGTCAAAATAGGATAAATTTGGGATTTAAAGAGGTTATAGATCGGCTCTTGCTGCTTGGGACTAAGCTCGGCGTAATTGCAGATCACCACATTAGCTTGCCCGGCTAGCTGGGGTTTAAGCGTGTGTTCCCAAGCCTGGGTCAGGGTCTGGTGCATGCGACGCACCGCTTCCCGTACCAGGTTAAGTTGGCTCTCCGGCGTCCGGCCATCGGGCGAGAGCCTGCTGACGTGGGCTGCCTCCTGCCGTTTTAAGCCGCCCACCCGTTTTTGCACAAATTCGTCTAGATTGCTGGCCGTGATCGCGACAAAACGAATGCGTTCAAGTAACGGTAGCCGCTCGTCCAGGGCCTGATAAAGCACGCGCCAGTTAAAGTCTATCCAGCCTAACTCCTGATTAAAGTAGAGGCTGGGATGATCAAGGCCTGCTCCCTCCGGAACCGGCTGGGGCGCGACTGCTTTGGGTATGGCTCGGCCGGTTGCATGCGAGTAGGCCGGCTGGCCATTGGTTTTGAAAGACACCTCTGTTTTCGGCGCGACTTCAACCTGGGCGCCAGGATCGACCACTGGGGTTTTTGATTTAGGCATCGTTCTCTCCCTAATACGGACTGCGGTACGCTTCACTGCTCCACATCATCAAGGGATGCACAGCCCATCCTAAATGTATTTTAGGGCCGGTCAGCCGGACCGTTTGTCTAGGCGGGATAAACTACAGGTTGATGGCGTAACTTCAACTCGACGCGCTGGCCTGGATAAAAGTCCCCAGCGGAGCCGAGCAGCCGGCTGTACAAGACAAGACCCGATTGAAGTTGGAGTTGGAGCAGTTGGTCATGGCCGTAATATTCACGGGTCACTACCTGGGCTAAGCCAGCTTCACTAGGCGTAAGATGCAGCTCTTCCGGACGGAACATAACCTCGACCTGGCCCTGATACGAGCCGGAAGCGGGCAGCCGGCCTAGCTCGCAGTCGACCCAGCCAGGGGTGGCCTGGCCCGGCAGAAAGTTGGCATTGCCCAAAAAAGTTGCAACCTGTTTATTGACCGGTCGACGGTACAACTTCTGGGGTGAGTCGATCTGAACAAGGCGACCGTCAAACATAACGGCGACTTCGTCGGCGAGACTCAACGCCTCTTCCTGGTCATGAGTGACCAGTATGACGGTGGCGTGAGCTTCGCGCAGAATTTGGCGTACTTCGGCTCGCACTTGGGCGCGCAGGCTGGCGTCCAAGTTGGAAAACGGTTCATCCAGCAGGATGAGTGTTGGCTGAGGCGCTAATGCCCTGGCCAGGGCTACTCGCTGCTGCTGCCCACCGGACAACTCATGGGGCATACGTTTGATTATATCCGGGAGGCCGACAAGCTCCAAAACATCTTTGACGCGTTGCTTTTTGTCGCTGGTTTTGGGTAGACCGTAGGCTACATTATCGGCAACGGACATGTGAGGAAAGAGGGCGTATTCTTGAAAAACCATTCCTACGCTCCGCCGCTCCGGCGGCACAAAGATGCCCTGACCACTGACCACTTGGGCCCCGATTTCAATTTTTCCGGTGTCGGGCGCTTCAAAGCCAGCCAACAGGCGCAGCGTCGTCGTTTTGCCGCAGCCACTGGGCCCGAGCAGGGCCAGGAATTGCCCCTCATGTAAAGCGAGGTTCACACCATCGACAGCGCGAACCTCGCCGTAAGACTTGCTTAAGTTTTGGCAATAAATAGCAACCCGACTCATGAACGCGCTCTTTTTTCCTCCTGCCATAGGATAATCCAGACCGCCACTGCTGAGACTAAGACCAACAGCAGAGAGGGTACCGCAGCCTGAGCAAAAAAGGCTTGAGCCGTGGTGTCCCAGATTTGAGTGGCCATCGTGCTGAAGCCGGTGGGACCAAGAATAAGAGTAGCGGGCAGCTCTTTCATCGCGGTGAGAAAAACCAAAGCCAGGCCGGTGAGCAGGCCCGGCCGGATCAGCGGTACAGTGATACTGGTCAGCGTTTGGAGCGGCGTACGGCCCAAGTTGCGAGCCGCTTCTTCCAGACGAGGGCTGACTTGCAGCAGTGACGCGCGCGTACTGCCGACTGCTTGCGGCAGAAAGCGGACCACATAGGCAAAGATGAGCATGAAAATCGTTTGGTAAAGAATCACCGCGTAATTGGCTCCAAAAAAGACCAGCGAGAGGGCAATGACCACCCCCGGCAAAGCATAGCCGATATAAGTGCTGCGCTCCAGCCAACTGCTGAGATGGCCAGGAAAGCGAATGGCCAGCACAGTGACCGGAATAGCAGCAACCATCGCCACCAGGCCGGCTGAACCGGAGCCAAGCATCGAGTTAAGGACGACATCGAGGCGCAGACTGACCACTTCGCCGGCCAGGGCACCCCGTACCAGCCAGTAACCCACCACTGTCAGCGGAATAACTAGGGCGAGGAGGGTTACCAGCCCGCAAAAAGCCAGAGCCGGCCAGCGCCATACCCCTAACTGGATTGTGGCAGCCGGCCGAACAGCGCCGGCGCTGCTGCGGTAGTAGCGAGCTTTGCCCCGCATGCGCTTTTCGAAGACAAGGATGACCAGGGTTACGCCCACCAACAGCAGGGCCAGGACGGCCGCCACGCTGCGGTCGAAGGAAGCGCTGTATTGAAGATAGATGGCTCGAGTAAAAGCATCGAAGCGGAGCATGGAAACCGCGCCAAAATCGCTCAAGGTGTAGAGAGCGACCAGCAAGCCGCCGGCCGCAATTGAAGGGCGCAGATGCGGCAGGGTGATTTCGCGGAATACCTGCAACTGGCTGCGACCCAGGCTGCGGGCCGCCTCTTCCAGGCTGGGATCAAGCCCGCGGAGCGCCGCTCGGACGGAAAGAAGGGCGTAAGGATAAGTGAACAGTGTTAAAGTTAGCCACGCGCCATGAAAGCCGTAAATCGTAGGTAGTCGCTCGAGGCCTAGCGGCTCTAACCAACCTTGAACCAACCCTTTTGGGCCAAGCGCCGAAATCAGGGTAAACGCCCCGACATAGGAAGGAATGACCAGCGGCAGCACAGTTAGGACCGCCCAGATTTTTCGACCCGGCAAATCGGTACGAACTACCAGCCAGGCCAATAGCACTCCCACAACAACGGAGGTCAGCGTTACCGAGAGGGCTAACCCGAGGCTACCCAGAAAAATTTGGTGGGTGCGGGCTTGGAGCAAGATGTCGATGACTTTATCCAGGCCGGCCCCCGAAGCACGGATGATAAGATAGCCTAAGGGTAGGGCCGCCAGGGTCGCGATCAACGCCGCACTGAGCCATAGAAAGAGAGGAGCACGCTGAACGGGCTGTTGGGGCCATGTCGATTGGATGGCGATCACCAAATTGGAGAGTTTGACGCTCTTAACGGTCATACGGGCTGATGATCCTCTCTTCGTTGGGGCTTAAGGTGTATCCTCACTATAAGCCAGCCGAAGTAAGGACACACTGAACGGTCAACGGGTTTTTACCTGGTCAGATGACTAGTCTTAACCAGGGACGCAAGGACCGATTGGGCGGTAACAGGTTAGATATTACCTTTAACTCGGCAGGTAAGCAATAGCCTCCTGTTACCGCCAATACTGCGGTCAGCTAATTCTATTGATAACCTTGGTTAACCCTTGTTTATCACAGAATACCTAATTCCTGTAGGAGTTGCAGCGTTCCATCCAGGTCCTGGAGACGGGACAAATCGATATCGGGTGCATTGAACTCGGTGAGAGGCTTGAGAGCCGGGTCGAGTTCAATAGCTGCGGCGAGAGGATACTCGTGGGTCTCTTTATTGAAGTATTCTTGCGAAGTTGGCTGCAGCAAGAAGTCAACAAAAGCCTGGGCTGCCTCGAGGTTGTCCGTGGTGTTGATGATGCCCACCCCGGCGACATTGATCATGGCCCCCACATCACCAGAGCGATCGTAGTAGTTGGCAGCCGGGAAGTCAGGGTTTTCGGCCAAGAACTGCAGCAGGTAGTAGTGGTTGACAAAACCCAAATCGATCTCGCCGCTGCCGACGGCCTCCACAATTGAAGTGTTGTTTGGAAAGACCGCCGGCTCATTGGCCTGAATGCATGACAGCCACTCGCGGGCTCGATCTTCGCCTTCTACCACGCGTAAGGCAGTCACAAAGGCCTGGAACGACCCGTTGGTGGGCGCCCAACCCATCCGCCCGGTCCAGGTTGAGTCACAAAAGCCAAAGATGTCATCGGGCAAATCGGCCTCGGCTAAAGTATCGGTGTTGTAAACAACGACTCGGGCCCGGCCAGAAGTGCCGATCCAAAGTCCCTCAGCCGAGCGGAAGCGGGGTTCGACCTGGTTTAAAGTCGCTTCCGGTAGGGGCAGAAAGCGACCGGCGTTGGCCAGCGCGCCCAAAGCTCCGGCGTCCTGACCGTAGTAGACATCGGCGGGGCTGTTGTCGCCTTCTTCTAAGATAGTAGAGGCCATCTCCGCGGTCTCGCCATAGCGAACTTCAATGTTGAGACCGGTTTCTTGCTTAAACTGCTCGATGAGGGGACCAACCAGGCTTTCGCTGCGACCGGAGTAAATAGTCAGGTCACCGTTAAGGACAGGGGCCGGTGCCTCCAAAAGGGTGGATGCCTCCTGGGCGGCCGGAATAAACAGCTTTTGGCCGACCTCGATGACGTCCGGATTATCGATGGCAGTATAACTGTCGTCCGCGGCAGCTTTGGTGTTAGTTGCCTCAACAATCGCCGGGTAGGCCAGCACATCACCATAGAATTTTTCGGCCAGTTTACTTAGCCAATCGTCTGCCTGAACCACATAGTCTTGCCCGTTCTCTTGGGACAGCGGGGCGGCGTAGAGATTGGCAGAGACGAAGGCCAAGCTGATAGCCAGCATTAAAATTAATAGTTGTATTTTTTGAAGCATTACCTCTCCTCGTGGCTTTTGCTTAAAAGGTGAAAACTCCTCACCACTATAAACGCAGTAAGGAGAGGTATCAATAGCCTGGTGTTAATCAGCAACTTAGAGCCGGTCAAGACTGGAGGTAATCCTGGTTAACAATTCCTGTACTAACCAGGGTTTTTCGTTGCTGAACGGCCTTCAACTGCCGAAAACTAATCAATTTTTTCTGGTTTTCATCCCACAAACTTAAGAACATGGTACCCAAGCTGGATCGAAGTGTGAGTTGAATCACATCCTGAAAGAGTTCATTTTCCCGATGACATTGCTCAAGCTTGTAGTTGGGGATGCGGGGGCTGAGATGATGAATATGATGAAATCCAATGTTGCCGGTAAACCACTGCAGCACTTTGGGCAGTTTGTAATAGGAACTACCCTGCATGGCAGCCAACTGGTAATCCCACTGCTCTTGATCGGCCCAGTAAGCATCCTCAAATTGGTGTTGAACGAAGAAAAGCCACGTCCCTGCTGTCATAGCCAAAAGCGTGACCGGGAGGTGAACCAGCAAGAAAGCTTTCAGCCCGATCGTCAGGCTCATGGCGATCAAGATAGCGACCAGGGCCAGGTTGGTGCCGTGGACGCTCAGGCGTTCTCGTTTGCCGGCTTTAGTGCCGGAGGCGGGAAAGCGGTAAAGCACCACAAAAAGCAAGGTCGGCAAGATTATGAATAAAGTGATTGGATTACGATAAAGGCGATACTTGAGGCGGTCCCACGCTGAGCGTTGGAGGTATTCATCAACCGTGAGGGTGAAGATATCCTGTGGGCCGCGTTCTTCCAGATTGCCGGCCGTAGCGTGATGGATGGAATGGCTCTTGCGCCAGCTAAAGTAGGGAGTTAAAGTCAAGACCCCGCAAAGACTGCCCAGCCAATCGTTGGCCCGCCTGGAACTGAAAAAAGACCCGTGTCCGCAGTCGTGCTGGATAATGAAAATTCGGATGAGGAACCCAGCCGTAGGCAGGGCTAAGAGCAAGGTGAGCAGGTAGTTATAATTGAGGCTGTAGAGCATTACCGCCCACAGCCCCAAAAACGGTACAAACGAGTTGATTACTTGCCACAGACTTTCTTTGACGGACGGGACTTGGTACTTGGCGACAATAGATCGCCACTCGGACTGAGTAGACTTCATCGATCACTCCTGATTGATAACGCTGCATGAACTTTGTATTCAGTTGTTTTTCTGCGCTTAACCTACCGCGGAGCCAGCCAGGCGATGGGAAGGCCTAATTCTATGGAGATGGGCCTAATCATACAAATTAGGCGGAGAAAAATAAAAAAGACCGGCCGATAGCCAGTCTTACTTGCACTAAATTGGGCACTCGCCAAGTTTTTGGAGTGTTACTCAATTAAGCTATTGATCATTCCCAATCGTCATCAAACTCTTCTTCATCGTCCCAAAGGTCTTCATCCTCCATGTCCTCGTCGTCAAACTCTAGTTCCTCTTCATCCAGATCTTCAAAGTCCTCTTCGTCCAGATCGCTCAAATCTTCCTCATCGGTTTCTTCAGCAGCGAGTAACTCCGCTTCAATGAAGTCCATCAGGCGGCGATAGGCATCGGTGGCCATTTGGCCGGGACTAACAATTTCACTAGCAATCTGGATAGCGCTGCCGTCTTCAAAAGTAATCCTACGACTCATTTGCTCCTCCATTTGGCGGGATTGGCTTTGTAATCTTAATCAGGCCTGTCGCTGTAAGCAAATTATCATGGTTTAATTTGGTTTAGGAAGATATCTCCGCAGTCAAGTCGGCGGTGTGGCCTGGTCTTTTCGGTTGCAAGGGTACGATTTTTAGGCCGTCTTTATACCGAGGGCCGGCTCCGAAAAACTGTTCCAATTGTATGATAATTGGCTTTAACCGTCAACCATTTACCCCTAAATTTGTACACTATCCCGGATTGCCTGCTAATTTTTATAGGATTTTCTTTACAAAATATAGAGCCAATGGTATATTAGTTGCACCTTAAACACTATACAGCGCTAACAATTAATTAACTTAGGTTAACTTTATCCTCAGGATTTTGGTGGTTATAGTGACCATACCAAATCTGAGGCAAGCTGAAGGATTATCGTGTCAGTCAAGCTCCAATCAGCCGAAGAAAAAATTAGCGACACCATGCGTGATTACCTGGGTGAAATCTATCGCCTGGGCCAAGGTGAAGCTTGGGTCAGTACTACCGCTCTAGCCGAAGTGCTGGGTGTTTCCGGACCGGCCTCGGTTCGGATGGCCCGTCGAATGCAAGAGTTGAACCTAATCGAGCACCAGCCTTACAAAGGTATTCAACTGACGCCGGAAGGCAAGAAGGTAGCTCTCTTAAACATCCGGCGCCACCGGCTGGTTGAGCGTTTCTTGGTAGATGTTCTCAAGTTTGATTGGGCGGAAGCTCACGACGAAGCCGACGAGCTTCAGAAGGGGATCAATCAGGTGTTGGAGGATCGGATCGATGAGCTGATGGACCATCCAACCACCTGCCCCCACGGTGATCCGATCCCAACCCGGCAGGGAGTTATGCCCGAGATCGGGGATAAGCCGCTTACGGTAGTGCCACCCGGTCAACGCGGCAAGATTACACGGGTCAAAACTCGTGAACCGGAAAAACTTACCTATTTGGCTGAAATAGGTATTCTGCCTGGGGCAACGTTCGAACTCATTGGTCGTGCTCCTTTTAATGGACCCCTTCGTCTCAAACTAAACCACGGCGAACAGGTGATCGGTTCGGAGTTGGCCGCGGCTTTATGGGTTCTCTGTCCAGCGTAAAAATTTCTGATCTGAACAATAACAGCCTAGGTCAACTACCCAGGCTGTTTGTTATGGTTATTCAAGGCTGATCCTCAGGGCAAGAATGGTTAGGCCCTACTCTTGTTCACCTTCAGTCGCTGCTTCGTGAGGGTTGTTTCTAAGATATTCTTCTACGCGGAAGAGATCATTCTTGGCTCGATGCACCACATTTAAGAGAGCGGTCATGCTGGAAACCTCTTCCAACTGCTCGACGACAAACCACTGTAACGTCTCGCGGGTAAGATAGTCTTTCTCTTGTTCGGCCAGGGCAACTAAGTTATTGATTTGGTCGGTTACTTTCAGTTCTTGATTGAGGGCTAATTCGACCGCCTCTTCTACGCTTTCAAAATGGTTTTTGACCTCTTTCGTCGCCGGGACTAGGGGTTGCCCGCCGGCATCGGCGATATACTGAAGCAGCTTCATTCCGTGACTATGCTCTTCAGTGGATTGAAAGTGGAAAAATTTGCTCAGTTCTGGCAGTGTTTCGATATCAAAATATAAGGCCATAGCCAGGTACTGATTCGCCGCCGTAAATTCTTCCACAACTTGACCATTTAAGGCCTCTACAATTCTAGTGTTCACCAAACTAGTCATAATATTAGCTCCTTTCAAATAGGGAAACTGAGCAGCGATTCGATAGCCGGTTAAATTCAAAGTTAACTTTGGTTAGATTCTAGCGGATGCCCTAAATTTTGCAAATTGGCTCGAAAGATTGATTAAGGGTAAAATCTTAGCGATTTTCTGAGGGTCGTTAACAAGCACAGGCTTGAGGCAGAAAGGTTGACAAAGCAGGCGTAGCTCGAGCATGAATCGTTCCCAGGCAGTTATTATCTCAGTGCTCCTCGGTCTGGTGACCTTGACCTTCGTGGGGTTAGCTATGATGGTCTTTTTTCCGCTCGACCAATTTTTGGGGCCTGTGCCGCTCCCAACCTCGACGTCGTTACCGCAGGCAACCCCCACTCCCACCTTTCCCAATTTTATGCCCACCCCTGGCGCTGTCACCCCAACCCCCGGCGAGCCCACCCCGACCAGTACGCGTGTTCCAACTTCTACGCCGGTACCTCCTCAACCGCCACAATCCACCGTCGAGTTCACTTTTGGTACGCCCTTTATTCGCCCTACCGCTACCTCAACCCCGTTACCACCGGCGCCACCGGCTACGCCCACGGCATCCCCGGTTCATTCCCCTACACCAAATGTGCGTTTGTATCAAACTCAGTTTGAGGTTGAAGATTCGACCCTTCAAGAAGGGGACTGTACCGATTTGGTCTGGCGCACCGATGGTCTGGTCACGGTCACCTTGGATGGGGAGGCGGTTGAACCGACCGGGCGCAAAAAAGTTTGCCCCAAACGTAACACTACCTACGAATTTACGACTCAAATTAGCGGTAGCCCGCAGATTGATCGGCACCAGGTCCGGATTGCGGTTGAGGCCGATGATAATTAAGAAGTTTAACGTTAGGACGAGGCAAGACATAGACTTCCATTTTTTACCACCATCAATAACTGACTCTGAATTCATAACTGTTGAAGTTGATGCTCCGGCGTGCTAGAATAACGTAGACCTATGTTAGACACGCTAACCCAGTACCCAAAACGGTTTCAATTTGATAATCCGGTGCTCAGTGGCTTGAGGGATACCTTCGGCTTGCTGCTGCAGCCCTTGCAGTTTCTGCGTACGTATGACCGGAAACATCTTCGCGCTGACTCGCTTGCCGGGCTTACCGTCGCCGTGATGCTGTTGCCTCAAGCCATCGCCTTTGCCCTCATTGCCGAGTTGCCCCCGGAAATGGGGTTATATGCGGCTGTGGTGGGGGCTATAGTAGGATCCTTGTGGGGATCGTCAGAGAATCTTCAGACCGGCCCAACGAATGCCGGCTCGCTCTTGGTTCTATCCGTTCTGCTAACAGTAGCAGCGCCCGGGACTCCTTATTTCGTTGTTGCCGCAGGACTCCTGGCGGTGATGGTGGGCGTCTTTCAGTTGTTTATGGGGATCGCCCGCTTGGGTGTTTTAGTTAATTTCGTCTCTTACTCAGTTGTGGTGGGGTTCTCTAGCGGGGCCGGGTTGCTCATTGCGATCAACCAATTGCGCCATCTTTTCGGTCTGGATTTTAGCGCTCAAGGGGTACTCAACACCCTTTATGAAGTGGTGTTGTACTTGCCCAGTTTGCACTGGGCAACCACGCTGTTGGGATTAGGCACAATCGCAGTTATGGTCGGGGTGCGGTGGTTCAACCCAAAGTTACCGACAGCCTTAATTAGTATGATTTTAGCTTCGGCTATTGTTTTTGTTTTTGGGTTAGACAAAGCCGGGGTAGCCGTCATCGGTCAGTTACCTTCAAGTTTACCACCGTTTAGCCAACTCCCCATTTTTGATATTGGCTCGATTGCGCAACTGTCCAGTGGCGCGCTCGCCGTGGGCGCAATTGGGCTGGTGCAGACTACGGCTATTGCCCGCTCGATTGCCACCATGACAGGGCAACGGCTGGACAGCAATCAAGAATTTGTTGGTCAGGGACTGGCTAATATTACGACAGGCTTTTTTTCCGGTTACCCGGTTTCGGCCTCATTTTCCGTCTCAGCGGTTAACCATCGGTCCGGGGCTCGGACTCGGTTGGCTGCTATTCTGGCCGGTGTCTTTGTCTTGGTAGCGATGCTTTTTTTGGCGCCATTAGCCGCTTATTTGCCTAGAGCTGCCCTGGCTGGAGCTCTGATTGTGACCGCTTATGGCTTGATCAACCGGGCTGATATCGCTCGCATCTGGCGCGGCGCCCGGAGTGATGCCTTTATTATGTTGGCTACGTTTGTCGGTACCCTCTTGCTTAATATTGAGTTTGCGGTCTTACTCGGTATTCTCATCTCTTTCGCCTTTTATATTATGAAGACCAGCGCGCCTCGCATCATTCCTGTCTTGCCGGATGAAGGCTTTAAACACTTCAGGCAACGGAAACTTGATCAAAAATCATGTCCCCAATTGGGCATTCTTCAGATCTCGGGCGATCTTTATTTTGGCGCCGTGAACCATGTTGAAGAGGAAATTTATCGCCATCTCGAAAATAATCCGGAGCAGCGTTTTCTATTACTGCGGATGCACGGGGTCAATCACTGTGACTTCAGCGGCATCCATATGATGGAAGCCGTTCGGCATGCTTGCCAAGAGCGTGGTGGCGATATTTACTTCATGAAAATTCAAGAGCCCGTGCTTGAAGTCATGAAATCTACTGGTTTTTACGATAAACTTGGCCCTGACCGTTTTTTGGAAAGTGACAAAGCCATCTCGTACCTGTTTTATAAGGTTATTGATCCGGCCATCTGTATCTACGAATGTGATGTACGCGCTTTTGAAGAGTGCCAAAACCTACCTAAGCGGAATTACCCCCTTTCTATTCCTCTTCACACCGATATCCCCACTCAGGCTATACCCACTATTACGCCGCAGGCCCTCCGCCAGAAACTGTTGAACGGAGCTACACCTCCACTAGTCATTGATGTGCGAGAGCGGCGTGAATACAACCGGGGCCATATTCCTCAGGCGCAGCTTATCCCGCTTCCCAAGATCATCAGTAACAGCGTAGATATTCCATGTAACCAGGAGATCATTTTAGTCTGTGGCCGTGGTCGTCGCAGTGCCCGAGCGGCTCACATTCTCCGTAGTCATGGCTGTGAGAATGTAACTATTCTGCAAGGCGGGATGATTGGCTGGGAAGCGGCAGGATTATTGGAAGCTATCGAATTATGAGCAATGAACCAGTTAAACTGACAACTGAGGAGCGAATCCTGCCCAACCTGGGCCTTGATTTGGTCAGAGCGACTGAATTCACGGCCCTCCACGTGGGTCGTTGGCTTGGTTTAGGTAATCGGGAACGGACACACCGGACGGCTACTTACGCGATGTTTGAAGGGCTCAACTGGATCGATATGGATGGTCAAATCGTCATCGGTGAAGAGGGCCGGCTGGGTTATCCCTCACCCCTTGACAGTGGTCGCTCTGTCGGCACCGGACACGGCCCTAAGTTAGACGTCATCGTTGACCCCATCGATGGTACCAATTCCGTCGTTCGGGGTCGCCCTGGAGCCATTTCGGTCATTGGAGTGGCCCCACGGGGTTCCATGTGGTCGCCGACACCTGCGATTTACATGGATAAAATTGTCGTGGATCATGAAGGGGCCGAGGCTCTTCTCCCGGAGTGTATGGATGCGCCGGCGGCCTGGACTCTGGCGCTCATCGCTCGTGCTAAGAAAAAATCAGTAAGGGATTTGCAGATTATTGTTTTGGATCGACCTCGTCACCGCGATCTTATCGATGAGATTCGGGCAGCCGGGGCCCGCGTCCTGCTTCACTTCGATGGCGATACGGCCGGCGCTTTAGTGGCCGCTACTCCGGGGGCCGGGGCAGACATTCTGATGGGTATTGGGGGGGTGCCGGAGGGCGTCAGTGCCGCTTGTGCCGTTAAGGCAATGGGCGGCGCTATGTTGGGCCGGCTGGCACCGCAAAGTCCGCAAGAGCGTGAGTCCCTAGAAGCTAATAATCTCTCCACTACCCGCATCTTATCCTGTGACGACATTGTTTCAAGTAATCAGATTCTTTTGGCTGTCACCGGTATCACCCCCGGCCCGCTGTTGGACGGGGTGCGCTATAAAGGCCGAGAAGCCCACACCCACTCGCTGTTGATCCGCTGCGAAAGCGGTACGCGGCGCCGAATCTTGGCCGAACATTCAATCGATTGGCAGGAATTTGACGAAAAATTAGGGATGTGATAAATTTTAAAGCTGCTTAATCGAAGCAAGTATTTCCAAAATTTCTCAAGTTTGCCACGTTAAGCAATTTTTAAGTATTGCAGAGCTGAGGGAGAATAGAGTCATAAGTACCAAAGATGAACGTCGGGTTAACCGAGAGATAACGTCCTCGCAAGTTCGGTTGATTGATGAAAAAGGTCAGCAGTTGGGGGTGTTGTCGATTCAGGAAGCCCTATCTATAGCTACAGAAAGAGATACTGATCTTGTAGAAGTTGCGCCTAATGCCAACCCCCCGGTTTGCCGCTTGATGGATTACGGCAAATTCTTATATGAGGCTCAAAAACGAGAGCGTGATGCTCGCAAGTCACAAGCCAAGGTTGAAATTAAAGAGATCCGTCTCCGTCCAAAAACCGGTGATCATGACATTAGCTATAAACTTAAGCAAGCCCGTGGTTTTTTGGAGAAAGGGGCTAAGGTAAAGGTGCGCTTGCGGTTTAGGGGCCGTGAGGTCACCCATCCTGAGGTGGCTCTCGAACTCTTAGACCACATTGCCGACCAACTACAGGATATAGCTGTCGTTGAACAACGACCGGCTAAAGAAGGTATGACCATGTTGATGATTTTGTCGCCAAACAAGTAAAGTAAGGCGGCTTTACCCTGCTGATAATAGAGGAAAGTGACACAATGCCCAAAATCAAAACTCACAAGTCAACAGCGAAGCGCTTTAAGTATACCGGTTCCGGTAAACTGATGCGCACCAAAATTGGCAAAAGCCACCTGCGCCGGAAGAAAAGCAAGCGGGTTAAGCGCTTGTTTGACGAAATGCATGAAGTTACCAGTAGTGGCGCTAAGAAACGCGTGCAGAAACTGATTCCCTACGCCAAAAAAGGAAAATAGAGGTATATTGTGAGAGTAAAAGGTGGTCCGCAGACTCAGCGTCGACACAAGAAAATTCTAAAATTAACTAAAGGCCAACGGGGCAGCAAGCATCGCCTCTTTAAGAGGGCTAATGAAGCCATGATGGCTTCACTAAAATATGCTTATCGCGACCGGCGCCAGCGCAAGCGAGAATTCCGTAAGTTGTGGATTGCCCGCATCAATGCCGCCGCCCGGCAGTACGAGATGAGCTATAGCGTCTTCATCCACGGCTTAAAGGAAGCAGGAGTCGAACTTGATCGGAAAGTACTGGCCGATATCGCCGCTAACGATGCCCAGGCCTTTGGCCGGTTAGCAGAAACGGCCAAAGCCGCCCTGTAGCCGTTTCATTACTTTGATCTAAAAAGGCAGACACACCCGGTCTGTCTTTTTTGTTTGTCTTGGCTAGCCTGAAATTACGAGGCCACCGGGGCATAGGCCGCATCCGTGTACTGCACTTTTGGATCCCAGACCAGGAAGCCTTCACTCCCAGAGTCAAAACAACCTTTGATTTGGGCCTGAATTTCGGCCCGGCCAAAGGTGCGTTTATCAAAATGGTAATCCTGAAAGTCCTGGATCCAGGGGCGAACGGCGCAACCGTAGGGTTTAAGCCGCTCCACGGCGCGAACGGCGCTTTCGTAAACGACTTCATAGGGATGCGCCACGGCATTTTTGTAGCCGGGGATGCCGCTCCCAAAGGTAGAGGGATAGAGCATCGGGCAGAGGACATCTAGATACTGGCCCATACGCTCGATGTCTTGGCCAATAATTGTATCATCTTGGCGCCAACAAGTGTAACCAAAGGTGTCGGCGGCAATTTTTACCCCTAACGGTTTTAACTGACCACGTGCTGCGCTCAAAAAGCCACTAACCGCCGCGACACGGCTCTCTCGGGTGATCTCGAATGAAAACTGAGGTTCCCCGGCCTGACTGGCCGTAGGAAAGCGGACATAATCAAACTGAACTTCGTCAAAGCCTTGCTGGGTTGCCTCTAGGGCGATGCGAATATTATAATCCCAAACTTCTTCATAAAATGGTTCAACCCAACTCAGGTTTTCGCTATCCTGCCACACGGCGCCGCTCTTGGTTTTAACGGCCAACTCAGGCTGAGCTTGAGCCAGCAGATTATCTTTAAAGGTGACGATCCGGGCAATAGTATAGACACCCTGAGCTTTGAGCCGGCCCATTAGCGCTTCAAAGTCCTCAGCGCTGGGCCGGGCAGCACCTACATCTTTAGCCCGCGGCACCTGTGTCGGATAGGTGATCCAGCCATGATCGCCCTTCGCATCGATCACCACCGCGTTGAACTCTGTTGTCTCCAGTAGCTTAAAGATACGCCGCCTGAAATCTGCATGACCAACGGCAAAATAACTGGCATATAAAGCTCGCACGGCGCTGGCCGGGCCCAAAGGAGGAAAACTGGGATCTGTGCCGGTAACAGGCGCAGGTTTGACCATTGGAGCAGCCGGGGCGGCGGTTGGTTCCGGCTTTGGTTCAACCGGAGCTTCCACAGTCGGCGCGGGAGGAGAGGGTGGTCCGGCAGGCACCGGCTCGGGGCGCTTAAAGACGCCGGGAATGACCAACTTTTGTCCTACCCGGATACGATTGGAGTCGGCTAATTTATTAGCCGCCACCAACTCCTGCACTGAGACACTATAGCGTCTTGCGATAGAGTTTAGCGTATCCCCGGCCGCGATTGTATAGACATAAGCCTCATCCGGAGCAGGAATGGGTCTGACTACAGGCTCCGGCTCAGGCGGTGGCTCGGGCAGGCGGTAACCAGGGATAACCAGTTTCTGGCCAATCGAAATATGACTGGGATCCGAAATGTCGTTGGCTCGAATTAGTTCGTTAACCGTTACCCCGTACCGGCGCGCAATGGCGTTGAGGGTATCGCCGCGTTGGATAGCATAGCGGAAAGGCTCCTCCGCTTCTACTTCAGCCGGTGCTTCTGCCTGCAATTCGGGCAGGCGCTCTTGAACCGGCTGCACGACCGGTTCGGCCACTTCTGGCCGGGAAACGGGTTCTGGTTCACGCTCAATGGCCTCGCCGGGAGGGAATTCAACCACCGTTTCTGCTGGAGTTGGGGGCTCTTCAACTTCCTGCTCAGGTACTTCCGGAACCGGCGCCGGTTCGAGTTCAGGCGAAGGAATAGGTTCTACCTGAGGCGGGATAACCGGCTCGGTTTCGGCGACGGGCTTTTTTTCGATAACGGGTGGCTCTATTAGC
Source organism: uncultured Chloroflexota bacterium (assembly GCA_937864185.1). Classification (GTDB taxonomy): domain Bacteria; phylum Chloroflexota; class Anaerolineae; order 4572-78; family J111; genus JAGRBY01. Next base: position 28,568 of record CALMIS010000094.1, read on the forward strand.
TCTGGTTTGGAGGGCGGGAGCTCAAGAGAGGGGGGTTCAACGGGCGGAACGGTGGGGCGTGTCTCGGGTTTAGGCCGGGGCTTAACGACAGGAATTTGTTCCGGAGCTGCCGGTTTTTCACCTTTCAGCAAATATTCGTAGCCGGCCGGTGGTTCAGCGCCGAGCCAGACCATAAGTCGAACATAAAGTTCAATTAGTTTCTTTATCATTCTGCTCCCCTGCCTGCCTCCTATCTTTGAAGTCTAGCAGATTATACCATAGAAGAAGCCAGGTTACCATAACATGTAATCTCTTCCCTCACTTTAGTCGGCTCGTGGCAGCGCGAAGTTTGGTAGAGGGTTCAAACGGTTCTGTAGGGGACCACCTGGTTTTTGAGCCGGAGTCGCCGGATAGCAATCACATGGCCAAGAAAGACCGCCGGTACGATCAAGATGCCGAGCCAGATAAAAGGAAAGTAGAGAACAGCCACGTTAGGCTGCTCTAGGCCAAATTGTTGAAAGGGCGTAGGGGCGGAGAGAATAGCATGCCCAACAATGTTGAGCAGCAAGGCTAAGGCCAGGATGTTCCAAACCAGGGCTACGCTGCGGGGCCATTGCTTAGTGGTAAAGCAAAAGTAACCGATCACCGGCGCGGTAATTCCAACCAGAATGTCGAAATTGCGGCCTTCAAAGGTCATGACCAGGGGAATGGCGCCGTAACTATACAGCCACCACAGCACGATTTCGACCGGGAGGCGCACCGTGTGCAGATAAGTAATGGCTGCCAGGGACATCGAGGCAACTAAGCGATCGGCGCGTGGTAGCAGCAGCGCTCCGCCGATCATCAGCAGCAGGGTTGGGCCCACGCCGAACACGGCAAACTTGGGCGGCAGGCTGTCGAAATCCAGATAGAAACCGGAGTAGGCCAACAGGCCTTGGATGGCCATCCAGAGTACCAAGAGGACAAGGCCTAGATTAATCTTGTGCCGGATCGTCGGCTCGGCCAAACGATCTGCTGCTTGATAAAGAATAAATACGACCGTCACAAATGTGACGATAGTGGTCGCTAAAAAGGTTAAGGTCACATAAGTTGGTAAGTGAGTTAACATCTTCATTTTCTAGGCGTGGACTACCGCCTTATTATGGACTCCGCTGAAACCAGAACCAGGCCGAACGCCAGGTATCCCCGCGCACGCTTGTTTGACCGTATTCGACCCGCTCTAGCATAAAGCCGTCAGCAAAGATACGCTGCAGAGTCGCGTCGTCTAGCCAGCGCGCTTCAGCGGACGCTTCGTCTTCTTCAGCTCGTAGGTGGGCAAACAGCAAATACGTAGCGCCGGGTCTGAGCAGCCGCTTTAGTTCAGCTTGGTAGGCCTGCAACTCGGTCGGGTTGAAGCTGTGGGCACAGCCTACATCAAGGGCCAAATCATACGGCCCACTCAAGGTGGGCATCGCGGTGACCGGCCCTAGATGGAAGTTCACGCCGGTCACGCGGGCGGCTTCCGCTCGCTGCCGGGCCTCGGTGATGGCCTGGGGAATAAAATCGACCGCATCCACCTGCCAGCCCGATCGGGCCAGGAAGATAGCGGCCCGGCCCAGGCCGCAGCCCAGGTCGAGGGCTCGGCCGGGCCGCAAGGTCGGAGCCAGGGCCAGTACTTCTGGCGGTGGATCGGCCTGATCCCACGGCACCGACCCGCTGGCGTAGAATTCCTCGAGACGTTGGTAATGTTCGTTCATCTATGGTTTGCTTTTCGCTCTCCCGCACATGAAAAAATTGGATAAACTAAATAAAAGACCCCCGGTCGCCAAACCTTGAGGGTCTTCAAAAATGTTTCGCTTAGAGTATCGGCTCCATCTTTGTGCCTACCTCTTTTTGTTCGAGTCTAACTCTCTTTGGGCCGCTGTACTGTTTCTATAACAGCACTGACGATGTCGATCGGTAAGGGGAAAATAATCGTAGAGTTCTTTTCGGCGGCAATTTCGGTTAGCGTTTGCAGGTATCGAAGTTGAAGGCTGGCCGGCTCGCGGCTAATAATTTCGGCCGCTTCTGCCAGCGTTTTAGAAGCATCCAACTCACCGATGGCGTGAATTACTTTGGCTCGCTTTTCGCGTTCGGCCTCGGCTTGGCGCGCCATGGCCCGCTGCATCGCCGCGGGTAGTTCAACATCTTTTACTTCAACAATGGAAACTTTAATGCCCCATGGTTCAGTGGCATCATCAATAATTTGCCGAATATGCTCGTTGATTTTTTCGCGCTCGGCCAACAGGTCATCCAACTCGCTCTGGCCAATAACGTTGCGCAACGTAGTTTGAGCGATCTGCCAGGTAGCCCGCCGGTAATCCTCGACTTGAATGATCGCTTTGCCGGGATCAATAACTCGAAAGTAGACCACGGCATTGACCTTGAGCGTAACGTTATCCATTGTAATCGCTTCTTGGGCGGGAACATCGAGAGTCACTGTCCGGAGATCGACTTTCATCATGCGGTCGATAAAGGGAATGATGAAGAAGATGCCCGGTCCCTTCGCTCCGACAAAGCGGCCCAACCGGAAAATTACGCCGCGTTCATATTCTTGCACAACTTTGACGGCGGAAAACAGCAAAAATATAACGGCGACAATGATAAACCCCAAGCAGGGGCCTAAACCAAATACTAATTCAGCCACGGTTCGCTCCTTCGGCAGTAGCGCTGCAGGCCGGGGAGATGGGGAATGCCCCAACTTTCATTCTTGTTCCTGAGTCCCCGGTTTGGTCGCATTCCTTTGGAAATTAGTAATCTTGGTCTATTATAGCTTAAGACGTTCAGGGAAAGAAATCGGTCAGAAGGAGGGCTAGAAGACAGCTTGGATAAGCTTCAGCGGTGTCCCGAGGAAAGCTTTGATGTGGCGTTGGGTGCGCTCCGGATCCTCAAATTGAGGCCAGTGGCTCACCCGAGGCAAAATGCGTAAATCAACGTCCGAGATTTCATCGACCAGGAAGCTGGCATC
>CALMIS010000095.1 GCA_937864185.1 uncultured Chloroflexota bacterium
CAAAGCAAGCTTTGACACTCCTCTTGCCTTCTCCCCCATTCCTCCAACCCTCCAACCTTCCAACCTTCCAACCTTCCATTCTTCCAACCTTCCATTCTTCCAACCTTCCACCCTTCCATTCTTCCCCCACTTCACTCCTCATGCTGCTCCCGCAAATGCCGCGCCACCAGTTGAGCCGCAGCATTTTGCCAGTTGTGCAGGGTGCGTTCCGGCACGTACGTCCGAAACCAATCCAGCGCCTCTTCGCCGACCGGATCGAGCTTATCATACTCGGCCCGGCGACTGTAGGGCTTTAGACCTTCAACGTAGGGAAAATAGAGGGCATTGTAGTGACGCCAGGCTTCGCTGGTGCCAAACGAGTCGCCCGTCGGCGGTTTGAGTTGAGCGATGCACTCGGTGAGCAGCCGCTTGAGTTCAGCCGCCCGTTCGAGGCTGTTATCGGGTGCGCCGCGCTCGGTCAGGCGCTGATCAATCACGGGCAGGCGAGTCAGCGGGCTGGCTGCCAGGCGCGGCAGGTTGCCTAAGTGGCTCAGAGTCCGCCGGGTCAGGCGTACAAACTCGTCGTCATCTAACGCCTCGAGCTGGAGCGCCTCGTTGAGGCGCGGCAGGGCGCTGGCGGTCGTCCGCAGCTCGGCCCGAGCCCGGCGCAGACCGGGAAAGGCGGCGAAAGCCAGGCCATCGAGCGCGCTCTGCAGCGGGTCGGCAAAGATTTGGACGGCAATCGCCGCGGCGGTGTTGAGCAGCAGTAGCAGCAGCAGGGGAAAAGTCAGGCCGGTCGCCAGCAGCATCGTCAGCGCCACCGGCCCGGCGAAGATCAGCCCAAACAACAAGGCCCCGTCCAGCGAGCGGAAGAAGTCCGGCAGCAGCGTTTCGCCTTCTTCAAACGCATCGAGGACGGCAATCACCAGGCCCAAGATCGCCAGATCGAAGCTGACGCCCAGGACGAGCCACGACCGTGGCAGCCACTCGAACGGCGTGAGCATCAGGCCAACCGCCAGGCCAAAGAAGATGGCTCCGACCAGCAGCAGGCCGAGCGGCCGCTTGTGACTGGCGGCCCGGTAGGCTTGCCAGATCAAGCCCAGATTCGCCGCCAGACACAAGCTGATCACGACGACCAGAATCGGGTAGGCCGGGCCGGGTTGGGCCATTTCTGGGGTAATATCGAAAATTAGATGGGTCGCCAGCCCTAAAAGGAGGACTAGACCGGCCAGGCCCAGGCCGCCAAACTGCCACAGGCGGCGGAAGCGATCTCGCCCCGGCGCCTCGGCCGGCAGGAGGTAGATCATCGCTCCCAGCCAAAAAATGGCTGGCAAAAACAGCAGCGACCAGTGTAGCCGAGTGAGCCACATGGCCAGCGTCGCGGTCGGGGCCAGGCTGGCCAGCAGCGCGAAGGCCAAACTGAAGGCATAGCTCGCTAAGCCCAAGCCGGCGTAGCGGAGAGTCGGCTTGGCCGGATCGCGACCAATGAGATAGAGGCCCAGCCACAGGGCCAAACTGAAGGTTACAAGTTCAAGGACAAGCACCGGCACCACTCATCAAGAATTGAGAGGTATTGTAGGAGAAATTGTGGAAACGACAAGGCTGTCTACAGATGGTACCCGCCATCCACCGGAATGACCGCCCCGCTAATAAACGACGCTTCCTCCGTGCATAGAAAGGCCACGATCCCGCCCACATCGTTGGATGTACCGACCCGCCCAACCGCTGTGTTTGAGGCGATGTAGCCGCGGGCTTGAGGCATCCGCTCAAACAAATCGGCGTTGAACTCATTGTCAAGCCCACCGGGCGCCACGGCATTGACCGTAATGCCTCGTTTCCCCAGAAAGCTGGCTAAATAAACCGTCAGGCTTTGTAGGGCTGCCTTCAACGGCCCATAGCTGACCAGCGGGCCAAAGGCGATCCGGGCCGTCCCCGAGCCGATGTTAATAATCCGCCCGCCGTCGGCCAGATCGGCCATTAAGCGCTGGGTGAGGAAGAAGAGGCTCTTGTAGTTGACCTGATAGATGGCATCAAGGTCCTCCTCCGTCACCGCCTCGAACGTTTTCAGGCGCAGGATGCCGGCGTTATTGACCAGAATATCAAAAGTTGATCGATCCCAGCCGGCCAGCACGCCCTTGAGATTTTCCACAAAATCATCAAGTTGAGCCGTCCCGGTTAGATCGACCTGAATAGCCTGGGCCCGCACTCCCTTGGCGGCCAACTCGCGCACCGTTTGGTCAGCCTCATGCTGTCGTTCCCGGTAAGTAATGACTACGTCCGCCCCGCGCTCCGCCAGAGCCAGGGCAATCGCTCGACCGTTGTTGCGGTTACCCCCGGTGACCAGGGCAATTTTGTTTCTTAAATCAGTGGACATGCTATGCTCCTTTTTTGAATGGGTATTCCCTTGATTGCTCTCAGTCTAGCATTGAGGCGAAAAAAAGTGGATGCAAATTTCAAAGGGAGGATGACCAATTCTAAAGGAGCGCGACAGTCCCTGGCAGGACGACCCCGGCAATAGAAATCAACCCCGCGTAGGGGCGTAAAATCTTACGCTCCTACGTGCCCATCGTCGGAAGCAACGGGTCACCTACCCGGCCCGCCGAAACTCTGACGGCGTCAGCCCGGTGTGCTTTTTAAAATAGCGGGTAAAATGGCCCGGCTCCTTAAAGGCCAGCCGGTAGGCCACTTCCTGCACGGTGGCATCGGAGCGCGCCAGCAGCGCCTGGGCTTCGGCGATGGTCTTCTCGGCAATCCAGGCCTGGATCGGTTTGCCGGTCTTGCTCTTGACCACGGTGCTGAGATAGTTCGGATGCAGTTGCTGCGCCGCGGCGTAGTCCTGCACCTGGTACATGCCCTCGATCCGGCCGGCCACCAGCTCCCGGAAGTGGGCCTCTAAATTCTGTTTGAAGGTCCGCACGATCTGCGAGCCCCGATCCGATTCATGCAGCGGATCATAACTGTGCCAAAACATCTCTTTGATTTTGAGCAGCAGCACCCGCACTAAACTGCCTAGAATCTGAGCCTTGTAGGTTGAGCCGCTCTGAAACTCGCTCAGGAGTTGGCTGCCCAGCCGGTCAAATATTTCAAACGTGGCCGGGTCGGTGTACCGCGGCGGCGCGATTTCGGCAATCAGAAATGGGAACTCTTCGAAGATGTGGGCGTGGACATACTGCTTCAGAAACGACTCGGCGAAGGTGATGATATAGCCCCGGCATAACTCATGAATTTCAAAACCTTTGATGTGGCCGGGATTCGTAAAATAAATTGTGCCGGGCTTGGTCTCGTAGGTATAGTTATCGATCAGATAGCGGCCCAGGCCGGTGCGGATCAAAACAAAGGAGTAATAGTTGGCCCGAAACAGCGGCGAGACCAGCGGCGGATTGGCGTGAACGTCTTCCAGCCGGTGAACGGTACAGTCCAGATCCTGCTCCATCGTTCCGCCGGTGGCCGCATAAAACTCTGCCATTGAATGATAGATTTTGATCGAGTCAGACATTGCATTTTTCAAGTGATAGTGCGTAGTGCGTAGGTTGTTATTGACTACGCACTACGCACTACAACGGCCTCAACGTCTTAAATTCCCAAAAAGTCGTTACGCCGTCTCCGCTTCCGGCCAGCGCCCCGCGCCTTGCGTCTTGAGCATCCAGCCGGGATATTCCGGCGGCAGGGCGCTCGCTTCCTCGAGCCGCTGCAGCTCCTCGGCAGTCAGCTTGACCTTAACCGCCTGGAGATTGTCGGCCAACTGCTCCGGCTGCTTGGCCCCGACGATAACGCTGGTCACGACCGCCTGATGCAGCAGCCAGGCCAGAGCGATTTGAGCCATCGAGACCTCGTGAGCCTGGGCCACCTCGGCCAGCGCCTCGAGCACGCCGGGCAGGCGGTCGCGGTTGACCGGCGGGAAGTCGAAGGTCGAGCGCCGCGCGCCCTCGGGCCCTTTTTCAGCGTTGTAGAATTTGTCGGTCAGCAGGCCGCCGGCCAGCGGGCTCCAGACCATCAAGCCGAGCTTCTGATCCTGGAGCAGCGGAACGAGTTCCCGCTCCAGATCGCGGCCGGCGATAGTGTAGTAGGCTTGCAGCGACTCGAAGCGGACCCAATGGTGTTGGGCCGAAATGCCTAGCGCCTTCATCAACTGCCAGGCCGCCAGGTTGGAGCAGCCGATATAACGCACCTTGCCGGCGCTGACCAGATCGTCCATCGTGCGCAGGATCTCTTCAAATGGGGTGACCGCATCGAAGCCGTGGATTTGGTACAGGTCGATATAATCGGTGCCGAGCCGCTGCAGGCTCTGCTCGACCTGTTCCATGATATGCACCCGCGACAGACCAACCCCGTTGGCCTGCGGGCTCATCCGGCCGCGCACCTTGGTGGCAATCACCACCTCGTGACGCCGCTTGTGCAGCGCCTCGCCCAGAATCTTCTCCGACTCACCCTCCGAGTAGACGTTGGCCGTGTCGAAAAAGTTGACCCCAGCTTCCAAAGCTTGAGCCACCAGGTCATTGGCCAGGGCTTGCCCCTGCTGCCCGATGACTTCCCAAAACCCTTTCCCGCCAAAGGTCATCGCCCCAAAACATAGCTCCGAGACCAGCAGGCCCGTATTTCCCAACTGTTTGTATTGCATGATTTAAGCCTCCTCGATGTAAGCGTGCCATGTTTTCCAGGCCACGCCCTTGAAGACTATACAAACTCAGCCTGGATTCGCCAAAATTTCGGTCCTCATCTCAAAAGTTGAGCTTCTTTCCTGGCCTCCACGGTTTAATGTAGTCATACCCTATGGTATAATTTTCGCATGAATGTAGATTTTATCTAGTCAGCATCGCTAGCGGAGGCTGTGATGACCATCTCTGAGCTTGAGCTACAAATTGCTAAGTTAAACCGAGCCGAAAAAGCTCATTTGCTGCAATTACTGGTTCGCGATATCGCTAATTCTTGGCCGGGAATTGAAAAAACGCCTGGTGTGGTCGGCGGCGAGGCCCGAATAGTGCGTACTCGTATCCCTGTCTGGGTTTTGGAAAATTATAGGCGGTTGGGCTGGCGTGAAGCTAAAATCTTGGAGAACTATCCAACTCTGCGAGCAGTTGACTTGGTCAATGCTTGGGCCTATGCCGAGGCCCATCCTCAAGAGATTGAGCAAGCTATTCAGGAAAATGAGTCAGCTTAACTATGGCCCGCTTATATGCCAACGAAAATTTCCCCCGGCAAGTGGTGATCATTTTGCGAGATTTGGGGCACGATGTCCTAACCGTTCAAGAAGCCGGAAATGCTATATTCGAGTTAATCGGCCGCAACGTTGAGGCTTTCTCAAAAAAGACCCGCACGAGTGCGGGTCTTGGATATACTCTATTCAAGGAGTCAACCGGTTATCCTAACTGAGCGAAACGGTTTTATCGACTAGATGCCACTGCCGTTGTCGAGATCCCCGTTAGTCCCAGAGCTATGGCCGTTGCCGTTGCCCCGGCCCTGATTATGACCGTTCCGGCCGAGCACCACGGTGAAGCCCCAGTTTTGCAAGCCTGGCCCCAGGGTAAAGTTAAACTCCTCGGACATTAAATAGATCAGGCCCACCTGCAAATAATTGAGCATCTCCTTGGCATAGGCTTGGCCGGCTACAAGGCTGTTCTCGCGCCGGGTTTTGCCGGCATCGCGGGCGGCCAGCTTGGCGGCCAGCTCATCCCGGACTCGTCTGACCTCGCTCAGCGCCGGGTTGGGAAATTGCTCGCCTTCGGGCCGGTTTTCCTCTTGAGTCACATAGCGGCTCAACAAGGCCAGCCGGGCCTGCCGCGAGGCCGGCTTAAGAATGCGGCCGCTGCCCTGGCGGATATCAAAACCCCAGGCTTCAGCCCGTTCCGGCGTCTGCTTGTACAGAGAGTGCATCAGATGCCAGATCGAGTCGACCAGGGCCTCCGCTTCCCGCTCCAGCCGTTTAACCGCTTCCGAGGCGGCCGTGCGTTGCTGCTCGCCCTTAAGTTGGTCGGCGGCGACCGGCCCGGCCTGGCTCAGCAAATCAGCCAACCGATCCGTGACCGGAGTCCGTTGCTCCGGCGGTCGAGACCGGTCGTAAGCCACAAACTGTTCAGCCAGGGCCATCACCTTGGCCCGTTGGCGGATGTTAGGCAGCCGCAATTGATAGGAACTGTTGGTATCGAGATGAAATTTTATCATGGAATACCTCCGAGGGACTGGATGATGTTGTTTAGATTGACGTCAAAGAATAACCGGTCGTTATCAACAGCAGAAACAATTGTAACATGGATCGGCTATTGGTTCTAGCTTGCGGGTATTATTTTGGAATAGAACTGAAGGGGTAGAGCTAAATCAGGCTCAACAGGATTGCAGAGGGTGGACCCTGAAAAACGTAAAACGTAAGGCGTAAATTTACGGTTTACGTTTTACGCGTTTAACCTCGGTCGCGCTGCCCGAAAGCGTAGTCGAGTTAGAGGCCCAACTTTTCTCCAATCCGAGGCCAACCGGCTTGCCAAACCGAACCCTCCTAGGCTTTGACAAAGACAAGCTTGGTCTGATAATATCATATCCCGGTTGCCCGATAATAAGTAGGCGTGTCGGGGATAGGGATAATATTATCGAGAGGCTTGATAAAAGCATAGGGCGGTTTCTCGCTAATGCAAAATTGGGCCGTTGGCTGAGAGGAGCTGAATACCTGGTTATGAGCGAGCAGGAAGTTCTTTACAGCTCAATTTTATGGGTTGTGGCTCTGATATCGATAGTGGTTGCGATCATCGTAGGGCGGCGACGCTTGGCCCCTGGGGGTTGGGCCCTGACAATTTATATGTTGGCTATGACCTGGTGGAGTGCAACCTATGCCTTGCATTGGGCAAATGTCTATCCAGACGGTTTTTTCTGGTTAGATGCCACATATTTGGGGGTAGTGACCGCGGTGCCGGCCTTATTCGTATTTGTCTTACAGTTTACCCATCGGGAAAGTTGGCTTACCCGGCCCCTGCTGGCTTTGTTAATTATTCAACCCATGTTGACCGTTATTTTGCTCTGGACCGATTCTTGGCATGGGCTGTTCTTTGCCGGCAAAAGAAGCGCGGCCGATAGTACCATCTTTGCCGGAGGTCCTTGGTTTTGGGCAAATGTCATATATTCTTATAGCCTGTACCTGTTTGCCATTGTGCTTCTCATCAAAAGTACGATGACCAGCCGATCGCTATTCCGCCGGCAAGCAGGGTTGGTCTTGTTAGCCTCGCTTATCCCCTGGCTTGTCAACATTATCAGCCTATTTAATATAAACCCTCTACCGGCGCTTGATTTAACGCCAATTGCGTTTATGCTGACCGGTAGCCTCATGGCAGTCAGCGTGTTTCGGTATCGATTTCTGGATGTGGTGCCGGTGGCCCGCGACAAGCTCATTGAAAAAATGACGGATGGGGTTCTGGTGATCGATGTCCAGGAGCGAGTGGTGGATATCAACCCGGCCTTAGCCGATCTACTGGGGGTGAATATCTCATCACTCATTGGGCAGAGAGTGGAAAAAATATTCCCGGCTTGGGAACAACTTCAGGGTGTTCATCAAGGAAATGACAGGATTGGGCCAGAAATTCTGCTACAGGATAATCCAGCCCTATATCTGAATGTCCGGCTAATTGCTTTGAGAGATCATCAGCAAAATGAACAAGGCCAGCTCATAATTTTCCGGGACATTACCGCGCGAAAGCAACTGGAGTCTGATCAGGCCAAGTTAATCGACTCGCTCCAAAGGGCCTTGGGTCAGGTAAAAACGTTAAGGGGATTGTTACCCATCTGTGCTAATTGTAAAAAAATACGGGACGATCAGGGCTATTGGCAAGATGTTGCGGTTTATGTCCGGGATCATACCGAGGCCGAGTTCAGTCATGGGATTTGTCCGGACTGCATGCAGGAGTTGTACCCGGACTTTTTAAAAAAATGACAGATGAGAATTTTATAACATCTGCCTGCGGCCCACCCACCCCATTCAGCCGACCCCTCAAGCTCGTTTTTATGCGTAAGGTGAAATTTACGGTTTAGGTTTTACGCCTTTAACTCCCTTTAGCCTTTAGCCGGTAGCCGGTAGCTATATTTTTCATGGTCGGTGTCGTCCCAACGGGGACTGTCGCACTCCTCAACATGTAACTGTTGTCTGCGGCAAAAGGTGAATCGACTTTGAATCAAGGCACGTAAGGTTCTGCAAAGGATAAAATTAATTTTGCTCAAGGCATGGAGAGTTCTGCAAGGGGCGAAAAAGTTTTGTTCGGGGCCGGTAGGGTTCTGCCAGGGGTGAAATTAATTTTGAGCAAGGCATGGAGGGTTCGGCCAGGGGTGAAAAAGTTTTGTTCAGGGCCGGTAGGGTTCTGCCAGGGGTGAAATTAATTTTGAGCAAGGCATGGAGGGTTCGGCAAGGGGTGAAAATAATTTTTTCAAGGCTTGCAACCAGGTGCAAACGGTGAAACCGATCTCGAACGAAGCATGCAGGCTCCGGCCAGGAGTGAAACAAACTTTGCCGGTAACGGCGGAAAACGGATTGCGTATTTCGTAACGATTGCCGGCGAAAAATCATACGCCCCACGGCGTTAGCCTGCAACAGGCAAGAATTTGTCAAGGTGGCACAGCAGGCAAATAAACCATACCCCACTTCTCGCTAAGAGTAGACCGGCTAGGAGAAATTGTGGTAATATCAGGATGCTTGATAAAGCCATATGGCGGGGTTACGCTATTTCAAAGTTAGCGCTGATGAAAGCAATTATCAAGGATATATCATGAAATGGAATCAAATAACTCTTGCGGGTGAGAATTTTATTGATGAGTATTCAGACGGTGGTGCTGTCAAGCGAAATTTTGTACTTAAACCTACATCACTATCGCCATATCAAGTTTATAAAACCCTAAAAGAAGAATTCGGTCCACCAAATAGCACGATGTTTGATGACATAAAGAGTCAATGGGAATACGCGCTTCAATCACCTGAGGCGTATTTTGAAATATATGACTGGAAAGTGTTTACATGGAGCATTGGCGTTTATTTGAAAAAGGGTGTAACTAATTCGGCTGAAGATGTGGCAAATAACTTTCTTAAGGCCATTGAGAAGCAAGCTTCAAAATATAACTCTGAACTTAAGGCAAAATTAAAAGAACCTGATGGAATTGTCATTGAAAATCCATTTAGGATCTACAGAGAGACCGCTGATTCAATATTTGAGCTAATAATAGAGTTAAAAGAGCCAAAACAACATGAGGACGGTAGAATAGAATTTGGTGGCTGGATGAAGCACTACGACTTGTGTCGGGCCGCATTTATTATGTACCTTTCATCTGTCGAAGGTTTTGTCAACCTCATTTATGAGCTTTATCTCAGAAAGGAATTACGTGAAAGGAGGATATATGATCGCATAAGCCGAGAGCAAATTGATCTCAAACTAAGGCTAGCTCCTGTTTACTGCGAATGCTTTAAAGAAGACGTATTAAAACCGGATACAGAAGCATTTAAAGAGTTTCATTCATTAGCGAACTTAAGAAACGACTTTGTTCATGCAAACTTAACGAAACCAATGATGAATCCAGTTATCTATGAGGATGATTATGAGTTTATCATTGACTCAGATTCAAATACTTCGATAGCTATTCCAAGTAATTTTCGCGAATTTGAGAGTAACCATGTACAAAGAGCAAAAGAGATAACGCAAAATCTTATTGATTATGTAATTAGTTCAATGGCGCCACGATACAGAAGAGAATTTGAATACGTAATGGACCAAGAGCTTATTAAAGTCGAATATGAAGATGATCAACTATATATATCGTAGCGCAAAGTTAAGGTCAGCGGGTGGTCGCCCACCCTGCTGCCTGTGCCAAACGGTGCTTAAGAGTTTCTCTTTAAACCGCTTTTCGGTTAAGCGGCTGCTGTCACCAGTGACGTAGGTCGAGACACAAGACTCAACACTCGGCGGTGTTGTTTTAACCCAATTTACATAGCTGCGGGGCATCCGCTGTTAGCCTGCAACTCGCTGGGGCTCGCCGCCGTCGATTAAGCGGCTGGATCGGACCATTAGGCTGCCAAAAATAT
>CALMIS010000096.1 GCA_937864185.1 uncultured Chloroflexota bacterium
CCACGGGCGCGCCCCGCCCGCCGCCCCGCCGGCCGCCCCGCGGGGGGCCGGCCCGTCCCCCCCCCCCCCCCCCCGCCGGTCAATTTGGCGCGCTCCGGCTATTCGAGCAGGTCGTGCGCCGGGTGCAACCGGGGTTTGCTCTGTCTTCAATGACGCTGCCGGACAGCGTGCAGATCTGCCGGTTAGTGGGCGGCCTACCCCTCGGCATCGAGCTGGCTGCGACCCGGCTGCAAGACCAATCGGTTAACGAGGTCGCCCAGGGCATCGCCCGCAATCTCGGCTACTTGCGAACCGGCTATCATGACCTGCCGGAACGCCACCGCAGTTTGCAGGCGGTCTTCGATTACTCTTGGAGCTTTCTCGCCCCGGCCGAGCAGGATGTTCTCAAGAAGCTGTCCGTCTTTGAGGGTGGCTTTAGCCAAGCCGCCGCCGAGCAGGTGGCCAGCGCGACAGCCGGCCGCTTATCGACCTTGGTTAATCATTCTCTCTTGCGGCAGGAGGCCACGGGCCGCTATGACCTGCACGAGCTAATCCGCCAGTATGCGGCGGATAAGCTGAGATCAGACGCTGCCGTTGATCAAACGATCTCGGATCGCCACAGCGCCTACTATCTTACCTATGTTTGGGACAGAGCGCTCGATAGAAAAAAAGGGCGAGAAGTTGCCTTTGATGAGATTGAGGGAGAAATGGCCAATATCCGCCTGGCCTGGTCACGGGCGACCACGCGCTTAAACGCGGCAGGACTCCAACAAGCGGCGCCAGGTTTGTTCGATTACTTTGAGGTCCGAGGCGGCTATAGAGAAGGGTTCGAGTTGTTTGGCCAAACCAGGGGCTCTATCCTGAGTGCATTAAGCGAATTAAATCGTCACAGAGGCGCTGAACAGAGGCTGCTGTCCCAAACCTACACCGAGCTGACGATGTGGCACAGTTGGTTTGCGATGCGCCTGGGTCATCTTAAGGAAGCTCAAACCCTGGTAAGCCACCCTTCACTCAATTTCGATCCGCTCCTGAACAGCAACCACTGGTACAAAGCCTTCCCTTTTTATATAAAGGGGCTGCTCGATTGGTATCTTGGCAACTTCCCAGCCGCCCGGCAGCATTTTGAGAATGGGCTGGCCCTTTGTTTAGAGAAAAACACAGTTCGGGTTAAAGCGGCCATCCTTAGTCACCTGGGTCTAACCGCCTTTGCCCTAGGGAACTATGCTGAGTCTCAACAGTGGCATGTGGCCAGCCGGCATTTGGCTCAAACGGTTTCGGATCATAATTTAACCGGGCAGCAGTACATTATGCTGGGTAAACTAGCCTGTGCTTTAAAGGAGTATGATGAGGCCGGCCGGTTAATTGATGAGGGCCTTAAGATTTGTGAGACTACCCAGCATTTTTTTAGTATTGCGTTTGGATTAATTAATCGAAGTTTGGTCAGTTGGCAACGGGGTAAACCGGTTGAAGGGCAAAAACATTGTCTGAAGGCACTATCAATTTGCAACGATATTGAAGATCAATACGGCCAAGCGCTCGCCCTTGACCACCTCGGTCAAATCACCTGGGCTATGGGTAATTATAGCGAGTCGAAACAGTATTTTCTGGACGCCCTCCGCATCTCCACCGGCATCGGTCTCGCGCCGCGAATGCTGGCCGCGCTGGCGGGCTTGGCCAAACATCTCAATCGAGAGGGCAACCCTGTAAAAGCCTTGGCCCTGCTGATTTGTGTGGCCAATCACCCCGCCAGTGAATACATCATCATAGAAGAGACTCAACACATCCTCGCTGAGCTGAGCGCGCAACTCGGGCCATCAGCAGTCGTGGAGGCTCGAGAAAATGCGACGCAGCCCAACCTTGAAACCCTGGCCAGGGAGCTTCTAGACCGCTAATCGGACTATCCGGCCCCCCCTCGAACCAGGTCCGATTGACTTTTATCCGCTGGTTCTTTCAGCCAGACCCTGGCAGAATATAGAATGTTGAAGCTTTTAAGGTGGGGGGACGTATATTGATGGGGATCAAAACCGGTTGTGGTTAAGGTGCGCCGGTTTAAAAATCCTTGCGAAGGTTACGAATATGCGGCTTAACCTTCGCAAGGATTGGGCCAGGCTATGTGCCTAAAGCTTAATAAGGATTTACAGAATGAGGCTACTTAGATCAATCCAATTAAAACTCAAACCCTGGCCGGGTTTAGGGCTGGGGTTACTGCTTTTTTTCACCGTCGCCTGCGGCAGTGACGTTGCCGCCCCGCCTGAAACAGCCGCATCTTCACCGTCGACCGCCGCCACTCCAACCGGCGAAACCGTGGATGCCACCCCTAACCAAGGCAATGAAATGGCCTTACAGTGGACCGGCTCCCTCCTGCCGAGCGGTGAGCCGGGCGAAAGCTGCCATAACTTAACCATCACCGCCGCGGGCCAGGCGATGGCCGGTCCCTGCGACGGGGAAAGGCAAGACGTCAGCTCCAGGCTGAGCCAGGAATGGCGGGATATCGTGACCCGCTTTGCCCCCTTTGAGACTGAAAATCCGGATGAGCGGATTGTCTTTAAAGGGCAGGGCGAGTTGGCCGGCCCGGTTTGGGAACGGGCCGTGACCGCCTGGGCCCGGCTGGCTGCGGCTCAACTGAGCAGCGGGCAGATCAGCGCCACCGGTCCCACGGTGCTGGCTTGGAATTTGGGCAAAGTAAGCGATCAGCCTGGCGTTTGCCGGCGGCTGATCGGGCTGATTTACGGTTACGCCACCGCCGCGCTTACACCCTGTGAAGGGGGCGACACGATCAGCTCAACCAGCGGCTGGATTGACCCGGCCGACTGGGAACAGTTCGATGCCTGGCTGTATGCCAACGCGCCGGTTTATCAGGATGACAGTTATCTCGATGGCCGGGGTACGGCAGCGATGAGCCAGGCTGAAATCTCGGCCCTAGCGGCTTGGGCCCAGATGGTTTACGAAAAGATGAGCTAAACCGCTGCCGCCCCAACTCAGTCCGGTCAGAGGGCCGGGTCGGCCTCAACCTCGTTAGGCAAGAGCTGACGGGTTTAACGTCTGTTTGTAACTCGCTGGTCACTTGCCCGTAACTCCCCTGAAGATAATTAGGATAAGGCTTATTAGTCTGTATGGTTCCGTAGGAGGGAATAATGGACGTGGTAAATCAAATGGTCGAGGTATCAAAGAAGTGGGCTGATCTTCAGGTGAAGACTGCCCAAAGCTGGTTTGAAGAAGTGCGGCAGACTGAAAAGTTCGATCCCGGCTTGCTGTTGGACAAGACGATCGATGCTTCCCAGGTGTCAATTCAGGGTACGTTGGATGCGGAAGTCGAAGGTTCTGAAATTTATTTCAAAGAATTAGTCGCCCTGCCGGGCCTACCCAAGGAAGTGGCCAAGGTAGTTGAGCCGATGCATGGGGTAACCAAACAGTTCATCGGCGTGCAACAAAGCCTGGCTAACCACTGGTTTGAGTTTCTCCGGAAAAATGATATCTTGAAGATGCTCGGACCGGTGGCTAAAGAGACGCCGGCGGTGAAAGTTGCTGCGTAAGTAGAAATCTAAATAGTTAGTATTACAAGCCGCTCTCAAATTGAGGGCGGTTTTTTGTTTTATGGAGAATTTGAGGGTATCACTCACGAGGTTTCTCCTTGAGGTAGATGGTTACTGATTTTGAAATAGCCTTCCAAACGCAGTCCGTGGTGCGTAAACTTTCACGTACCACGGACCACGCATACTGAGTCTACAAACTGCTGTTAAGCGGAGGGTTTGATGTTCTGGTTTAGACTGAAGAAATTGGTCGGGTCGTATTTCTGCTTTAGGGCCGCCAGGCGACTGTATTGGTTACCAAAAGACTGGCGCATCATCTCGTCACCCTCTTCCTGAAAGCCGGGGAAGTTGAGATAACGGCTGCCGTCGGAGAATTCCTCCATGTCGGCGCTGAGACTGCGTAGCCAGCTAATGTTCGCCTCGTCAGCGGCGGGGTCTGTCCAGTTCGCTTCCGGACTGAGCAAATGGGCCGCCTGCCGCCCGTTGAAGGCGCTCTCGTTGGCCCCCCCGCGTTTCACCGCCCCGCCGATGTGCCACAGCGCAATGGTGCTGAAGGGGGACACTTGCCGGCGGGCGTGGCTGACAATACGCTCAATCGCGGCGTCCGCCAGCCCGTTGAGATTGAGTGATTTCCAGTAGCGACGCCAACCGCGCGGGTAATCCGCATCAAAGACTTTCTGCGCCTGGACGTAAGGCATCACCCCGCTAAAGTCCAGCACGGGTTGGCCAAAGTCCCGCAGCGGCTGCATAACGCGCTGGCCCTCTTCGGCCGGCCCGGCGTACATTGCCCCAAACAACACAAACGAGCGGCCATGCGCTTCCACTGGAAAGACTGGATGTCCGGCCGGCACCATCCCGCAAGCCCAGAGAACACTGACCTCATCGGGCGCGGTGCTGACATAGTCACGATAATACTCGATAGATTTTTTCATCTGCTCGCCTTCGCCGGAGTAAGCGATAAAGGTAAAGGCCACGTCGGGACCGAGCGGGTAAGCGCGGAACTCAAACGTGGTGACGATGCCAAAGTTGCCGCCGCCGCCCCGCAAACCCCACAACAGGTCCCGATTCTCGGTCTCGCTGGCCCGGATCACCCGGCCCTCGGCGGTGACTACCTCGGCAGCGATCAGGTTGTCGCAACTGAGGCCGTACTTATTGCGCAGCCAACCAAAGCCGCCTCCCAGGGTTAAACCGGCGATGCCCGTTTGGGACACGACCCCCATCGGCACGACCAGGCCGTGTGGTTGGGTGGCGGCATCGAGATCGGCGATCGTGGCGCCGCCGCCGACCCGGACAATCTGCCTGGTGGAGTCGACGCTAATCTGTTTCAGCGGCGACAGGTCAATCACCAACCCGCCGTCGCAGGTGGCGTGTCCGGCCGCATTGTGCCCACCGCCGCGTACGGCCAGCACCAGGTTGTTTTGGCGGGCAAAATTGACCGAGGCGACCACATCGGTGACCGTAGCGCAGCGGGCGATCAAGGCCGGATAGCGGTCAATCATGCCGTTCCAGACGGCTCGAGCTTCGTCGTAGGCCGCATCGCCGGGACGAATCAGCTCCCCTTGCAGTCTGGCTTCAAATGCATGAATTCGATGTTCATTCAAATCCACGAAGGTATCGTACTGAGCCATTTGTTCAGTGGTTACAGAAAAGGTATCCATTTTTTTCTCCTATCTCCCAAGAAACACCCTGTTTCTTGCTTCATGAAGACCTTACGGTTTTCAAAACCTGTAAGGTCTGGGTTAGCGGTTAAAATACTTCCTTATTGGGTTCCACAGCGTATGGCTGAAACGGGTTGATTCATAAGCAACTCCTTAAGCTTGCCCTTCAGCTTTCTGGTAATTTCATAGGGCCAACGAATTACGATATAATAGATTGGTCTCAGTATAGCGGGTGATTGCAGCGAAACTGTTACCGTAGGGCTACGAGATTGCAACGAAATAGGCTTTTTTGGCGATGAGTCGGGAAAAAAGCAGCGGAAAACTGGAACTGAAACTGCTCGGTAGCCCGGAAGTCTGGCTGGATGGGCAAGCCGTGACCGGCTTTCGTTCCGGCAAAGCCCGGGCGCTGCTCTACTATCTGGCGGTTTCAGGCCGTGCTCAGCCGCGGTCGGTACTGGCCGGGTGGTTTTGGGGCGGAGTGGCTGAGTCTCACGCTCGCCGCAGCCTGACCGTGACCTTATCTAACCTGCGCCAGTTGGTGGGCGGCTACCTGGATATTGCCCGAGAGACGGTGGCCTTCGATGTCAGCGGCTCTTGCTGGTTGGATGTGGCTGTTTTCGAGGCCGGGGTAGCGGCCGCCCCCCGGGACCAAAACATCGATGCCTTGAAACAAGCCATTGATCTTTATCGGGGTGATTTCCTGGAAGGGTTCTATCTTCAAGATGCGCCGGAGTTTGAGCAGTGGTTGTTGGTGGAACGCACCCGGCGGCGAGAACAAATGCTGCAAGCCCTGCAGATGCTGGCCGATCACCTGGCCGCGCGGGCGGATCTCCCCCAGGCCATCGAAACCATGCGCCGTTTGTTGGCTCTGGAGCCGTGGCGTGAGGAGGCGCACCGCGCCTTGATGGCGCTCCTGGCTCGTGATGACCAGCGCAGCGCGGCCCTGGCTCAGTTCGAGATCTGCCGCCGGATGTTAGCTGACGAACTTGAGGTCGAACCGGGGCCGGAGACACTAGCCCTGTATGAGCAGATTCGCGCCGGGGAACTGAGCCAGGCAGCAGAAGAGCGGAGGAGCAGGGGGAAATCTTTCACCCCAGCTCTCCAGCCCCGCGCTTCCCCAGCCCGCTTTCATAACCTGCCCCCCCAACTCACTCCCTTCGTCGGCCGGGAACGCGAACAGGCCGAGATCATCCGCCGGCTCACGGACCGGCATTGTCGTCTGTTAGACCTCGTTGGGCCGGGAGGGATTGGCAAAACCCGGCTGGCTCTACAAGTAGCCCAAACGTTGAGCGGTTCAACTCCGGCTGAAGGTTTCTTTGGAGACGGGGTTTATTTTGTGGCGCTGGCCGCGGCCAACGCCACAAACGCCGTGGTGTTGGCTATTGCTGAAGCGCTTGGGGTTTCGTTTTCCGGAACTGCTCCCCCCAAACAGCAGTTGCTAGACTATCTCCAAAACAAAGAAATACTGTTGGTGTTGGATGATTTAGAGTCCTTACTTTCCGCACCGCTGAGCCCGGCTGAGCCGGAAGCGACCTCTGAGCCGGGAGATGGGGGCCTGACCGGCCTCCTTGTCGACCTCCTGGCTGCCGCTCCCCAGCTAAAAGTTCTGGCCACCTCTCGCCAGGCCTTGAATTTGCAGGCAGCCTGGTTTCATCCGGTGGAGGGGATGTCATTCCCGGCCGGTGACCGGCCCCTTGTCGCGGACCAGGAAGCCGAAGTTGACTCCGGCGTGGCCGCGCTCAAGCGTTATGACGCAGTCCAGCTTTTTGCTCAAAGCGCTGCCCGCGTCCGCGTCGAGTTCTCCCTGACCGCCGAGCGAGCCGCGGTCGTCCGGCTTTGCCGGTTGGTTGAGGGCATGCCCCTGGCCATTGAGTTAGCCGCCGCCTGGCTTAAGGTCCTGCCGGTCGAGGCCATTGCGGCTGAAATCGAGCGCGGCCTCGATATCCTGACCAGCCGGCACCAAAGTGTGCCCGCACGCCACCGCAGTATGCGGGTGGTCCTGGAACAGTCGTGGCAATTGCTGGCAGCGCCCGAACAAGAAATATTTCAGCGTTTATCGGTGTTCCGGGGGGGATTTAGTCACGAGGCTGCCCACGCTGTCGCCGGAGCCTCGCTGATAGATTTGGCTACCCTTGTCGATAAGTCGTTGCTGCAAGTAAGCGCAACCGGACGTTATCACATCCACGAACTGCTGCGGCAATATGCCGCCGAGCGACTGGCTGAGACGCCCGAACGGGTCGCTCAAACCTATGAGGCGCACTGCACCTACTATGCCGATTTCCTGCAGCAGTACGTAGAAATCCTGCTGAGCGGCCAACAGCGCCAGGCCGTGGCCGCCATCGCGGCCGAGTACGATAATGTGTGGACCGCCTGGCGCTGGGCGCTCAAGACCCTCAACCTCACCGAAATTAAAAAGTTAATCGGGCCGCTCCAGGGATTTTTTCAATTTCAAAGCCGGTATCTGGCAGGCGCAGCGGCCTGGGAAGAAGCCTACGGGCTGTTAACCGGCGTCGAGGCGAGTGGCCCCATCAAGTTGGCTCTGGTACATGTGACTATCTGGTGGGGGTGGATGCTCATCCGCTTGGGCCGGTTGGATCAGGCGGAGGCCGTGCTGCAAGAGTGCCGCGAGTTGTACCGGCAGCTCGGTATTCCGGCTGTGCCCGGCTACGGCACGGACCCGGCCACACCCCTGAGCCTGATCGCCACGATTCGGGGGGATTACGCCAGCGCGCTTCAGTATGGGGAGCAGGCCCTGCGTGAAAGCGAGACCCAGCGGCATCAGGCCAATCTTTGTCTGGCCTATTACGCCCTGGCCAGTGCTGCCTTTGGCCAGGGCCAGTACCCGACAGCCCGGCAATACGCCCAACAAGCCTATAGCCTGACTCAACAGCGGGCTGACCGCTGGTTTATGGCCTACTGCCTCAATCTGTTGGGTGAAACCGCCCTGGCCCTGGGGGAGGTGACCCTGGCTCAACACCAGCTTGAAGCAAGCTACAGCCTACGCCAGGAATTCAATGATCCTGAAGGCATGGCGGTAGCGCTCAATCATCTGGGTAAGATTGCCCTGCAGCAAGAGCAGTATGAGCAAGCCCGGCAGCTTTACCAGCAGAGCCTGGACATTTATCAACACATTTTTGATAAGGGCGGCCTGGCGCAGGCCTACCTGGGACTCGGTACGGTGGCCAGCCGGCAAGGCGACGTGCCGCAGGCGCAGCCACAGCTTCACCAGGCGTTGCAACTGGCGGCAGAGATTCAGTTTGTCCCGCTCGTGTATTCGATTCTAAAGGCTATCGGAGAACTTTTGCTCAAAAGCAACCGCTTAGAGTATGGATTTAAAGTATTGGCCTTTGTCCGGCAGCACACGGGCAGCGATCACGCCACGCAGGCTGAAGTACAGCAACTTCTGGACAGGTATAATTCTGAGGCTGGCAAAGAAAATACAGACATCCTGGCAGTAGCCCAAGCCTATGCTGAAAACCGAACCTGGTTAGAGATAGTCACGGAGTTGCTTTCGGAGGCTACTGAGGCGTCAAATCCAGTTCATTCAGACAGATAGACCCCGTTCCGCCGCTGGCGGGGCGAATCTATAGATCTATTTCATTCTTGTCAGAGACGACTTGAGCATAATTAATGACTGCCACCAAGGTTACCCCTCCAATGATGTTGCCAATGAGGGTAGGCATAAAAAAGGTCCCCACAAACATAGTCCAATCCACTTCTCCGAGCAACACCACATAAGCATTCTCTATGGAACCGGCCACAACGTGGCTAAACCCGCCAAGCCCTACCAGATAAGTGATGATAATAATGACCGCGACTCGGGCCGTTTCCGCGAAAGGCAACAACCACACCATGAGCGCGATCAACCAGCCGGCAAAAATGCCGCGCATCAGCGTGTCCCAAAACTCGTTCCCGCTCGCGTGAAGGCCGATGGTCCTAAGGGCCTGATTAACTTCTGGTTCAAAGAAGTCTACTGAGACCAGACTCCAGGCAAATAAGAAACCACCTACCACATTTGTTCCCAGGACAATCAGCCACAAACGCAGGACCTGCATCAAGGTTTTTACATCCAGCCGATCGAGTAGCTGTAGAATTGGGGTCAGCGTATTTTCAGTAAATAACTGTTGGCGACCCAGAATGACGATCAAGAACCCAAGGCTGTAACCCGCTTTGGAAATAAGCGGACGCCACGGGGCCTCTGGCAAGTGAGCTTGTAACAAAGCCTCCCCGAGAAAGGAGAAGCCCATCGAAAGGCCCGCTGCCAAACCGGAATAGATCAAGGCCGCCGTCGTCCGGTCGAGTTCATCTTCGCCCTCTCGGCGAATGGTTTCATAGACGATGGCCGCTCGGGGGGCTGTCCGTCGCCTAACTTCTTTCTTGTCATTTTGGTCAAGCTTGGTTTGGGCCATGTTAGAGTTCACTTATCGAGCAGCCGACATCATCCTACTACCCATGATCCGCATCCCTAAGCTTAACACGTTGTCGCGGCCTTGCCTACGCCCACTTGAGTAAGGTAAGGGTGCTTACGCGAGCTATCTTTTTTGCTTGAAGCTAATCTTGAGGAATTTCTAAAGAAGCTTTGCACGATTTCTGCATAGTCTTGTGATACGTTTTTAATGTAAAGTTTTCCTCCAAACAAAAACAAGAGGGGGGACTATGCTAAACAATAAGGACAAACAAAAAGTGAAACGAAAGACCATTTCTATTATTCTTTTAGTGGTGCTTGCGATCCTAATCCTGATGGGCTGTTCCAGTGAGCAGACAGCCTCAGCCACGGATGCCGCAACAACGTCCGTCGCGGCTAGCCCTGCGGCTCAAACGCCAACCACCACCACGGGCAGTACTGAGACAGAAAGCAGTGAAAGCGACGTTGCAACCGAAAGCCCTGATGGCCCACCGGAAGGCGCGAGGATGGGTGGCGGTGAAATTGATAAAAGTGGTGATGCGGAACTACAAACAATGATATCAGAAATAGTCCCGAAATTTGAGCAATTTGAGTATACAGACTCTGAAACAGGTTTAACCCTTCCTTACAACTTGTTCATCCCCGATAATTATGACCCGGCAAAATCATATCCACTGGTCACTTTCATTGGCGATGCCAGCACAGTTGGTCAGGACACCTCTGTACCCCTAACTCAAGGTTATGGCGGGTTGATTTGGGCCACCGCTACGGAACAGGCCAAGCACGAAAGTTTCGTACTGGTGCCAGCATACCCGGAAGTGATCCTTGATGATCACGGCAGCTTTACTACAACAGACTATGTTGAGCTAACCGTAAGCTTACTGAATTCTGTCACAGGCAGTTACAGCATTGATACGAACCGCTTGTATGTTACCGGCCAATCAATGGGTGGTATGACCTTCTTGCTTTTGAGCGCAGAATATCCGGATTTATTTGCCGCAGAACTTTTCGTATCCAGTCAATGGGATATCAGCACCCTTGAAAATTTGGCCAGCCAAAAGTTCTTCTATATTGCTGCCGCAGGGGATGAAAAAGCTTCTGGCGGTCAAGCAGAAGTTAAGGATATGCTGGCTAGGGCAGGTATCAGCTATAGTACGGCCGTTTGGGATGCTACCTGGTCATCTGATGAATTTGAGACAGCCGTTGCGAGCATGCGTGCGGAAGGAAACAGTATTAATATTGCGACCTTTGAACTGGACACCGTCTTACCGGAAGGTGTTGAAGTTGGAACCAACGAGCATATGTATTCATTCGATTATGCTTACAAGGTTGAAGATGTCCGTGATTGGTTATTTGAGCAGGCGAAAGCCTCAACTGAGGCAGCACTGCCAACGGAGTCTGCCTCAGTTGACGCCTACGCCGAGGCGCTGACCTTTGATAACAGCGCCTGGAACTACGACGCCGAGAACGATGTCTATTGGCAAATCGGGGTGCAATATGCGGCCACGCCGGAAACGCTGGAGTATGAAACCTTGGGGATTTATGTACCCGGCGCCTATATGACCGCGACCGACAACGGTGACGGTACTTATTCGGCCACCAGCAGCGCTGTCGGTACCGTCAACGGCTACACCGCCGCCACCGCGCCGATCGTGCTGCCGGTGAACACTCCCGGCTATTCCGCCCAAAAGGCGCCGACCGCCTACAGTTACGATAGTGTCGCCAGCTACCTTGAGGCCGGCTTCATCTATGTCGAGGCCGGGATGCGCGGCCGCAGCAACGGCTATGATGAGAGCGGGAATCTGATCTACAGCGGCGGGGCGCCCTGGGGCGTCACCGATATGAAAGCCGCCATCCGCTATTATCGTTACAACCAGGACAATCTGCCCGGAGATACCGACCGCATCTTCACCTTCGGAATGAGCGGCGGCGGCGCTCAGAGTGCCTTGGTAGGGGCCACCGGCGACAGCGAACTCTATTTCCCGTATCTTGAGTCGATTGGCGCGGCGATGGTTGATGCCAGCGGTGAGTACATCAGCGATGCCGTCACTGGGACCATGGCCTGGTGTCCAATCACCAGCCTGGATTACGCCGACGCCGCCTATGAGTGGAATATGGGCCAGTATGCCGCCACCGGCAGCCGCGCCGCTGATACCTGGACCTCCGCCCTGTCTGACGATCTGGCCGCAGCCTATGCCGACTATCTCAATCAACTTGGCCTGGCCGATAAAGCCGGCAATGTGCTGGTGCTGGAAGCCTCTGACGATGGCATCTATGCGGCGGGCAGTTACTATGAGTATCTGCTGGCGGTGGTTGAAGAGTCCCTGAATAATTTCCTGGCCGATACGGAATTCCCCTATACCAAAACCGCCGGCGGATTTGGGGGCCCCGGCGGTCCTGGTGGTCCTCCTGAAGATGGCATACAACGAGACAAAGATGCCCCGCCAGCAGGAGAAATGACAGAAGCTGAATCGACTACGTATGAAACCGTGCAGGATTATTTTGAGGCTTTGAACGCGGAAGTGGAATGGGTGACATATGATGCCGAGACCAACACCGCTACCATTACCAATATCGCAGACTTTGTAACCTATGGTAGTAAAACACCGAACAAAAGTGTTCCTGCATTCGATGATCTCAATCGTAGTCAAGGTGAAAACATAGTATTTGGCAACGATGACAGTGATGCCCTCCACTTTGA
>CALMIS010000097.1 GCA_937864185.1 uncultured Chloroflexota bacterium
TTTTCTCGACCATCGTTCCTCCCGTTTTGTGAAAATTATAGCACAGCCTGTCAAGAGTTCTGAGCGCCTGCCCGGCGCGCCAATTAAGGGATGTTCAAAGAACCTATCTTCCGGCTTCATCAGCTCTTAAAGCGGCGATACTGCCTGCATCCGAATGCTGACCAGCAAGGCTTGCTGCTCCTCGGTGAACCGCTCCGCCCGCGGCCCGACCACCCTCTCTTCGGCCTCCGGTAACGCAAGCACCTCACGTACCGGGTCAAAGCCCGTGATCGTTAGGGGGTCAACCAGGCCAGCAACTTCTCCCGCGTCTCGGCTTGCGAAAAGAGATTGCAATGATGCACGCCTCGCTCAGCGGCGAAGGGCAGGCAGCGTTCCGGCTCAAAAACCACCTCAGCCCACTGGCTGACCCCGGCGGTGGGCACGACCAGGTCGTTCTCTTTCTGACCGAAAATGAAATCCGCCACTTCATCGGCGGCGCGCATGACGGCTTGTAGCCCCGGTGGCGCGCTGTAGTTGGTCTGGATGGCCGCGTCCTCGGGCCGGGGGGTTGGGGCCAACAGCGGCAGCAGACTGCTCTGGGGCTGCTGGTCGTCCAGACCGGGCAGGACCGGCATTACCTCGCTGAGCAGGAGTTTGGCCACGGTCAAAATGGCGTCGACCGTCACATCGAAACCGTCGGGCAGCAAATTGGTGGCTGTCATCAGGATATCGAGATATTTCTTGAGGTGGGTCGGCTGGGCCAGGACCGTGCCGCTGTTGGGCGTGGCCACGAAGAGAATGCGGTTGACCTTGAGCTGCACCCCATCGGGGATGCGCCAATGCCGGCCCCAGGCGGTGAGATCTGAATCGTACTGGCCTCGCTCGGTGTCAAAGGCAAAGCGCTGCTTGAGTTGGGCTTCGGTTAGATCACGCAGCACCCGGGCGACCAGCCCACCCCGGCTGTGGCAGACAATGTCGAGATTGTGCACCCCCGGCGCGAACTTGCGATAGAGCTGCATGACGTTGGTCGCCACCCCGCTACCCAGGGTGGCGTGATCAAAGCCGTAAATATGGTCGCCGTAACGGGCCTGGATTTCCCGTAAAAAACCGCTATCCTCGGCCAGCCCCGCAAAGGCGGTCGCCGCCCGGCTGAAGGTGCCGTGGATAAAGAGCAGGCTCCGTCCGGCCGGTGGGATGAGACTCTCCAAATCCGGAGCAGCGGGATCGAACAACGTCGGCCAGCTCAGCGCCCGCGTGGGACGGTGCTCGCTTTCCCAGCCGCGCACCAGCGGCGGCCCGACCCGGCGAGCGGCGACGCCAACCACTTTCCAGCCGATGACCTTGAGCACCTTTTTGGCCAGCATCCCGCCGATGCCGCGCACCTTGGGCGTGGTCTCCGGCTCGGCGACCGGTGGGCGGAGCGGCACCTCAAAACGGAGCAATCCCTCTCGTCCGGCCCGGATGCCGCGCGGCGGCTGGCGCTCGAGCTGGGGTAGGTGGAAGGTAATGCCGCCGTTCTCATCGATGTACAGCAGCAGCCGGCCATCGTCCGGGCCGCCGGCCGGGATGAACAGCTCGACCTGCTTGGCCTGGGCTCGGGTCGGATGGGCATCCTGGAGCGTGACCGTGCCCAGTTCCCGGACCCCGGCCGAGCGCAGCACCGGCCCGGTCAGACCGGGACCGCCACTGCGGGTGCCCGGCGCCGAGCCAGGGTAGGTCTCGACCCGGGCCGAGAGAGAGGTGGAGACCAGGGTGAAGCCCAGGTCGACCAGTTCAACCGGGCGACCGTCGGGGCGCAAGGTTTGTTCAGGCATCGCTAACCTCCTGCAAAAAAGGGTGATAGGTGATCTTGGCCAGGGGATGGCCTAAATAAAGATAGGCCAGGTAGGTAAAGAGGCGGTTATCCTGGGCAAACCTGGCCCGAATTTGACGCATCACCTCGCCCAGCGGCAGCGCTTCATCAAGCGCCAACCGGTAGAAGGTTTCGGCGATGTCGCGAGCGTGCTGGTCGTAGACGCTCCACAGCGGCCCCACATAGCCTTTGTACTGCTGGCGCAGTAAGGCTCGACCCCAACCGCCGTTGCTGCCGAGCGGTCCCGGCGCGGCCCGGCCGACATTGCAGGCATTGAAAAAGGCCAGGGTCGGTTTGAGCTTGCCCAGTCTGTTGCCCAGATCGTTGCTGGCCGCCCGGGCGTCGAAGTAGGCTTGCCGGTTGGTCAGCACCAGCCAGTTGCCGCGCAGGGGGTCGGTGCAGCAGTCGCCGTGGCCGGCGTAGTGCAGAATGCCCGTGCCCTGAGTGGGCTGGCCGCTGCGCATAAAGTCCAGGAAAGCCTCCGGCGCTTCACTCAGAATGTAGGGCCGATAGCGCTCCGCCAGCCAGGCTTTCTCGGCCTGGGCCTCAGCGAGGGGATTGTCCGTGTAACGGGGCACGGCCAGGGTGAAGCCCTCCAGGGTCAAGGCCACCTCCGGCAGCGGCGCGCCGACCTCAAGCAGCCAGCGCCCAACCCGGTGGGCGCTGCCTAGCAGCAGCGGCATTTTGTTATCGACCGCCTCTTCCGCAACCGGCATCAACTCCCAGGGAATGTGGGTGTCGGCCGTCCGAAATAGGATCGTGAACTGCTCGGGCGGCCGGTGGGCGGCCCGGTGCCGCTCCATCGCCCGTTCGTAAAGCTGCCAGAACTCCACCGGCGCGCTGTGGCGCAGCTCGAGCAGGTTTTGAAACAGGATCGGGATCGAGCCGGGTTTGAGCTGGCCCGTCTCATCCATATGGTCCTCCGGCCAGTTACCGGGCATGCCAAAGGGAGTCAAGTAGGTCTTGACAAACTCTTCGGCGCCCAGGTGGCGGCTGTAGTAAGGCGCCGGCGGCAGGTCGGCGCCGGTGAGATAAGGCGAGTTGATATCCCAGAGCAGTTGGTCGGTCCGGTCTTTGGCCTCGTCGATGGTCACGGTCAGGTGGACCGGCTCGTCACTCTCCTGGTAGGCGACCGGAGTGGCCACCGGCTCCAGCCGGACCCGGCCCGGCTCGTCGAGCGGATAGCCGGGGGCTTTGGGAAAAGCCGAGAGCGGCGTCGGCGCGACCGCTTCGCTTTGTAGCACCTCTACCCGGCGGTAAGCCTCGCCGATGACCTCACCCTGGACCAGATACTGCAGCTTGAGGCTGGCGAAGTAGCGCGGCTCCAAGCGATCTTGCGCCAGCAGATTAAAGGTGACCGCGCTCGAGGCGGCGGCTTCGATGTAGAAGGTTAGTTCCCGCCTCCAGTCGAGGGCTTGATCATCTGGGGCCAGATCAAAATCGGGGGCGTAGAGCCGGACCTGGATCTTCTTGATCACTTCCCCGGCCTCGACCGGCACATCCATCGCCGGGGCCGAGACTTGCGGCCCGGCTTGCTGCGGTTGGTCGGAGAGCTTGACGGTCAGGGCATAGACTTGCCCCACATAGGCATAATCGCTGCCCTGCAGGTTGGCGTGGGTTCTAACCGTCAGAGAGTCCGGAGGGACGGACGACATCGAAAGGTTGAGGTCAGACCATACCGGCGACTCGGGGCCGCCATTGGCTGCGGCCAGTTCGTCGCTCGTCTGCTCGAGCCGGACCGCCGCGGCCAGGGCCTGTCCGGCGGCGATGACGTCCGCGCGGCTGACGGTTAGCCCTTTGGCTCCGGCCTCTGTCTCGGCCCGCAGCGGCACCTCCCGGCTCTGGCCCGAGGTCGGGTCGGTCATCCGCACCGAGCGGGTGGCGCTGTCGACCGTGCCGGCTTCGGTCGCCGCCTGGTTGAGCAGCGCCCGGACCAACTCGGCCGCCGGGCTAGCCAGACCGAGATCGATGATCTCATCAATGGCCAGCGAGAGGTCGTCATCACTCTCCACCCAGTCGAGGTCGACCAGAAGCGCGTCCAGTCGGGCCGCAAAGGTCGGCCAGTCCGCGCCGAGCAGGATTCGCAGCCGGTCGAGGTGGGCCACCAGGGCCTGGATGAAAAGCAAACTTTCGGTCATATGGCTCATAGGAATAGCCTCCTTCTCGTCTCAAGCACCGCTAAAGGTAAAGGCCGCCCAGTAGTAGGGATGGGCAAAGGGCCGCTCCTCGGCTTGAAACCGCCGGAAGCGCCGGAACTGCTCGCTGACGATCTCTCCCGGCATCCGGGTACCGGCCAGGAGTGCCTTGCGCTCGTCCGAAAAGCGCTCCGCCAGTTCGACGGCAGTAACGTCGCGCAACCAGATCTGCGCCTGGCGCAGCGCCTCGGCGATCGCTAGCCCGGCCTGCAAATGTAACTGATAGAACTTCTCCATCAGCAGCATCGTCGACAGGTCATTGACCGCCCAGAGCGTACTGACCACCCCCGGCGCGCCGGCTTGGAGAAACCCGGCCGGCAGGCCGATGAACTCATCCGGCGACTCTTGAAATTCGGTGATGCCCGTTTCGCAGGCGGACAGCACCACCAGCCGGGCCGCCTCGAGGTCGACCTCGCCGATGAGTTGGGCCAGGGTCAGCCGCTCGCCATTAGCCAGCAGCAGACCCGACTGCATCGCTTCCTCCCAATCATAATAACCGTGGCAGGAAAAGTGCAAGTAGCTCCGGCCGGCGACGCTCTGCTTGACCGCGGTGAGCGTGGCTTCAGTCTCGTTGAGAGCCAGGGACGCGGCCTGACCAAACAGCTTGACCACCTGCTCGCCTTCGACCGGGGTGAAGGCCAAATCTTGGGTCGGATTGACCACCGCCAGCAGCGACCGCTCCTGCCGCGGCGACTCTTGTAACCGGCGCCGGCCGGCCTGCAAGGCATAGCCGCTGGGGGCGTAGGTAATCTGGTAGTCGTCCAGCCAATACCGTTTTTGGCCATTCTCTTCCCGCCAGGCAGCGTGGAGCGGCAGCAGGCCCAACCCGCCTTGGGGCATCAGCAGCAGTGAAGCACCTGCCTTTATCCCCAAGTCCGACAGTTTGGCGACGATCGGTTTGACCAGTGACTTCCAGAGGATCTGACAAATCTGATCAATGGCGCTCCACCAGGCCACCGGGTTAGTTCGCTCTGTGAGATAAACTCGCAACCAGCCCGGCTCCGCCTCCGTGCCAACGAGCCACGACCGCACCGTCTCATCCGTAATTTCGTCCAGCCAAATCACATGTTCCTCGCCAACCGTATCGACCCCGCCCGGTACGACAAAGACCGCGCTGCCCTGCGAGGTAACCAGCGGCGCGACCAGGGCCCCGCCGGGGAAGATAAGAGCCAACAGCGCCGGTAGGTCGAGGCCGGTGGGCATAAAGTCAGGATTGTCCTGGCGGATAGTCGCGATGAGTTGGTTCAATTCAGTCCGGGTCTGAGCCAGTGCTGCGACCAGGTTGCGCTCAGACCGGATGGCTATTGGAAGATCGGTTAGATTGTGACCGCCACTGGCCTGAAGCATCTGTGCTTCCAGAGCGCGAATAGCTTCGCGGCTAGCACTGACCGCCTGTTGCTGCCCCTGAGACAGCCTGGTTAGATCTGCCCCGGCCAGAGCCAGCGCCTCGCTCAAGAGTCGAGTTTTGCCCCGTTCCAAGGTTAGCAGCGCCTCCCCGACCTGACCTTGCTTCAGTTGGCAGTAGGCTGACCAAGCAAAAAGTTGGGTTGTTTCTCCGACCTCGGTACGCCGGCCCGTTTCGGTGTAGGCGGTCGTCAACAGAAACTGTCCCGCTTCAAGCGCTGTTTGGAAAGATATCTCAGCTTCGGACCAGCGCTGTTCGTTAAAATATAACCTGCCCAAATTTCCTTGCATCCGACGAAGCATCAGCGAGGATTGTTCAATAGATTGAATTTCCAGAGCGAGTTTAAAGCTGGTGATGGCATGTTCAAGATTCTCAGTTCGCTCCCCTTTAATTCGGTTCCAGTAAGCGAGCCCCAAATTGTGTTGCGTCATGGCCCAATTGACTGGAAACGCGGTTTGGGTATAAATGGCCAGGGCCTGCTCATAATGAAAAATGGCCTGCTCAATGTTGTCCGCCCGTTCCCCTTCTATTCGGTTCCAATAGGCAGCTGCCAGATTGTTTTGGATACCTGCCCACTGTTCGGGAAAGGCCGTCGGGGTATAAACTTCCAGGGTTTGCTGAAAATGAAAGATGGCTTGCTCCAGATTGTCTACCCGTTTACCTTCTATTCGGTTCCAGTAGGCGTTCGCTAGATTATTTTGGGTCATAGCCCAATCGGCTGGAAACGCGGTTTGGGTATAAATGGCCAGGGCTTGCTCATAATGAAAGATAGCCCGCTCCAGATTGTCCGCCCGCTCTCCTTTGATCCGGTTCCAGTAGGCGAGCCCCAGATTGTTTTGGGTTTGGGCCCAATCGACTGGAAATGCTTCTGGAGTTCTTACTTCCAGGGCCTGCTCATAATGAAAGATAGCCCGCTCCAGATTGTCCGCCCGCTCTCCTTTGATCC
>CALMIS010000098.1 GCA_937864185.1 uncultured Chloroflexota bacterium
CGGGACCATCGATTTTAGACTTTAGAGAAAGCCCCGAGTAGTTACCGTCAAACCGATTTCTTACCCGCTCAACCAAAACAGTAAGAGGGGCATGGTGATCACCGCTGCAGCGGTCTGCCCGGTAATAATAGCCGCCATTAGCGGTGCATCGCCCCCCAGTTCTAGAGCTAAGACATAGGCCGAGGTCGCTGTTGGTAGAGCACCGAAGAGCATAGCCACCCCTAACGTCTGGCCTTCGACGCCAAAGGACCAGCACCATAACCCGACAAACAGCGGATAGAGCGCCAACTTCAGAGCACTGGCCAAGAGCAGGCCGGGCGTTGAAGTCCCCAACTGCCCCAGATTTAAGTCAGCCCCGACGATCAGCAGCCCTAACGGGAGCGCTGCCCGGCTAAGGAGACTCAAAATCTCGCCGGTTCCCAAGGGCAAGCCGAGACCACTGCCATTGAGCAGGATCCCGACCAGACAGGCTAGAATCAACGGATTGGCAGCGATACTTCGCAATGTTTTGCGCCAGTCGACTTGACTGTGGCTGGTATAGTAGTTTAAAGCCGTCACACAAATCACGTTGACCAGCGGCACAATGACAGCCAGTAAGACCGCCATCAACGCTAAACCGGTTTGGCCGTAAAGCCCAGCCGCCGCTGCCAGGCCGACGTACGTATTGTGCCGGATACTGCCCTGCAGGACCGAGGTAAAAGCCCGGTTTTCAAGCCGAAGTACCCTTTTAAGCAGCACTAATAGTACACTAATTGACATTACGGCCAGCGCTGCGCTTAGCGCTACTGGCCAGGCAGATTGAGGTAAGTCGGCGGCAGCCAGGGTATTTACGAGCAGTGCTGGAAACAGAATAAAGTAGACCAACCGGGCGGCCAGGGGCCAAAAGCTTTCGCCGGGAAAACTCCATTGCTTTAGGCCATAACCAAATAAAATTAAGATAAAAATCGGTCCAAGGGCACTCACAATGTCTGTCATAGCTAGTAAATTCGCCTCTATTTTTGCTTTTTTTTCCTCACCGGATAAATTGGCCGGCAAACCTGGACGGTTGTCCAGTCGAAAACCACACAGGTGACTAGTGTCAAAGTTGCTGTTTTATCCTACTATGGAGCGGTAGTAGATTGGCCCATAATGAGAATTTTTAGTAATATTGCTTACCCTTCCAATTTTGTTGAGTCGTAATCGCTTGTTGTCATTCCAAGTTCTCAATCTGTAGTTCCAGTCGACCTTAGGATTTGCCGTTAAATAGTGTCCCTTAGGCAATAATGTCGTCATATCAGGGACAAGTATTTAAAACGCTGGGCAAAATCTAGGTCTGTATCAGCCGACGTAAACCATAAGGTTGTGTAGTTCCATAGCCAACGCTCAACTTTAGCCGTGTGAAGTTGTGTTTTCCGTTTATCGAATTCCGGCAGATATATTTATCCTGCTCCCTTTACATTAATAGCCTTAGACATTTGCGCTACTGAACTTTATCCAAAGCAATAACGAGCGGCCTTAGTCGCACTAGCACAAACTATCAAAACGTGTGACCCACCAGCCATGGTGCTGGTGATACTGTGGCACATTATAAAACCAAGGAGGGTTTAAGTGTACAACGTTCGTAACTATTTGGTAGTTCTGGTCATCGCCTTGTTAATGGCCTTGGCCGGCTGTGGAGGTGCTGCTCCCGAACCTGCGGCGAGCGGTGGGGGTGGCGAAAGCAACAATAGCGGTGAAAGTAGTAGCGCCGAAGAGGCAGCAGAAGCTGCTCCTAGTGGTGAAACGATCAGACAAGCCTTTGGCGGTGGACCGGTCGGTGGGGCGTTTCAAACTTTTGCCAATGCTATGTCGCTCATCATTGCCGATGCCACCCCCAATTTGGAACTGTCGGCGGAAGGGACCGGCGGCTCCGGCGCTAACTTGCGTGCGGTCAACTCCGATGATGTCCAGTACGGTATTGTCTACGCTGGCGATGTCTACCTAGGCGGTCTAGGCCAACTCCCCGAAGATACAACCCAATACACCGATGTCCGACCGGTGGCTTCCTTGTACGGTGGGCGAGTACACCTCGTCGTGACCGCCGCCAGCGGCATCCAGTCGGTCGCCGATCTGGAAGGGAAGCGGATTGCGCCCGGTAATGCCGGTTCCGGGGCAGCCATCGCCGCTGAACGGTTCTTTACCCACACCGGTCTATGGGACAAGATGACCATCGAGTATCTGGGCTACTCGCAGGCCGCCTCAGCCATGGGGGACGGTCAGTTAGACGGCTTCTGGATTTTAGCGGCCTTCCCCAACTCCTCCGTTACCGAAGCAACCACCGTCACCGACATTAAACTCATCGACCTGGATACACCTGCTAAGGAGTCCGGCTTCTATGAGGCTATGCCATTCTATACCCCAGCCGTCCTGGAGGGCGGTGCCTACGAGGGTATGCCCGAGGATGTCCCCACCTTCCAGGATGCGGCCCTCTGGGTTGCCCATAAAGACGTACCCAACGAGATTGTCTACAATGCAGTCAAAGCGGTCTTTTCCGAAGAGGGTCTTCAGCGCATGATCGAAGCCCATCCCGCCGCCGCCGAAATGACAATCGACACCGGAATAAACGGCGTACCCGTACCGCTCCATCCCGGCGCCTATCAGTTTTGGCAAGAGCAGGGCATTGAAATCCCTGAGAATATTGTTCCAGAGTCATAAGTTAATAGGTTAGTGGGCTAACAGCACTGGCGAAGGTAGCCAGTGCTGTTAGCCGTTGCAGTGTTGCACGGAGGAATGATGGCCGCACACAAAGACGAAAATACGAACAATGATGAACTAAAGATTAATCTCGAGGATATTCAGTTCGGTGATGCCGAAACCGCCGCCCAGAGCGAGGAAGACCAGCAGCGGCTGAAGGAGTTGATGGAGAAAGAAGAGAAGAATACCCGCTCCCTCAAGGGATTCTGGTTTGGCTTGATGTCGGCCCTGGCGGCGGGGATGAGTCTCTTCTACATTTACACGGCTGGTACTTTGCCGGCTCCAGTCCAGTGGCAGCGGGGGTTATACGTTGCCTTGACCTTTATTCTTATTTTTCTCCTATACCCGGCTTTTTCAAAATCCGGCAAGTTGGGTCAGGCAGTCAGCAAACTGCCGGCTCCCCTGCGAGCCATTCTCGCCCCCGAGGGAGCGCCCGGTCTGATAGACCTGCTCTGGATTGCCGCTACCTTGGGGACGGTGGGCTACTACATCTACCAGTTTGAGAGCCTGCAGAACCGGGCCGGGGCCTACAACACCACCGACTTTTATGTCGCCGTCATTGGGCTGCTGGTCTGTGTCGAGGTTTCCCGGCGGGTTTTGGGCGGCTCGATGACGTTGATCGCCCTGGGCTTTGTCCTTTATATGCACTACGGCTACGTACTCTATGACATCCCTATTATCGAGTCCTTTGCCCACCGGGGGCGAGCTTGGGATCGGGTGGCCACGGTCCTGTTCTACGACCAGGAAGGTGTCTTTGGGGTGATGGCCAGTGTGCTGGTCACTTACGTGATCCTGTTCATCTTCTTTGGCGCCTTCTTAAGAAAATCGGGCGCCAGTCGCTTTTTCATCGATCTGCCCTTGGCCGTGGCCGGCAAATCGACCGGTGGTCCGGCCAAAGTGGCAGTCATTGCCTCGGCCCTCTTCGGTTCGATTTCCGGAAGCGCCATTGCCAACACGGTTAGCACCGGCGCTTTTACCATTCCTTTGATGAAGCGGGCCGGCTTCAAACCGCACGTCGCCGGGGCCATCGAGCCGTCAGCCTCGATTGGCGGGATGTTTATGCCCCCGGTTATGGGCGCCGGCGCCTTCTTGATGGCGGAACTGACCTCCATCCCTTACCGGACGATTGTCTTGATCTCGATCTTTCCGGCCATCTTGTACTTTACCTCCGTGCTGACGATGGTCCATTTTGAGGCCAAAAAGTTAAACCTCCAAGGGATCGATACCGGCGTAAAAGCGTCAGACATTCTGCGCAAAGAGTGGTACATGAGCCTGCCGCTGCTGATCATTGTCGTCTTGATGATTATCGGCTTCTCGCCCGGCTTCGCCGCCTTCTGGTCCATCGTCGCCTGTATCGGCCTGATGTACACCATGCCCGACAACGCCACCGATCTCAAATCGAACGGGGCCGGTGCTCTTGGCCGCAGCACGGTCCGCGTCCTCAAGAGTAGCTACGACGCCCTTATTGAAGGGGCCCGGGATACGCTGGTAATCGGGGCTACGGTTGGCGTTATCGGCATCATCGTGGGCACAATTTATGCCACCGGCATTGGCCTGCGCTTCTCTGACATTATTATCAGCCTCAGTAACGGCAATGTCCTGATCGCGGTCTTCTTGATTGGTTTGGCCTCATTGGTGCTGGGTATGGGCGTGCCGGTCACGGCGGCCTACCTGATTGTCGCCGTGCTGGCCGTCCCGGCCTTGACCGACCTGGGCGTAGCTCTGATTGCGGCCCATATGATTGTTTACTGGTTTAGCCAGGACAGCAACATTACTCCGCCGGTCTGCGTGGCAGCTTACGCCGGAGCGGCCATCGCCGGGGCAGACCCGTGGAAGACGGGCTGGACCTCGTTTAAGTTTGCCAAGTTACTCTACGTCATGCCAATCCTGTTCGCCTACACGCCGGCCATTCTGTTGGTGGGCGAAGGCGGCCAAATTTTGCAGGATATGGTTTGGGCCGACGTGGTAATGTCCTACTTCTCCGGCTTTGTCGGTACGGTCGCATTTTCGGCCATGACCATGTTCTATCTGTACCGCAAGACGACCTGGTGGGAGTGGCTGGTCTTTGCCTTTGGCACCTTCCTCTGCTTCTTCCCCACGTTGGCGACTGATATCGTCGGCATTCTGATCGTAGCCGGAGTCTGGTACTGGCAACGGTATGATGTCAAGCGTAAAGAATCCATCTCCGGACTACCGGAAGTGGCAGGAGGCTAAGTGGCTGCTCAAAAGATTTTGATCCCGCTGGATGAGTCGATTCAGAGTCGCGAAATTTTGAAGGTGGTCCAGCGTTTCTTCCATCCCGAAGAAAGCCACCTGATCTTGTTGCAGGTCGTTTACCCGGAACTGGAAGCTCTGGAAATACCCCCGGCTCATGCGGCTCGAGAGTGGACGTCCACTATCTTTGACTACTTAGAAAAGTACCAGTCGTTGGAGCACGAACATCACGTTGAACGCCAGAAGCTCCTGAAGGCCGATATTCTGGCAGGGCTAACCAAAGAAGCTACCTCGCTGATCAACGAGGGGTACCAAGTCACGCCGGTTGTCCGCTTTGGCCACGCCCTGGAGCAAATTGAAGCCTACATCAAAGAGTCGCGAGTCGATCTCGTGGCGATGGTTACCCACGCCCGGGAAGGCATCGGTCGGCTGTTGTTCGGAAGCGTGGCCGGCGCCCTCGTCCATGACCTGCCGGTGCCGGTCTTGCTGTTGCACCCTACGGTTCGGGAAACAAACAACCACAAGTTTCAACTTATGGTCGACTAGCCACTTAACCGGTATACGATCAAAGCAAAAGTCGCTACAATAAAACCTGGCAGGTTGTAAGGCCCTGCCAGGTTTTTCATCACCCGGCTTAACTCATTCTTCGGCGCTGCTCAGTATTGCTAACCTTCTTATGCTCACTCAAAATTTTCCTCCACAGTATTCCGTCCCCATCGAGTCGATCATTGATGGGACTGAAAGCTTCAAGCCTGCCCCTCAACGGTCCGCTCATCAAGAAGTTGTCCCATTTAAATTTAACTGTGTTGATTGGCGTGTTAGGAATTATGCCTATAATTGGGGTGTGGCGGTTCAATCGCTCAAAAGATTTACTCAACTGAAATTGACTAGTGAAGACGGAGTCAGCATCTCTGTCACCAGGCAAGAACTATGGCCTTAAGAAACAAAATCACAGCCG
>CALMIS010000099.1 GCA_937864185.1 uncultured Chloroflexota bacterium
GGCCGCACCAGCCGCCCGGCTTCGTTGGCCTCCTCCGCGGTCAGCCCGTGGGTGGCCCGAAACAGGTCCTGCAAGCCGACAATCTCGTTGGGTCGCCGGGCCAGGTGGATCAGCAGCAGCGTCTCGCGCGGCGTCAGAGTCAGTTCCTGCTCGCCCAGCCAGACCCGCAGGTGGCGGCAGTCGATCTGCAGCGCTCGCTGCTGGAGCGATAGCTGCAACACCTCCGCTGCCGGTCGAGGCTTGAGTTTGGGGACAACTCGCTCCTGCAAGCGGCGGCCTGCCTCGAGCTCGCCTTGGACGATGGCCAGCAAATCCTCGGCCAGGATAGACTTGGACAGATGGTCCCGGATACCCACCGAGCGGGCGTAGCGCAAATCGCCGTCGGAGACATAGTCGCTGAGCAGGATGAAGGGGATCAGGTCCAAGCGGGGGTCCTTCTTGAGCAGGCGATAGAACTGGTAGGCGGCGCCGGGCGGGTCGCCGCTGTCGGCCAGGATGAGACTGACCGGGTGCCGGTGCAGCAGCCGGAGGGCGGTCTCAAAATCGGAGGCGACCAGCACCTCCTCGTCGCCCCGGCCCAGCTTGTCTTTGAGCGCCTGGGCGGCCTTGGGCTGGCTGTCGATCAAGAGTAAGGTTGTCATGGGCATTTCCCTTTCTTAGGCATGCTTCATTTGCCTGCTAACTCACCTTTAAAAATTCTGGACTGTTGCCGGCCAAAGCCGTGGTGCGTAGTGCGTGGTGCGTATGATGTTTCGCCGGAAATCTTTACGAAATACGCAATATGTTTTACGCCTGTTGCCGGCAAGGATAATCGATCTGGATTGACTCAGCTGCGTCGGGCTTCCAAGTCGAGTATAAAGCGTCCTGGCGTCGCCCGTCTATGATTATGTGTGGGAATTTCGTGGCGAGTATAGGATTTGCGTGCGATCTTGGCCCGCCAGAGCGGGCTAAACAGAGGTTGCCTTGCGGATTTAGCCAAGGGGGTGGTCGAACCTGGCTTGAACCCGGCCTCAACCGGAGCCAGTCCCGAAGCAAATGCGACGCGGTCACGAGGCAACCTCACGCCGCTGCCAACCGGCGAAAGCCAGCGGCAAAAACCCCGAGGCCGTCAGCAGATCGCCCTGCCGCCACCCTGCCTTGATCCCGCGGGTCTGGCTTGACCCGAAGGCATCCCCACCCTTTTCTCGATGATTGCCACCAGCCCGATCGACCTGCCTGGGCACCCCCCTGAGGCTCGACCCCGGCCCATCCTCGCCCCGTCAGGAGGCGTACCCCCAGTAGTCAGAGGGCTATCTCAGCTCAGAGACTCTCGGCATCCGTGGCGTTTCCTAGGCTAATCGCTTTACCCTACAAATCTTGGGCTTAGGTTCATATTGTCGTGCCTCAGAAACAGTGGGCACCGGGCGAGGAAAAAGAGACCCTAAGTGGTCGAATCGGGCGTTGAGTTTTGTGGTATAATTTAAGGTAAGAAAGGTTATAGAATAATCTGTCGGCATGACGAGGTGGGGCATGCCAGAGACTAGCTGTCACGTTAGGCCAAACGATGCTCCCCCCGCACCAGCAGCGCCTCAAGGATCTACCAGGCGGCAAACACCGCCACTGCGGCTTTGCATGTTGGGGCCGCCAAGTGTGACGTGGGCCGGCTGTGCATTGGGCATCCCGCGCCGGCAGGTCCGGGCAGTTCTTTACCGCCTGGCCACGCCGCTGACCCCCCTGTCTCGTGAACACCTTTGTAGCCTCTTTTGGCCTGACACCCCCGAATGTACCGCCCGCCGCAATCTCAGTCACCTATTGTCCCATCTGCACTGTCTCCTGCCGCTTCCCGAATTATTGTCATGCAGCGATGACTGCGTTGCCTTAAATCCTCAGCAAAGCTGGTCCGACACCGTCGCTTTCGACCGCTTAAGCCTGACCTTGCGAGAGCCATTTCCCGATCTGCAAGCGCTGGCCCAGGCCGCAGCCCTCTACCGGGGTCCTTTTCTGACCGGTTTTTCCCTGCCGACCAGCCCCGAATTCGAGCTGTGGGTCGATCTGGAACGCAGCACCTTGGAACGTCGCTACCTGGAACTGTTGGCGGCGCTGGTCGAGGCCCAGGCGGCCCAGGGGAATTACCCTGCGGCGATCGGTTACGCTCAGCGTTATCTGGCCATTGACGACCTGGCCGAGGCGATGCACCGTCGTCTAATAACGCTGTACGTGGCTGTGGGCGACCGGAGCGCAGCTCTGCGCCAATTCGAACAGTGCACAGTGGTGCTGGAGCGGGAGTTGGGGGTCGATCCTTTACCGGAGACCCGGGCCGTCTACCAGCAGGTCCTGGCCAGCCCCACGCTGGCGCGGCCGGCGCCAACGCGGCCAGCATACGAGTGGACGACTTTACCCAGCCTGGAGGCGCCGCTGGTAGGGCGCAGCGAGGCCCTGCGCCAGTTAGCCCAAGCCTACGCCTCGGCCCGGGCGGGCCGGGGGAAAGCGGTGCTCATCGCCGGCGAGCCTGGTATCGGCAAATCCCGGCTGCTGCAGGAGTTTGCGACTACCTTGGCGACTGAAGCAACCCTCATCGTCGGGGCCGGACACGCCAACGAACAGAGCTTGCCCTACGGGCTGCTGCTCGAAGCCTTAGCCGCCCATCTGCGCGCCCTCGACCTGACCGGCCTCGGCTTGGAGCCGCTCGACCAGACGCTACTAGCCGGGCTGTGGCCGGACCGGCTGACCCCGGGGCATGAGATGCCGCCCCTGGCTGCCCTGGAGCCGGGCCAGAAGCAGACCCTGTTGTTCCAGGCGTTGGTGCGGCTGCTCATGCACCTGGCCGACCGGCAGCCACCTCTGCTGCTGTGTGTGGATAACCTGCACTGGGCAGACGGGAGCACCCTGGCCTGGCTGGCCTGCCTGGCGCGCCACCTTAAGGCTGCCCCCATCCTGCTGGTGGGCGCGTATCGCTCGGAGGAGGCGGCCGCCGTCGCCTCCCTGCGGAGCGAACTGAGGCGGCTGGGTTTGCTGCAAGAGTTTAACTTAACCGGCCTGTCACCGTCTGAAATCGCCCAGTTCGTCCGCCATCTCTCCGGCCAGGAGCAGGGAACCGAAAAATTCAGCCAGCGCCTGTACCGCGAAACCGGCGGCAATCCCTTTTTTCTGTTAGAGACGTTGCGCTTTCTCTTTGAAAGCGACCTGTTGTGGACCGATGAAACGGGCTGGAGTAGAGCCGTTGCTGACACCACCTCAGGCTACCACGAGCTGTCCCTCCCCGGTACTGTTTACGAGGTGGTGCGCGCCCGGCTGGACCGCCTGAGTCCCCAGAGCCGGCAGGTACTGCAGGTCGGGGCGGTGATTGGCTGGCAGTTTGAGCTTGACTTGCTCCAGGCCGCCAGCGGTCGGGCCGAGAGCGAGGTCGTGGAGGCGCTGGAGTCGTTGCAGGCCCGGCAGCTGCTGAGCGAACAAGCCGGCCGTTACCGCTTCAACCACGACCTGATCCGGGCGGTGGTCTACCACGATCTCAGCTACGGCCGGCGGCGCTTGCTGCACCGGCGCGTCGGCGAGGCCCTGGAGAAGTTGGGCGCCAACCAGCTGGTCGCCCTGGCCTGGCATTTTGAGCGGGCCGAGGAACCGGGCCGGGCCGGCCGCTACGCCTGGCAAGCCGGCCTGGCGGCCAAAGCCCTCTTTGCCCAGGCCGAAACCCGAAGCCATTTTGAGCGGGCTCTGGCCCTACTCAAACAAGAGGCCGGCCATTTACGAAATCCCGCCGCCATCGAGGCCAACCTGCGGCTGCAGGTCCAAGCGCTGTCGGAACGGGGCTGGGCGCTGCGCCTGCTGGGGGAGATGGCCGATTATGCCGACGATTTAAAAGAGGTCGCGGCCCTGGCCGAGCGGCTGGGTGATCTGGGTACTCTGGCCCATCTGCGCTGGCGTGAGGCTTATACCGAGCGCTGGTACTGCCGTTATGCCGCGGCCCGCCAGGCCGCCGAGGCGGGGGTGCAGTTGAGCCGGGTGGCGGCTGAGCCGCTGTTGGAGGCCATGTGTCTACGCGAGCTGGGTCTGGCCGCGCGCGAAGCCGGCGACTACCCGCAGGCGCAGATGAGCCTGGAGCAGGCCCTGCAGCGCTTTGTGGATTTGGGCCAGACGGTGTACCAGATTCACACTCTGAGCAATCTCTCCACGCTCCATTTTCGCCTGGAAGAGTTTGCCGAGGCCGGCAACCTGGCTCGCCAGGCCTTGGCCCGTTGTGAGGCCGCCCGGCTCACCTTCGAACGGCGCTTGCCCCTGGGCGATCTGGGGGCCGCAGCCAGTGCGACCGGCGAGGTAGAACTGGCCCGCCGGTGGCTGCTGGAGAGCCTGGCCATTGCCCGGCAGATTGCCGACCGGACCCAGGAGATTTCTTGCCTGGGCCATCTGGGCTGGCTCTACCTCCGCCTCAAACAGGCGGCCGAAGCGTCGGAGTCCCTACAAATGGCCCTGGCTCTGGCCGAGCGCATCGACTCGCGGACCGAGCAAAGCTGGCTGCGGGCGGGGCTGGCCGAAGCGCACCGGCTGGATGGCCACCTGGACCTGGCAGCAGAGCAGGCCCATCAGGCGCTCAAGCTGGCTCTAGCCAACGGCCGGCCCTACGATCAAGCCCTGGCCTGGCGGATTTTGGCCGAGTTAGGGCAAGCCGATTTGTAGACACTTTGTGGACATTTTGTAGCCAGCCGCATGGTAGACTGTTGCTCAAGTAGGGCAGCAGT
Source organism: uncultured Chloroflexota bacterium (assembly GCA_937864185.1). Taxonomy (GTDB): domain Bacteria; phylum Chloroflexota; class Anaerolineae; order 4572-78; family J111; genus JAGRBY01. The sequence goes on from CALMIS010000099.1 coordinate 4,713, forward strand.
TTTTTGTTTTTTAGCTTTGGTATATCCCACAGGATAGTAGCCAATGAACGAGCCGGTAACCTATGTGTCCTTCCTGGTACGCCTGTGGCGCGAGCCGGCCCAGAAAGCGCTAGCGCCAGCCACCGACTGGCAGAGCGAGATCGAGTGCATCCAGACCGGTCAGCAGTGGACGTATGATACCCTGGACGAGTTGCTGGATTTCCTGCGCCAACAAGCCCAGGGGTTGGCGACGCAGAACCATATAGGGGAGAGGCAGTGAGGCGGATGCCTACTCATTTTATATGATTTTTGTAGCCGCGCCTATGTTATAGCTTTGAATTAGATTGTTGAGAGGAACCAAAAATGCAAGAAGTCATCGAGGCCTGATTTTCTGGCTATAACAAGAGGTGAATAGAAGTATCTATTTTCAAGATAGACTGCAATGATTGGAGGTCAATATGAAACAGAACTTTATTTCCAAAAACCGCTATTTCCATAACAATAGCAGGTCATTTATATCAAGCCTGATCCTTGTATCGCTGCTATTTTTATTACCCAACTGCATTAAGTCAACATTGGGTGTCCCTGACATAATCAAAGAGATCGAAAAAACCAGGAACTCGATTGTAGAAGAATCGGGGGAGTGGCGTGGCGAATTGTCGAAATTAAAGAATCAGCTGGATGGGATGGAGAGCAGATTTTCGGCAGACCTCAAAGGAATCTTGAATGACACGACAAACCAAGTTCAGGATCTAACAACGCAGACCATTAACCTCACCGATGCCAAAGCCGAAACGCTGCTTGGACAGGCTGAGTCCTCAGTCTTTTGTACTGCCGACTTTATAAAGGAAGGGACGGTAGAGCAGCTAGAATACATTATTGAGGACTTGAAGTTTTGGATTGTTAACGAGACCCATCTAGCGAAAAAGCCGGCTCATCACGTATGCATAATCGCCCCGAATGTGTTACATCTCTATCCAAGTGAGAACAACTGGCTCATTGAAGCCAGTAACATGGAAGATGCCAACATCGTAAAGGTTTTTGGGTACAACTTCTGGGCAGACAATGTGCCTAGCCTAGAGCTGCAGGATGCCGGCGGCAACACGTTACGCCCGATTAACCTCAAAGCGGCGTATGTCACGCATTATCAGATCAACCTGGATTTTGCTGAGGAGAAGTTTCCCGATACTAAACCGGGTCAGAGGCTCGTCTTCCGTTGGCCGGACCACGACGAACCAAACACCATTAACTTGGCGTTGGCTGAACCAGCGAAATTAAGGCTTAGCAACTCTGTCTTTAGCCTAGCATCGCCCATCGCGGGTATCGATCCAGTGACGCTCCAAGTGACAATCACAAATGTGGGTGGCTCGCGCAGTGGTAATTTCGAAGTTATATGGAAACCAGATCCAAATGACAACCGTACACTATCGGTAAATTCACCACGCCCTTTGGAACCCAAGGAATCTATTACTCTATCTTTTCCTGATCCCTATGTATTTCAACAAGATGGACAGATCACTATGAGGATTGCCTTAATGAATGGTGATGATGCAATCGATGTTCCTTTGACTGTGCAACCGAACATCTGGATTGTTGATGCGGCGGGCGTTTGTCGTGATAACGTTGGCGAATATCCGAGATGGTCCCATATCAATTGGTCTCTATCTAAATGTGAAGCCAATTGTAGAGCTAATCCAAATTGCCAAGGCTTTGCAATGTCGAAGACAGAGACCTACTGCCAACTTATAGGATCTGATGGCGAATTTGAGGGGAGCCGTCCTAATACTTATATTACTCGGGGAGATAGCAGTCACCCCCAATATACTTGCTACTTGAAGGCTGCCAACTTGTCTCCCAAAATATGGGTGAGTGACCCTAGGGGCGTTTGTCGTGATAACGATGGCGGACATCCGCGATGGTCCGCGTACAATTGGCCTATATCTAAATGTGAAGCCAATTGTAGAGCTAATCCAAATTGCCAAGGCTTTGCAATGTCGAAGACAGAGACCTACTGCCAACTTATAGGATCTGATGGCGAATACCCGGGGAGTGGCGGCATCTTCTCCGCTAGTACTTCTATTATCACTCACGGAGATAGCAGTCAGCCCCAATATACTTGCTACTTGAAGGTCGGATTTACCAAGTAAGAAGCGTCTGTATTCAATCCTCCGCCGCAGAGCGCACGCGTGCGCTCGATCTCAAGAACATATTTTGGATGCTCATCGAAGATTCTGCAGTTTTGCATTTCCCTAACGGATGGGGTGTCTACCAAGTTGGTGTAGGAATGGTGAAAACAACATTTAAGCTAAAAAAGTTTACCTACCTACATTGCAATCTCGAATGCGTCCATCTGGACAGCAGCGTCTTAGTTCAAAACTTCTTTCCGCGAAGGGTTGACCGCTGATTGCAAAAAAAGCCGACTGCCCAAACTTTGACGGCGGTTGATAGGATCAGGCAGGAATGATCGTAGCAGGCACTTATTGATACCGGTGAATCCAAGGAATCTCGGCCTGGAACAAGACACGAAACCATCACTAGGTCCCGTAATGAACACTGCCTTCACAGTGTGCGCTCAAAAGAGTTGTAACGGACAAGTTTCAGTAGGAATTTTGAGGAGGTATTGTTATGAAACTGGACGTTTATTCGAGGGAATTACAAAAATACAGGCCAGGCTCGCATTTCTATCAACTGGGAAGGTTTTTTCTCGCTAGCCTCGTCGCGCTGAGCTTGACCAGTAGTGCAATATACAACGAACAGGCTTCATACCCAATTCCAACCAGTAATGTGTACCTCCCCGTCGACAGAAACGCTGGGTCTTCTGTTGCACCACCATTGTTTCGCGGCGACATACCTATTACAGATCAGCTTGATGATCAGACGCGTCCCTCGGGGGCGAGGAGTGAGAGTCCATTGCTTGGTTTGGGGGCCGAAGTTTCTGGCTACGGTAGGAGTGAGAGCCAACCGGCGGTAACCACAGATGAAGGGCCAGGAAATCTAACCATATGGCAAGACAGTCAAGAGGACGCCACACGAGGTTTGAGCGCATATGGAAACTTGACCAGTTTGCCAGAGTCAAGCCGGATCATTCTGGAACCTGTGGCTGATACTTTCGTTACTTCAACGAAGCCGGATGCCAACTTTGGCAGCCTGACCGATCTCCAGGTTGGCCAGCAAACAGACAGCCAAGTGGCCACCCTGTTGCGCTTCGACTTGACAACCGTACCGAGTAGCTTTGTCGAAAGCGCCATCCTTGAACTGTTCCTGACGGATGTGAATAACACCAACCAAGCGAATGTGTTTGTAGCAGCGGCGAGCCAGGCCTGGGCAGAGGACACAGTTACCTGGAACTCCAAGCCAAACCAGAAAGAGGCGATGGCAAGCGCCTCGATCGATGCCATGCCATGGTACAAAGCATGGGACGTCACTGAAATCGTCCAAGCTTGCCTGGATGGAAAAACTCCCAACTATGGCCTGATGTTGATGGCGATCCCGGAGCAGAGCGACTTCCTGGGCAGGTTTGCCAGCCGGGAGGGACCCTATCCTCCCCGCCTGCGCATTGCATACAATACCACCGCACCGACGCCGATCCCTAGCATTTCATTGCAGATCCCGAACCGCGGCGAAGCCGAGGGTGAGGAGAACTGCATCCGCCTCTCGGACGAAGCGCTGCAGAATCTCAACCGAGACGTTCAGCTATACCTCTGGCTTCGGGTGGTGAACCCCGACCGCATCAAAGCCGACCTACCGCCCATTGGCCTGTATCCTGAAAAACAATGGCTGTTGCCTTAAGGAGGGTAAAATGAAACCAAGAGACTCATTGCGCACACGTTACTTGTTCATCGGTTTACTGTTGGCCTTGATCTTTTGCCTGGTGTCGTCCTCGCAGCCAGTTCAGGCATATAATGGCGGCACGCATAGCGAAATTGTGCGCATGGCCTTTAAATATTTGAAAAAAAAGGATCCAGAGATATGGAATGCCTACAGCAGCTTGCCCAGTCGATGTCAAGTGGCAGATTGCTCGGTCATTGTCTGCCCACCATGTGACCCAGATATTGACTTGGTATGTAAGGAACCCTGCGAGCCAGTGGCTGACGTGAAGGGGGACATAAACGCAATTGATCTCATCATCTCTGAAGCCCCAATGCCTGACTTGTACCAGGATCTGAAAATCTGTGTCAACTCCTCTTTGATGAACTTCGTCAATATCTGGGATATCGGCGTGTCAGGATGCAGGTACGAAGGAGTCGGCCATGGCTTCACCTCCTGGTTTCACTATATTGACATCCGGAAAGGGAAGGGAGAAGTTGATGACTATGATGGCTTTAGTCCCACATCGGCGTGCTGGGATCAGTGGGAAGAGCTATGCGGACCAGAAGAAGGGGGGTCCGACGGCTATTCCCGATTTGGCAAATATTGTACGTTCAGAACCGGCTGCAATTGGCCTTTTATAGTTGATCCGGTCGATGTCTGCATCGACGAATGGTATCTAGATGAAGGTAAAATTGTTCTTAATCCATCCGAGTCGCCAGGCCTTTACCGTTACTGTACTGCGTGCCTAGACCCAACTTCATACACTATTGACGAGGAAATGAGCAAACGCCGGATAGCTGGTCATGAGTTCGGCGATAGTATCATCCCACCAGCAGATAACGCCGCGACATATTGGTATAAACAATTTATGCAGGGGAACCATGATCCCAGGAACATGGGTGCAGTCCTGCATTTTCTTGCTGATGTCTCGGTACCTCATCACGCTGACGGAGTCAGTGGCACCTGGCATTCGGGCTACGAGGACGAGTACGAGATTGAGATAACTCCTCTGCTCACGCAAGAAATGGAGTCAGGCGATATCGGCGGCCCGTGGGATATTTGGGACGAGATTAAAAAGCTCAACGACGAATACGATAATGATACGCTTCGCCACACCTCTGTCGCCGCGCTCGCCACTCGTCTGGCGGAAGAATCTCTACCTAGCATAGATCACTACCGACAAACGAAGCCGTTTATAGATAAGATCCGGAAAAACCATGACTCCTGGGACGAGGCACTACATCTTGGACGACGGGCGGTCGCTTACACTGTGTTGGTGCTTCGCAAAGCTTACCAGGGTGGCTTTGATAATGATACTGACAACGACGGAATTGAGGATTGGCAGGATAACTGCATTGGTGCTCATAACCGCTTCCAGGAGGACTTTGACCAAGATCGTATTGGCGACGTGTGCGACAACTGCCGCACCGTGAGTAACCCTGACCAATCAGACGCGGACGGTGATCGAATTGGGGATGAGTGCGATAATTGCTACACAGCGAACAACCCTGACCAAGCCGATTCGGACCAAGACAGGGTTGGCGATGCATGCGACAATTGCCCATTGATCCCCAACACGCAGTGGGAGGATGCCGATCAGGATGGGCAAGGCGATGCCTGCGATCTGGACGATGACAATGATGGTTTGCTTGATACCCAGGACAATTGTCCTCTTAGCGCGAATCCAGGCCAGGAAGACGCTGACACCGACGGCCTTGGCGACGCCTGCGACTGTCGGCCCAATAGCTCTAAAGTGAATACGGTCGAAAAGTGCGAAGAGTTGGCTCGGTTAGCAAAAGAAGAGTTGGAAAAATTAGAGCTGGATCACTATACTCTGTCAGATTCTGGCCCACCACCACCAGAATATCATATAACTAATTCAGAGCGAATTCTAACGGCAAAGAATTTACCCCAAAAGAATGTGATGCTGGTGGTCGATTCAAACGGGACCCTATTGACACTGGACACAGTAGACGCTGCGCAACCCCACCCCCTTGATCTGACATCCCTGTCGGCGCCAGAAACCACAATCGAACATGCCGTTTTAACCGTCGGAAACCATAATACAGTCTACGTTCTTCTCTCTTCCGCTGTTGACGAGTCACAACTCTACGCGGTGGATATTAGTGCCCCTGCACGCCCGCAGGTACTCTCCATCTCGGAGGTGGGACAATCTGCAAACACCCTGGCTAACTATGGACGCTATGTCTACACGGTGAATTCTAATAACCTTAATGCGTTCGATACGCTTGATCGCAATGCGATCTTTCGCAATGAACCTGTTCAGTTAGTTAATGCACCTTTGGCTCTGATGACAGCAGACAACTGGCTCTATGTTGGGGGTCAGGATTCCCTTCAAGTATTCGACCTGATGAACCCATTGGAGCCTGCTATGGCGGAGTCTATCTCATTAAGTGCGCCATTGACAGATCTAAGACTAGAGGATGAAAGATTGTACGTTACCACTGAGGCTGGACTGGAATTCTACGACTCTGATAATCTGCCAAACCAACAGCGGTTGGGACAATATGAGGCACCAGAACCGGTAACTGGCTTGGCCGTGTTAAACCGTGACTGGGTGCTCGTAGGTCAGAAGACACACCTGGACCTGCTTGATCTGAGAGTGCCCAACAATCCTGAACTTTATCGTCAGATTCCATTGGATGCAGAAGTGGACCTGATTGAACAAGTGGGCGATACGACATATGTCTTTAGTAACAGCGCGGATGGAAAACCGGCGACGCTACGTGTTTTGGAAGACAGCATCCGCTATCCGACCTATACTGTTTCTCAGACCGAATCACTGAACGATGGAGAAACAGTGACGGCAGCACGGCTACAAGTTGACCAATCTACCCCACCAGCATCATTTGCTTTGTACTACCTCTCCAATGATGGTGGGCAGACCTGGGAGCGTGCCGAACCTTCAGGCATCCATCGCTTTCTGCAATCGGGCAATGACTTACGCTTGATGATTGTGCTCTACACAACAGACCCCGCTGTCAACGTTCATATTCATGGCCTAATTGTAGAACCAGTCAAACTGGGAGACGAATGATACAAGTCTGGTTTGTCCGATTGCCTTTGGATGGTTTTTGGACAGAGCTGTTGAATTGGAAGGAGCCGCACGGGCTGCGTGACTTAACCAAAATGGCCGTCAATGTCGCCTCGGTCCAAGTCACGCCGGCCCGCCTAGTCCTTGAAGAATTTGAGCGACTCGCCGATGCGGGTGCTGTTCCGTCTCCAAATGATGAGCGTTCTGGCGAGGGCTGATGCGGTCACTCGCTCTGGTAGAGCAATCATGGCAGCCGGGGTAGCGAGTGGTAAGGAAAGTTGGGTCTCGTGTCTCAACCCAGCATTTTCTCAATCTTTCTGGCGAGACTCAGTTGTCGCGAGGAGGAGGAAGAAGAATGAAAAAGGGTTAGAGCCAATGAAACAATGAAACAAAGCGTTAGTTGGGGAGCTACCCCCGCACAGGTTGTCTATGAAGGAGATTTTGTCATGAAAAAGCTTACAATTCTGCCGCTAGTTTTGCTGCTCATCCTGATGGCAGCGGTCGCTGTCCACGCCGACCGCCCTGAGGTGTTTCAGGATGAGGACATAGAGGAGGACTTCCAAGTAGTGGCCTGCACCGACTCTGGTCATGACTTCGAGGTCTGGGATCATCTCGTAGGCCACCAGAATGCTAAAGGATACTTCGACAACGAGGGCAACTTGGTCAAGGTAATATGGAAATTTCAGGGCGTGGACCACCTATACAATAGGAGTAGGCCTGACTACATCGCTAAAGGCCCCTTCAACCTCACGGCCCACGTATATCCACACCCTGACTGGAGTATCACGATCGAAAACGTCGTCGGGGTGTGGTGGAACATTCAGTTGCCAGGCAAAGGGGCGGTTTACCATGAGTCCGGGCTATCGAGGAATATCGATCTCTGGGTCGATGGCGAGGAGCAACTCCTTGAAGTGGTCAAACGTGCTGGCCTAGAGAAGTCCGACTCTGAAACACTTTGCGAATTCTTCGCTCAGTGAATGGGCCGTGGGGCAAAAATCAGTAACCATTCTGTCTATCGGGCTAAAGCTAACCCAGCACACGCTTTGCATGGCCAGTATCTGGGATTGGACTTGCCGTTGCCGCTGCTTTTCAACCGTGATTAAACCTGTCGCCGAGGTTAATACCTTATCGCGTCGACCAGACGGGTCGTTTGAACTTTCGCCGAGCCGGCCAAATCGGCAATAGTACGGACCAGTTTGAGAATGCGGCAAATGGCGCGGGCGCTCAACTGGTGATGAGCCATCTCTGCTATAAAGGGATTGGCGCCGGCCTCGTCCGGTGCGCAAAGTTGAG
>CALMIS010000100.1 GCA_937864185.1 uncultured Chloroflexota bacterium
TGCGGCTGGTCTATGAGAGCTGGTCAACGCTGACCGGTCTGGATGAACCCACCCCGCCCCGGCTCAAGTACATCGAGGCCTGGTTCTCGACCGTTTTACCGGACGTCTGGGAGTTTCGACGTGGAGGAGCGGATGAGGAGCAACTTTAGTGAGCTGCTAGTTCGCTCGTGGCACACGCCGCTTTGACAAGGCTCGCCGCCTGCTGGCACCGGTGATTGTCAGGGCAAGCGGTGTCTGGGCCGACCTGGGCTGTGGCGAGGGCGTCTTTACTTACGAGGCGCCGCTCCAGCGGCAAATAGCTGGGGAAATGCTCCAACGACTACACGCAGATAGTATCCCGGTGACTATCCAAAAGGAACAGCTGCCAAATGAACCGACCGGGTTTGAGGCTTGGCGGCCGGCCTCGGGTATCTATCCCGGGGATGTGACGGTGTCTCTGCCCTACCGGCCGCGGGACATCACCGCCCTTTAGCTTTTTACGCCTCCAGTTTGGCTAGCTTACGGCGCTTGGCTACTTTGCTGCCTCAAGGTTAGCACCACCTCGCCCTTTTCCGCTATCCGGCCGGGCCGGTCGATTAAGGTGATCTTCATTATAGCCGCTGCTCCTTGCTGTTTCAGTAGCTCCGGGACCATCTCCAGCCGGGCTCCCCAGGCCAGGGGCCGCGGTTTGGGTTTAGGGGCTAGCTCCGGCCAGATGGCCCAGCGCTCCTATTTAGAAACCTGGCTGCGGACCAGAAAGAAAAAGACCCCGCCCAGGCTGCGCTGCCGGCTGCGGTTAGGCAGCCACAAACCGCCCTGGCTTTCGACCTCGAGCGCTTGCTGCAAAAAGGCCCGGGCCTTGGCCGGTCCCAGCAGTCGGACAATCCGCCCCAGCTGCTCAAGTACCTTGGGATCGGTCTCACCGAGGCTGGCGGCCATCTCCGTGACGGCGGTTTGGCTGAGGATTTCCTTTTCGGGCGAGGCCGAGGCTGGGTTCATCGCGGATATTATAGGAGCGTCTCCTGCTTGTCCGAGTCCCCGGGGCCAGACTGCGCGGCTCTATTGCGCGCTCGCCCGGGACCAGCCGGTAGCCACGTTGCCACACACTGCCAAATCACTCTGATTACCAGAGGCCAGAGGTCGGCAGCCAAGGCGCAGGCGTAGTTTAAACCCATCCAATTTGATTCGTCAGGTTAGTGGGGGCAAGTCTGAAAAAATCTAGCGGAAATCAAACCACCGCCGGTCTTATTAAGACTTGCCCCCGCAGATATCAATTCTGGACCCAATCAACATATGGCCGAATTTGGTCCAACAGGGTTGGCCACTTTTGGCGGTATGAGAGAAAAACTTGTTCTCGGGCTCTGGTCAGGGTCATATAGAACTTTAGCCGCTGCCGGCTTTGGTCTTCGTTCCAATCCAAACCCAAGGTCCGGTCAACCATTTTTTCAACTTCGGGGACAAAAACCACCCGATACTCCAGACCCGTTTGGCGTTTGGTTTCAAAGCAGTTTACCCCGCGGGGCAACATAGTGCTATAGCTTTTGACCACATGGGTTTCATCATGCAAAACACCAATCTCATCCGGCCTAACCCCGTCTTTTTCAACCAGATCACGGACCGTTTGAGCGATAAACTGGCGTTCACTCTCGACGGACGAAAACTGAAGCACCTGAGGTCTTGGTCCATCGCGCAGGAGTTCATGCTTCAAATCCGGCTGAACGGTTTCGCCCGCTTCACCAAGGAGCTTCTGAGCCAGAGGGTCCCCGTCGATAAGGGCGTAAGCAGCCTCGAAGATCTGGCGGGTATTTCGATAAGGGATTCTTAGCCACCGGGTGCGACCAACGACCTCTATCCCCTTCTGCCGCCAACTGTAGTGCCGATAGACACTTTGGGAAGGATCATCACAAATAAACAGCGTCCCACTTGGCTTTAAGAACTCTTTAATGATCTTGACCCAAGTCGGCGCAAAGTGCTGAGCCTCATCAATGAGAACGACATCATACTTCTTGTCAGGGTTAAGGCCACTTTGAAGACATTCCCAAGTTTTCTCATAAATATCAACCCAATCGTGGGCCTTAAGGCGCTCCAAGTGCGACTGGTAAAGCTCAAATAGATCAAAGACTTGGTTTTTTACCGTCTTGCTTAAGCTTCGGCCTTCAGACCCGCCTCGGCCATCCCGAATTTTATCTACATACACAGTTCGCTGCGTACGATTTGTCTCTTTCATCCACTGAAATTCATCGGCCAGGAACGGCTGGCCAAGCTCATTGACTAATGGATAATCCTGAGCCAGACGCGCGATCAAGCCTTCGATCTTTTGAGGATCGTGCCAACCGAATTTTTTCCGATAGATTGAGCTACAAAGGGTAGTGAACTTGACGACATCGATCGTCTTAATATCTTTCAGTTCCGGCTGCAGGCGCGATTGGTAAACCGGGTCATTAAAGGTCGTCACCAGAATACCAAAATCTGGGTGCTGTTCCTGCAAATAACGGGCTCGCATAATGAGCACATCCGTTTTGCCGGTTCCGGCAAAACCTCTGACCAAACGAACGTTGAGTTGCGAGATCAGGTCATTTACTTCGCCGGGAATTTGCACCGGATTGTCATCGAAAAGTGGGAGTGTTTCTTGAGCGGGCGCGGGTTGTGGCAGGCGCGGCGGTAAATTTTCACGAACGAGTTTTTCCTGAGTTCGATCAATAACCCCTTTAGATTGGCCGGTCTTGGGATCAATTCTCCTGTTTTCCGGTTTAATAACGGCGCAAATAACTCTGACCTCTCGTTCGTTTAGCCGAACCTTATAGGGAAATGGAACGTCAAACAGCTTATCAGCCAGATGCTGAGGATTGAGGTCCTCACGACCAAAGACTCGACCCTCACCCCACTCTTTTTCAAGCTCGGCAGTTACCTCTGAGGACAGCTTAGGCAGAAAACCGGCGTAGCTGTACGGAATGGCTAGCTTCGCCGAAAAGTTGCAGAGAACGGGTTCCTGTTCAAACATTTTAGCCAAGAGGTGGGAAGCCGTCCTTGCCTGCTCGACCGGACTGTCACGCCACACAAGCTGACCATTCTTTTCCCCGATACAGGCTTCTTTACGATTGAATTGTTCAAGGTGCGACCAATCTTTTACTTCCAAGACGATCACACCGGTATGCTTGTTAATTATGATATAATCCGGATCGCGGACTTCGCGCTTGTGGGTAAGCTTGGGCTGGGCATAGATAATGAAGTCATCGGGGAGCGATGATAAAGCGGTATAAACTTGTTGATCACCGGGTTCGGGGCCGGGGTTGCCGAAAATAGATGTCATAGTATGTCTCCTGGGGCTGATACGATGGATCAAAATGTTCCGGTTTAGAATTGGGGTTGCCTATTAAATTTTCGAAGGAAAACCATTTATCGTGGGTTAAGCATTCTTAATTTTAAGGCGAATCTGAGAATAAAGTAATCCCCCCAAAAGTACTCCTCGCTTCTAATAAGCCGGTTCCGATAGGGATCAAATCCGGACATTCAACGCACGCCCGCTCCTCAATCCGGGCCTGCCCCGGCTGGCGCACAGAGTTATCAGCAGCGCAAAACGTATGCCAAAAAGTGATAGTTACTTACCCCGTTGGCAATCCACAGCCAAGGACCATGCTCCGCTTTAGAATCGGGCCGGCTCATTAGATTTTCAACCCAAAAACATTTACAATGGGTCAAGCAAGCTTAATGCCGCGGCAAGTCCAAAGAGATAGGATCCCCCAAAGATACCCTTGTCTTTAACCGGTCGCCTGGTTATACTGAAGCCAAACCTCCCGGAGAGAGCCTATGCCTATAACCTTAACCCTAGCCACCACCGCCGAGCAAGCGATCCTGCCCCACCTGGGCGATCCGGCCCGGCCCCTGGCCCCACCGACGCCGCTGGCTGACTTGACCCGGATCGAGGGCGAGAGCAACCCCTACCAATTTGATCCCGTTGGCCTGGGACAGCAGCTCTTCCAGGCTATGGGCGGCCAGGCCCTGCTCGAGCAGCTGGCGGCCGGCCCCGATGGCCTGCTGCTGCTGGTCACCGACGCCCAGAGCGCGACCATTCCCTGGGAGTACGCCATCGATGCCGCCGGAGGTAGGAGCAACTTCCTGGTCCTGCGCTACGGCCTGCTCCGGCTGCTGCCCGAGGCCCAGGCCGCGCCGGTGCCAACCGGCGGCCCGCTCAATTTCATCGCCCTGGCGGCCGACCCGCTGGTGGACCGGGACGGCCGGCCGATCCTGGCCCGCACCCGCTTTAATCCTAACCCGGCCGCCGATGAGGTCGCCCCCCGGCTGGAGATCGAGGCCGAACTGGCCGAGCTGGAGCGCGTCCTGCGCGACAGCGGCCGGGAGCTAATCGCCTCGCGCATCCCGCCCACTCAGGAGCATCTGCGCCGGGCCCTGCGCCGGGCCCCCGCCCTGCTGCACCTGAGCTGCCACGGGGAGGTCATCGACACGGACTACGGCCCGCAGCCGCTGCTGTACCTGGAAGATGACCAGGGCAAGGCTACACCCCTGCGCGGCGATGCCCTCATCAATCTCAGCCGCCGCAAACTGAACCTGGTGGTCATCAGCGCCTGCCAGACCGCCATAAGCGCCGGCCCCACCAGTGGCGGCGCCAGTGACGCCAACCTGGCGCGCGGTCTGGTGGCCAGCGGCAGTGTGCCGGCGGCCATCGGGATGCAGGCCAACTTCCCCGATCCCCTGAGCGCCACCTTTGCCGCCAGCCTGTACGACAGCCTGCTGCTGGGTGACAATTTGGCCGAGGCCCTGCGCCAGGCCCGGCTGGCAATGCAAGATGCCCCCCACGCGGTCGGGCTCCCGGTCGCCTATGTCGCGCCCGGCGGCTGGAGCGGCCTTGAGCTGGCCGGTGGCTATCCCCAGGTCGGCAGCTTTGCCGCCACCCGCTACGCCAGCTTGCCGCCCTCGCTGACCCCACCCAAGCCGCTGCTTGGCCGGGAAGCCGAGCTGCACCAGCTTGCCGCCCTTTTTAATGAACACAGCGTGGTAACCGTGGTCGGCACCGGCGGGGTAGGCAAAAGGGCCCCGGCCGCGACCCCGGCCGCCCCCCTTGGCTGGCGTTGGGCCGGCGGGGTCCTGGCCTACAGCCTGGCCGACCAGCCCAGCCTGAATGCTGAAACTCTGGTGCGTGAGCTGCTGCGCCGGCTGTTGGGCGAGAGCCAGCTTCAGGCCCTGGCCGGCCAGAGTGACGAGCAGCTATTTGAAACCTTGCAGGCCGAGCTCGGCCGGCGGCGGCCGCTGCTCCTCATCGACAACTACGAGACGGTGCTGCAGGCTCTGCCCGGCCGGGCCGAGCCTGATGAGGAGGGCGCCGGCCTTGAGGCTCAGCCGGCGACCCAGGCCGAGCAGCTGCACCGCTGGCTGGCCCGCCTGGCTGACGCCGGCCAACCGCTGCTGCTAACCAGCCGCCAGCAGCCGGCCGGCCTGCGCCACGAGCAGCTCTTCCCGCCCCAGAGCCGCAGTTTGCCCGGCCTCAGTGTTCGGGCCGGGGCCGAGCTGTTCCGGCAGCACAGCAGCCGGGCCAAACAAGAGACAGCCTCCGTCAAGAGTCTGGCCGAGCGGGTGGCGCGGGAAACCGAGGGTCATCCCCTGGCCATTAGCCTGCTGGCCGGCGAGTTTGATCAGAGTGAGAATGTCAGCCCGGCGGATTTTTTGGCCACCTGGGACGCGGAGCTGGCCGCTGCCCGGCGCGACGGCCTGGCCGGCCATCACGCCACCTTTGCCGTGGCCTTTAGCCGCAGCTATCAAGCCCTGTCACCGGCCCAGCAAGCCCGGCTGGTGGCCCTGCGCCGGTTCAAGGCCCCTTTCTTTGCCGAGGGCGCGGCCTTCATGTGGGGCATGCATGCCCCCCTGGGCGCTAGCGAAGGGGCTCCCCCGCCTGAGGCGGAGTCGTCGCCTGCGTCTCAGACTGACCGGCGGCCCGACGCTGCCACGGCCGCGCCCCATCTCAACGAACTGGTCCGGCGCAGCTTGCTGACGGTGGACGCCAGATTTACCGGCAGCGATACCCCGGCCACTTACCGGCTGGAGCCGGTTATCCTGCGCCACCTGGCCCGTCACTATGACGACCCGCCCGACCTGCCTGACCCTGGCCCGGCCTACGCCGCCTACGCCGCCTGGCTGGTGAGCCGCTGTTACGGTGACATTCATAGCGATGTTGGCCTGGCCCGCCTGGCCCCCCAATGGCTGGCCGAGTTGATTTTGCAGGCCGAGCAGCAGCCCTCGACGCAGCGGGCCGGCTACGGCCGGCAGTTGGCCTGGCTGCTGCGCCACTACGGCCGCCTGGCTGAGGCCGACCCGCTGCTGGCCCAGGCCGAAAGCGCCGCCCGCGCGCAGCAGGACGAGGCAGGGCTGTCCAGCGTCCTGTATGAACGAGCCGCCTTTGCCGTGATCCGCGGCGACCTCGACCAGGCCCTCCAACTCAT
>CALMIS010000101.1 GCA_937864185.1 uncultured Chloroflexota bacterium
AATCACCTGGGCCGGCGCCGTTGGCTCAGCCAGCCGGAGGAGGGCCAGCCGCGACCCGCGCTCCGGCACCCAGGCCAGTTCGTCACTCACCAGTGGGGCGACCGGCGAGGGGGTGAAGGGCAAGGCCAGCCGCCTGACTTCGCGACCGTCAGCCAGGCTGAGGCCGACCAGCTCCGCCCGATTGGTGGTGACCCAGACCCGCCCCCCGGCCACCGTTGGGGCGGAGAGAAACTGGACCGGGGCGACCCAGCGCCAGCGTTCCGCGCCATCGGCCGCGTAAGCGAAAAGGGTGGCCCGGTCGACAAAGTGCTCGGCGCAGTAGGCAGCGACCAGCCCCAACCCGGACTGAGCCCCCGCTGCGATCCCGCTGACCAACAACTCCGGCTCCAAGTTGAGCGATTGGGTCACCGGCCGGCCATCGCTGAGGCGCAGGAAATGGAGGCTAGCTTGGCGAGGCGTCTGGCTGGAGTCGTGCAGGGCGAGCAGCAGGTGCGCCGGTCCCACCGCCAGCGGCCCGGCGACCGGGTGCCCTTCTAGGGTCGTGCGCCAAACCGGCTGCCAGCCCTGCGCCTGTCCGGCCTGCCCGCAGGCCGGAGAGGCGGGTTGAGCGGGAGAAAAGGCGGTGGCGCGGGCGGGGCAGAAGACGGCGCGAGTCAGCCCTTCGACGGGATCACCCGAGGCGGCTGACGAGCCGGGAGGCGGCGCCGGTGCCGCGGTCAGGATATCCGGGGCAAAGCGGGCATATTGGGCCGGGTTCTCGATCTCGAGCAGTTTGAGCAGAGGTTCAATCTCAAGACGCCGCTCGCAATGGTCGATCAACCGCTGGATCTTCTCAGGCAGGCTCATGCCCCGGCTGAACTCCTTGTAGACCGGCCGGAAATGGTCGTAGCAGAAGGTCTCAAAGGCTTCGTCGCTGAAGACGGAAGTGATCAGCTCCCTAAGCGCGGTGGTGCTGTAGAACATGTCAGATAAACCTTAAAGTGAATCAACTGTAAAATATGTCATTCTATGTTCTTGGAAGGCTTGGCGACAACTATAACTCGATGCGTATTATTGGTGTAAGGCCAAGACGTTATGAGAGTCAGCCGTTCATCAGAAGTAGGAGCAATCCACAACGCATTTTTGCGTTTAACTTCAAGAGGCTCACCCTTTTCTTTGACAATTGTCTTGAAATCGACCACATAATCAAAACGCTTTTCAACTGACCAAACTGTCAATTTGTCACCAATTTTCACATCAACCAAATCACGAAATACTTCTCCGTTGATATTATTGTATCCCGTCAGAACCGTATTACCGGGTTGACCAAGCAAAGCCGTAGTTTTGTGCCAGCCTACTGCATCATCAGCCACATCCCAAATTGAATATTCTTGTCCATCTCTAATTACCACACTCCAACCGACCGGAACAATTTGGGAATCAATTCCAACAGATTCGACTCGTAGCCAAGTTGGTGCCGAACTGGCAATGGTTGGTCCTACTAAGTCAGTACGATCTGGATCCATAGTTAATGAGATTTCGGGACTTGAGGCATTTTGTGATTGAAAAGGGGTAATTGTCGGTTCGATAGTTAAGGCTATGGAAGATGTAGACGTTGGACTCGACAAAATCTCACTATTTAGTGTGGCAGATGGGGATAAGGTTGAGTCGTTGTTGAAGAAGGCACCTAATCCAAGACAAGTTAGGCAACCCAAACTCAATAGTCCAAGCCCCACTACCCAAAACCATCTCAACGGCCTGGAAGTAGGTTTCACTTGTGATGAATGGTCAGATCTAGAATTCAATGAGGACCGATGAGTCTGTAGGCCTTGATGAGCATCGGTCATTAACTGCTGTACGTCCCTGTATTGGGGAGAAAGTATCTTGATCTGCTCAGCAAGGCTTAGAACTTCAGACCAATCATGGCTCTTGTGGGCGGCGGTCAGTTGCTCGTATAGAGCCTCAAGTTTAGCATTATGCCTTATCTTCTGATAAGTAATATTCAACTTAGCAGCAAAGGCTCCGGCGGTGGGATAGCGATCATCGGGCGCTTTGGCCAAAGCTTTTAGCAAGGACGGGTCAAACTCGGCCGGCAGGTCCGAGTTGACCGCCGTTGGTAGGGGGGGAGCGATATTGAGATGCTGGTTAATCAAGCTAGCCATAGAGCCGCTGAAGGGCAGTTGTCCCACCAGTAACTCGTAGGCCACTACTCCTAAGGCGTAAATATCGGCCCTGCCATCTAGCTCTCCCTGGTGTTCAATCTGCTCTGGGGCAATGTATTCAAACGTGCCCAATGAGGCCCCACTCGCGGTCAATTTGGTGCCGTCCGCGGCCTGCACCAGACCAAAATCGAGCAGCACAGCCCGGTCATTGGCAGCAAGCATAATGTTGCTAGGCTTGACATCTCGATGGGTCAGGCCAGCTTGGTGGATCGTGTCCAAGGCAGCGGCAATTTGAGCCAGCAGTTGCAACACCCGCTCACGCGGCAGTGGGCCACGCTTCAAACGCTGGGCTAAAGATTGGCCGTCCAGGTATTCCATGGCTAGGAAGTGGTGACCTTGCTCTTCTCCCACCTCGTGGATAGTGACGATGTGTGGGTGGTTGAATTGTGCTGCGATCCGGGCTTCTCGCTCAAAGCGATCAATGAACGTAGGGTCAGAATGAGAGGGATGCAAAACTTTGAGAGCCACTGGCCGGCCCAACCGAGTATCGCTGGCCTGGTAGACAACACCAAAACTGCCCCGGCCGATCTCTTTGATGATTTCGTATTTGCCGATGGTTTTTGGATTGGTCATAGTTGGTGATTAGAGTTGGGCGGGGGGACTACAACGAATTGGGAAAGGAACGAATTTTGTTCCCAGCCAGTCGTTATCCACCCCTTGCTCCTTTCCCTTTTTATACTTCGCCTTCGTTGTATTCCTTATTCGCTGTGTCGCCTGGGCTTAGGCGATGTTTGGCCCTCTGAATGATTCGTTATATTCCTCATTCGCTGCTGTCCCCCGCCTCAAGCGATGCTTGGCCCTTCCAACGCTTCGTTATATTCCTTATTCGTTGTTGTCCCCCTCTCATTTAACCCGAACCGGCGTGAGCTTCAATCTGGTGTCGTAGAAGTTGGCCAGTAGGCCAAGCTGGAGCCCTAACTGTCGCAGCCGGGCTTTGAGTTGCTCGACGGGACTCTCGGCGGAACCGGCCAGGGCAAAGGTCGCCAGCAGGATTTTTCCCTCCACTTGAATCAGGCGCACCGCCTGGTGGCCTAACAGTTGGCCCTGGTAGGTGACCGGCAGTTGTTTGATGTAGTCATAGCTTAGCCCTCGACGCCGGAGCTCAATCATAGTGGCCCAGCGATAGACCTGGTGCAGGAAGCCCGGCCCCAAGGTAAAGTGGACCCGGTGGCAGGCTTCCTGAATTTGGTTCACCAGGTCAGGATACAGCAGCGACGAGTCGACCGGCTGAGGCTGCCACTCGAATACGGGCTGTTTGTCCCGCAGGAAGTTGGGCAGCCGCTCGTCCTGGAGGGAAGAGGCGCCGTAGTTTACCACCAGGGCCAGGTCGGCATCGGTCACCTTCAAATAGGACAGCGCCTGGGCTCGATGCAGGGGCGTAATGGCGGGCGCCACTTTTAGCTCAAGCAAGAGCTTGCCCTGCTCGATCCAGATATCGACGTAATAGAGGCCGACCTGCTGGCTATCGTAATACACTTCAAAGCTCTTTTCGGCCTGGCAGGTCAACCCCAGGCGGCCCAAGCCGAGCAGCAACGCCTCCCGGTAGTACTCCTCCGGCAGCAGCGGGCCAAGAGCATTGTAGACATCCAGCAAAGCGCCTCGCACCTGATAGCTAAGCTCAGGATGGATGAGTTTGGTCATCGCCGGGCCGTCCTCCGTTTAGCGCTGTTGTGGAAAACACAACAACGAATGGAGAAAGGAATGAATTTTGTTGAGACGACTCACTTTGCTGCCCATTTCTGATTGTCCTCATTCTTGCTCTTATCCCGACTCAAATTCTACGACGACAACAACGAATGGAGAAAGGAACGAATTTTGTTGAGACGACTCGCTTTGCTGCCCATTTGTGTTTGTTCTCATTCTTGCGCTTGCCCCGACTCAAATTCTACGAGGACAACAACGAATGGGGAAAGGAACGAATTTTATTTGGACGACTCGCTTTGCTGCCCATTTCTGATTGTCCTCATTCTTGCGCTTTACCCCAACTCAGGATGCTACCCAGATGCGTTATCGTCTCCACTTCACTGTCCGCTGCCTATGGCCTCAATTCGTTATTTTCTTCATTCGTTGTTGTTGCCTGGGGGAGCCGCACAACGAAAACCGTAGATACCGTAGCATTCTCGGGGGGCGAAATTGACGCGATAGGCCGCGTAAACGAAGGAAACATCAGCGCGCCAACTGCCCCCGCGCAGCACCTTTCCGTAATGACCATCGCTAGATGTCCATTCCCAGACATTGCCGCTCATATCGACACAGCCATAGGGACTATCTCCCTGGGGCGAATATTTGCCTACCGGCGTCGTGCCCTTTTCATTGTGACCAAAGTTGCACAGATTTTTGGTCGGTGCCTCATTACCCCAAGGGTATTTGCGCCCATCAATGCCTCGGGCCGCTTTTTCCCATTCCTCTTGCGTCGGTAACCGCTTGCCGGCCCACGTGGCATAAGCATTAGCATCAAACCAGGAGACATAAACTACCGGATGATTGGCTAACCTGTCCGGTGGTCTATGGCCATCCCAATGTTTCGGTGGTTTATGTCCGGTTGCTGCCACAAAACGAGCGTATTCAGCGTTGGTCACCGGCGTTTTATCGATCCAGAATTCGGGCAGGCTTTTCTTCTTATCAGACTTATCATCGTCGAACCAATAATAAATCCCATCCCTGTACAAGAACTCACCAGCCGGAATGCGGACCACCACCTTGCCGTCTTTCTCCCAGACTCTTGCGTTGCCGGCGGGAGATACAGGAGGCTGCAGGAGCGCTGGTTTTGCGAGGGTAAGTTTTGGTGACGGCTGGACCGGCTGAAGAGCTTGGATCAGGGCGGAGGCTAAGACACCGCTACTAGGATAGCGTTCGGCCGGGTCTTTGGCTAAGGCTCGCAGCAAGGGTGGCTCTAGCGCCGCGGGTAACTGGGGATTAATCAAACGCGGCGAGGGCGGCGGCTGGTGCATATGCTGGTAAATGAGAGAATGAACCGGCCCGGTAAACGGCAGACGCCCGGTCAGCAGTTCATAGGCGCCGATGCCCAGGGCATATTGGTCGGCCCGGCCATCAAGATCGGATCGCTGCTCGATCTGCTCCGGAGCGATGTACTCAAATGTGCCCAGGGACAGGCCGGTTTGAGTGAGCTTGGTGCCCTCGGCGGCCCGGACCAGACCGAAATCAAGCAGCACGGTCCATTCGTCCGGGGTCAGCATGATGTTGGCCGACTTGACATCGCGATGGACCAGTTTCCGGGCATGAATGGCGTCCAGAGCCGCGGCGATCTGGCGGATGCTGGTCAACGCCCGCTCGACCGGTAGCGGCCCCTTGGCCAATAGCTCGGTCAAGGGTTGGCCATCGAGATAGGCCATGGCCATAAAGTGTTGGCCATCGATCTCATCTACGTCAAAAACCGACACAATGTTAGGATGGTGAAACTGAGCCGCCAGCTTGGCCTCGCGCTGGAAACGCTGGACAAAGGTCGGGTCGATCAAGAGGTGGGCGTGCAGCACCTTCAGGGCGACCAGCCGATCCAGGCGGGTATCGCGGGCCTGGTAGACCACGCCAAAGCCGCCCCGACCGATCTCTTTGATGATTTCGTATTTACCGAGTTTTTTCACTGTAGTGAACTCCCGTCAGTAGGATGAGTCTAGAGTTGGAATGCCGGGCTATGACGCTGCTGGGAAGGTAGGTCATTCTGGCAGATCGTGGCTTTGAGGTCGAGTGTGGCAAGGATCATTATAATGGAGAGTCTGCTCAAAGGCCAAGACCGATATATTTTATGTCTTGCTCTCCTCCGCCTTCGCTTTCTCGGCGACTTTGCGAATGATCGTGGCGATGCCCGCCAACGGATGGGTCAGGCAAGCGACGGTGACCTCGAAGATATCGGGGGCCATGAGG
The DNA here is from genome assembly GCA_937864185.1 of uncultured Chloroflexota bacterium. Taxonomy (GTDB): domain Bacteria; phylum Chloroflexota; class Anaerolineae; order 4572-78; family J111; genus JAGRBY01. Next base: position 6,084 of record CALMIS010000101.1, read on the forward strand.
GCCAGGGTCTTGAGGCGACGTTCGACCCAGGTGGGGTTAGCCTGCTCACCTTTGGCGACCTCTTTTTGGATTTTCTCGACGGTGCCGACCAGCTCTTCTTTTTCAACGTTCGGGTCTTCAGGCCGGTCCTCAATCTTTTGGTAGATTTCGGCAAAGAGTTTGACCAGGTCCTGACCTCCGCCGGCTTGAGAGGCCGTTGCTTGCGCCCCGGGCCCGATGGCGACGCCAGTTCCGGAGACGTGACTGACATGGTAGATGTCCCGTCCCGCTTTGCCGCCCATCACCTTGTCACCGCGGACCTCATCACCGTGCACGATCTTATCCCGGCCCACGAAGTCACCGCCGCCGGTGCTGACACTCCCGCCAACATAAGCGCCACCGCCGGTGTTGATTAACCAGTCGCTACTCTTGATAGCGCCACCACGTATTCCCTGGGAAGAAATTTCAGAGGTCTCAGTATCTAAAGGTTGCTCATGTTCGTCTTCTTCAGTCAAGCTAGTTAGATCTATTCTCAGTTGCTGGATCTCTTCCTGAATATCCTCAATTTCCATTAAAATCTGCGGATGGACATTAAGTCCTTGTATGGCTTGTTGCTCTTTTAGTTTTTGCAGACGGCGAGAGTGGTGGTTGATTAATCTTTGGATCTCGTCTTTGCGCGACATACTTTTCTCCTTTGCTGATTGGCTTAATTGTTTTTCTTAATCAGTGAGTTTGCTACGTACTCGCTCCAAGTCCTTGTTTACCCGGATTGCGTTGGATGACCCGTTATACAAGGTTAATGCTTCCGTCAAAAATTCCTGTGCTTCAGGAAAATCCCCCATCTTCTCATGGATAAGACCAAGACTCCAGACTAACTCAGCTTGCCCTGATTTGTCTTCTAACTCACGCATAATCGACAGACTTTCCTGATAATTTATCAGAGCCTCATCCAATTGACCACTTCGTTCAAGGAAGCTGCCGATATGCTTGAGTGATACCGCTTCTCCACGTCTATTGCCTAGTCCGCGATATGACTCAAGACTTGTTTTGAAATGCTCAAGAGTCTCAGTTAGTTCCTCCAATAGGCGGGATACATATTTCTCTGCCTGCTGATAATCAAACGAGTCACTTGGAGCTGATTTTATAACGTGTTGGAATTCATTTAGAGCATCTTCAAGATTTCCCTGCTCGTAGTAGGCTATTGCTAAATTGGAACGCGCAACGAAATACTCGGGGGCTAATTCAAGTGCTTTCCGGTAATGAGGAATAGCCATGACATAGTTTTTCTGACGAGCTTCCAGTATTCCAAGATTAGTATGCGCAACTACAAGACTATCATCAATGTCAATCGCCTTTTCAAAATCACGACGTGCCTGTCCATAATTATTTTGCCCTAACTCTAAATGAGCATAACCTCGGTTGGCATAAGCATCGGCCCAATCTGGTTTGAGCAGAAGAGCTTGAGTTAGTTTTTCTAATGCACAGCCATACTGTTCAATTCCTATTAAGGCTTTGCCCCAGCCAAACCATAATCCTGGCTCAAGATAGGAAAGCAGATATGCTTTCTCGAATTCTACCGTGGCTTTTTTGAATTCGCCTTGAGCATTGAATGTTATGCCTCGGTTATGATATGCCACCGCTAGTCGATCATCTAACCGTAATGCTTCATTTAGATCCGCGACAGCTTGATCATAATATCCCATTTCCATATAGCCCAGACCCCGATTATTAAATGCTTCTGCATAACCCCGGTTGAAATTGATTGCTTTGGTACAATCATCAATTGCCCTTTCGTAATCTGCATTATCAATGTAAGCCATGCTACGACCGAAAAACGCTTCAGCCAACTTGAAATTAAGGTCAAGTAATCTTTTGGTTTTCTTATTTCCGGCCTCTCCCAGTTTTGCCTCGATTAGCTCAATTGCTTTGGTATACTTCTTGATTGCCTGATTTGGTTTACGTAATTGGTAATATATAGTGCCGAGATCGATAAAAGGCTGAGGGTCCTTAGATTTGGGGAGAATTTGACGCTCTATTTTTTGAGCGACAATCTTAAGTTCTCGATTTTGGTAAGTTGCCGTCAGAGCCCGGGTCCAGGTTCGATCAATAACCCCTACGCCGGTCAACTTCAAGATGCCTAATTCACCTCGCTGCCGGCCTACTACTGCCGTTCCCTGGTAATATAGGGCAATGTGTGTGTAGTTTGGGAAATTTGAGTAATCACCTAAACGGGCTAACTCATCTGGATCGGTTAGACCTAATAGGGTAGAGAGATTTGTCCGGAATTTTGTCGGTTCTGGAGTTTCTGGGTCCGTTGAATTTTCAGACGAGCTTACCAATAATCCATCTAAAACCAGTTGAAACTCATGAAATGTGGTGATTTTAGCCTCACGGAAACGGTCAATTCGATTTCCGACCTTAACGTATAAGATCGCCTGGTCGATCCAGTTTACTATTTGTTGCGTGTCAAATTGCGTGGTCAGCAGTAATTTCGGTATATCAACTGTGGCTAAATTCTGGGCGTCATCAATTCCCATCATTGAGAATCTGGCCTCGTGCCAGGTACTCATTCCTAACAGATTGCGGAGGCTAAGTTCACTGACTTGATCTGATGGGGGATTAAAGATACGATTTGCTTGATATACAAACCAACGAATTCCACTGCTTGGAAACAACCCAATTACAAACGCCAATACGGCTGCCCAAGCAATCGCATCAGTTGCAAGGTTACTATTCCCTACGAATTGACTACTGTTGATTACTATAAAAGAGGCTCCGACAAAAGTGATGGCCACAGCGATAAACATTCGCACAAAAATAGAACTGTAAACTTGAGGCTGTAAATCAAAGGTGTTGTAGCGTCGAACCAGTTCTTGAATTGAGTAGACATAAGCACCTAAATAACTGTAAAAGACTAGAGTCATCGTTTCAAACGTAACAAAGCTAAGATACTCACGGTTAAGGTAGCCAGCAAGAATTAACAGTGTCCATGCGACAATTAATCCAACATAGACCATAAATTGCGGCCAACTGTACGCGTTTTGATACAAATGTTCAATAGTCTCATCTAGATTTTCTTCACTGACCAAACCCAAAAGTTGGAAATCATCTCTTAACCGTTTCCGCCGAGCCTGCGCACCAAAACTTGCGTAAGCCAGATAAGTAAGCGGAAATATCCCAACCAAACCACCAGCTATTCCTAGAATAACCAAAAACTCTTGCCACTCTTCAGCGGTTCCCCAAAACCACACTCCTCCCACGAATAAGAGAAAGGCGAATAAACCTAAAAGTATGCATAATGGACACGGAAGAGTATTTTTTTTCGTACTATCTTCTGAGTCGTCGGTCCGGTGAACATCCGAAGCGTTCTCTTCATTACGATTGTTTGGGTCCTTATTTTGAGATGCCATAATTGTGGCCTTTCAGTCGGTTGCTTTTTGCTCATTTTCGTGCAAGAGGTGTTTCGCTTATTCCGTTACTGGTTATGTATCACCCCATCCCCAACGACTTCAACGCGGCGGCGAGAGGATCGGAGTAGAAGATGGGGTCAACTCTCTCCAAAATGTCCGGAGCCACCTCGACCAGTAATTGGCGGCGGTTGCTGACCGGAATAAGGACTTTTTTAGCTCCATTATCCATGATTACCTGCAAGGGTTCAACCAACGACCGCACTGGTAGAATGTTGCCCTGGATGGTCATCTCGCCGAGCACCACCAGCCCGGCCTGGACCGGCTTGTCTTGCAGCAGCGAGTAGAGAGCCACAAAAAAGGCGGCGCCGCCCTGGGAGCCTTCTTTGCTGTGCATCAGGTCTACGATCTGAACGTGGAAATCGTAGCTGTCCACGTCCCGCTCGATGCCCAGGTGGAGCTTGTTGGCTTTGATGTAGTCAAAGGCGGTCACAATCGAGTCTTTCATGGCCCGGTCGGGGCTGCCGGTGATGCGCAGCCGGCCCGAGCCGCTCATGCGGCTGATCTCGATCCGGTGCAGGGCCACGGTGTCACTGTCGGTCAGGGCGGCGGTGTAGACGCTGCCCGGCGGCATGGGGTCCTGGCTGATCAGGTGTTGCCCCCCTTCTTCGGGCACGCCGACATAGTGCTCCTGCCGGCTCTGGTTGTCGATATAAGAAAACGAGGTGTGGTAGTATTCAAAGGATCCCATCTTCTTCAGTTGTTCCTTAACCCGGCGCCGGCCCTCCAGCGCCAACTCGAGGTACTCCTGCAGCTCCTCGCGCTCGGGATCGCCGGCCGGGTGCAGCAGCTTGACCAGACCGGAGACGGTCCGGCGCACGGCTTTGGCATCGCGCGTGTTCAGGTGGCTGCCCAGGCTGAAGTGGCGGTCGAGGCTCTCGGTGTAGTTGCGCCGGCGCAGCTCCCGCAGAGCCTCGGCCAGGTAATCGACCACAAAGCCGTAGTGGTCGGTCAACAATTCGTTGCGCAGCTTGGGCATATCCCAGCCCGGCAGATAGTAGTGCAGCCGGTCGATCAGGGCCATGTCCTGCATCTCCTCCGGCAGTGGCCGGAAAAGGGTGCCGGTTCGGACCAGGACGTCCACCGGCTGGTTGATGTTGCCGGCAAAAACCATGGAGGCTTCGGCGATCAACTCTTCCCGGCCCCGGCTGAAGCTGCCGCTCTCCATGTAGTCTTTGAGGATCTGGATCGCGCTCTGGTCGGAGAATTTGATCCCGGCCACTTCGTCGAAGGCGACCACGTCCCAGAGCCCGACCAGGCCCAGTTTGCGGGTGCTCATATTGTAGAACAGATTGGCCACGGTAGTTTTGCCGCCCGAGACCAGGATGGCATAGGGCGTTAAATCCCGATAGACAAAGGATTTGCCGGTCCCGCGCGGGCCAAGCTCGATCAGGTTGTAGTTGCGCTCGACCATCGGCACCAGCCGGATCAGCATCAGCAGTTTGACCCGCCGGCTAAGGGCGGACGACTCAAAGCCGATGGTCCGGATCAATAGATCCAGCCATTCCGCGGTGCTCAATTCGGCCCGACCGGCGCAGTAATCGTCCAGACTGAAGGCGGCGAGCTGAATGGGCTTGAGATCGGCGATGAAGAAGGGGCGAACCCGGCCGCTGACCTCCTCGTCGGCCCGGAACTCAATCTCGACCTGGGCCCAGACCCCGCCTTCCAGCAATCGCTCGGTGCGGCGAACGATTGAGTCGGGGATATGCACAAATTGCTGGCCAAAGTTGACCACTTCGGCCCAGTATTTGGTGCCATCGAGCCGGACCAGCACTTTGTCGATATATTTCTGCTGGCCCCGCTCTTTGACCCGGGATTGGGCTTTCATGGCCTCATCCGGCCGG
>CALMIS010000102.1 GCA_937864185.1 uncultured Chloroflexota bacterium
ATGCTTCAATTCTAGTTGGTTTCGTCCACCGAATCGCCAAAATGAGAATTGCTGCATAATCCGGAAACTGTTTTAGAAAAAATTAAAATTACAGCCCTCTATAAGTCCACACCCGGTTGATTACAAAATTCCAGAAGAATACTACACCAATTGCTATTGCTTTGGCAATATTGTAACTGAGCGGTTCACCCAAGCTGGCGACTAAGATTGCGTCAACACCAACCACAATTAAATTGTTAATGGCCAGACCTACCAGATTAACCAAGGCAAACTGGGGCAGTTGCCGACGCTTCTTGCGTGACCGGGACTCTGGGAAGGTCCACAATCGATTCCAAGTAAAATTGCTGAGGATAGCCACACTGACAGAAAGTGTATTGGCCCAAATAAGATCCCAGCCAAAATAACCTCGCATTAGATTTAGCAGCGCGAAATCTATAGCTGCTCCAAGCACGCCAACGATGCCAAACTTTACAAATCGCCGAAATTCTTTAGGGTTACTCGCATACACACTGGCGATGTTATCGATAATGAAAAGTAAAGTTAGAACCATGGTCTTAACTACCTAGAGTTTTGGTCTTGCTACGTTGGTAGACAACCGAGGCAAGACCCAAGAAAACAGCAAGGTGTAGATACATCCCTTGCACATATAAATTATCAACCAGATTGTGAACATGCAGGTGAATAACAACACCGACAATACCAGAAACCACGGCTTTTTCAAAGCCACCAGTGCGCTGCAGTATATACCATAATAACCCAAAAACAGAAAACCAAAAAATCAGATAGGCTGTTATACCAACCAATCCGGCTTCGGCGCCGATGTTAAGCATATAGTTGTGAGCATGGCCCAAAGGATCTTCCCAACGCCCTATGGCGTAGGCAGGATACGCCGCCGCGTAATTCCCGAACCCCACGCCCAACCAGGGATGATCCCTCCACATTTCTACCGCAGCTTGCCAATGAGCCAGGCGCTCTAAGGTTGCAAAATTGGCATCCGTCACCGGAGTGTTAGCAATTTCAGTAATGTTTGCTACTTGGATCACATCAGTAACGCGCTGGACAACGGTATTGTAAGGCATGTCGCCCCCAGTACTGCCGGTAGAGCTAAAAGTAACACTGAAAGAACTTATCAAAATTATCATTGTCCCCACAAAACCAGTAGCTGCCACAACATATGTTGCCCGCCTGCTACTAATCACCAAGGTGGTCAAGCTCGCGAAGGTAAAGCCTAACCAGGCTCCGCGAGATTGGCTAGCATACAGGGCCGCAATCATCAACCCCAGCGGCACACACAGTATCCCTAGTTTTAGAAATCTCTTAAGCCAGTTCCCTAAAGTAGGCATGGTTAGTGGCAAGCCAAACAATGAACCTAGGACCCACACCGTCAAAGACAATGTCAACGGTAAAACCAACCCCAGATAGCCTCCATAAGGGTTGGGCTGGGCAAACGTTCCGTAAGCCCGGAGAAAGTTGCCCTCGAACAGTAAAAAACCATCAGGACCCACTTTAAAGATGAACTGGTACAGCCCAAAAATAGCTTGGGCCAACCCTGCCAAAATAATCGCTCCAACAACCCAAGGCAGTCTCCTCCACGAGAGACAATTGATGACAAAGAGATAGACCACGGCCATCTCTATCCACTTGGCCGTCTCAACCAAGCTAGCCACTAAAGATAAAGTGACCAACCAAGAAAGGCTAACACCCGCTAAAAACATACCAAATGCCCAGAGTAGCGGTCCCCTGTTAATCACTATTGAGCCGGTTGTTGAAGAATTGGCAACCAGCCTCAAAAACCATCCAGTCAAGCCAAAACCCAAAACAAGTTCCATTCCTCCAATTTTGACTCCAGCAATGGTAACGGCAAAGAGACTACTAAATGGAATGATCAAAACAAGAAGATATAAGGTGATTTCAGGCCGAATAAGTCCCCAAAACAAAAAAATCGTGCTGCTGATTAGGAGAACCGCGATACGCAAAGGAAGCGTAGCCACAGCCAACCCAATCAACAGCACGATAGAGAAGGTAAACGAAAAACGAAGTTGCGGAGTAAGAGAAGGTAACGGCAGCGTTAAAGACAAAATTTTTCTATACGTCTGCGCCGTAATCTCCACCAAATTTAGACAACTTTTCTAAAATAATCGATTGTGGCTTTTAATCCCTCATCCAAAGGAACTTTTGGTTCCCAGCCAAGGATGCGCTGGGCTTTGCCAATATTGGGCTGCCGCACCTTGGGATCATCTTTAATCCGCATATCGGTGGGGTTAACAAAGACGATATCTGACCGGCTACCGGTCAATTCAACAATCTTCTCGGCAAATTGGAGAATGGTCATCTCCGCGGGGTTACCGATATTAACTGGCTCAATCTCATCGGACATAAGCAAACGGTAGATACCATCAATTAAATCGCTCACGAAACAGAAAGAACGGGTCTGACTGCCATCACCATATACAGTCAGGGGTTCTCCCCGTAACGCCTGGGCAATAAAGTTTGGAACTACCCGACCATCTTCCTGCCGCATACGAGGACCATAGGTATTAAAGATCCGCACAATTCGGGTGTCAACGTGATGATAACGATGGTAAGCCATTGTCATTGCTTCAGCAAACCGTTTAGCTTCATCATACACGCCGCGCGGACCGATAGGATTCACATTGCCCCAATAGTCTTCCTGCTGGGGATGAACCAACGGGTCACCGTAAACCTCGGAAGTTGAAGCCAGTAACAACCGTGCTCCTTTAGCTTTAGCCAGCCCTAACGCTTTATGGGTGCCTAAGGCGCCCACTTTTAAGGTCTGAATAGGTAGTTCCAAATAGTCAATGGGGCTTGCCGGGGAAGCAAAATGCAGTACAGCATCAAGCTTACCTTCGATATAGATATAATTTGTTACGTCGTGATGAATGAAGAGGAAGTTTGGATTGCCGGCTAGGTGCTCGATGTTGGCAGTATTCCCGGTAATCAAATTATCCATCGCGATAACCTGATGACCCTCCGCCAAGAAACGATCACAAAGATGAGAGCCAAGAAAACCAGCGCCGCCTGTGATAAGTACTCGCATTTTTTTCTCCTAAAATTATCGAGGTTTGGCTAGGCAAATTCGATTTTACCATCTGCCAAGCGAAATAACAATCTTTAGAAATTGATCACCGCCAATACTAATGCATCTTTCCAAAAAAGATCTTGGAACAAAGTTATAGTATAGTTAGAAGTCTCTAGCTTAGTTCAAAGGCGATAAACTAGTCGAATGTCCAGGTCAAAACTCGCTGACGATCCAGTGAATCCGGGGTGGTCTTAGCCTATACTGAGTGGTGGGTTGATTTGACATTCCGACCTTCGCTGGTTAAATATGAAGCAATAATTTCAAGCTTTTTTGAAGAGGAGGCAGTGACTGTGGCTAATATCAAAAAGACTAAAGGGGTAATCGGCATTCTAACCGGGGGTGGCGATGTGCCTGGGTTGAACCCAGCTATTCGAGCTGTTACGTTTAGAGCGATCCGGGAAGGATACCAAGTGATTGGGCTTCGGCGTGGGTGGGCCGGAATCATCGAGATGAGCCGGGACAAAGATGCGGATAACAGTCGAAACTTTCAAGTGCTGACTGAAGATGTTGTCAATAGAGCAGGGCGAACCGGAGGTACTTTTTTGCATTCTTCCAGGACGAAGCCCAGTCGCGTTAAGAAAGATGATGTCCCCGATCACTTAAAAGATAGTTATCAAGATGAATATAACGATATGACTCCCGAAGTCTTGAAAAATCTTGATTTCTTGGGGATCGATTATCTTATTCCTATTGGGGGTGATGATACTTTAAGCTATGGAGTTCATTTATTTCAGCAGGGGTTTAAGGTCGTAGCTATTCCCAAGACTATGGATAACGACGTTCCGGGTACTGACTACTGTATTGGGTTTAGTACATGTGTAACGCGCACGATCCAATTGGCCAACAGTCTGCGAACCGCTGCCGGTTCGCATGAGCGATTCTTAGTTCTAGAAGTCTTTGGTCGCTATGCAGGTTTTACGGCAATGCTTCCTACCATGGCTGGGGCAGCTAACCGCTGTGTGATTCCGGAATTTAAATTCAGCATGGAACAACTTACAGAACTAATGGTTGAAGACCGGGAAAAGAACCCCAGCAAGTATGCCGTGCTGATTGTTTCAGAAGGAGCAATGTTTGAAGGCGGCGAAATGGTCTTCCAGGATGCGGCGACTGACGCTTATGGACACGCCAAGCTCGGTGGTATTGGTGATCTAGTTTCGGCGGAGTTGAAAGAACTATCAGCTAAGTACAACAAAGGCAGAAAAATCAACACTATCAACCAAAAGTTGGCCTATATGGTTCGCAGCGGTGATCCTGATGCGATCGACTCAATTGTGCCGATGGCCTACGGAAACTTGGCACTTGATCTAGTGCTGCAAGGGGTGCATGGTCGCTTAGTGGTGTTGAAGAATGGTCGGTATGATAATATGCCTCTCGATGTTGTAACTAGCACCAAGAAACTGGTCAACGTAAGAAAATACTACAACACCGAACGTCTACGGCCGCACTATAAGAGCTTTGAAATGCAACCCTTGTTTATTATGACTAGCGAGGGCTAAGTTAGCAGTTACCTAGAATAAAAAAACTCCTCCGTGCCATACGGAGGAGTTTTTTTATAGCTTATAATAAAGTTATAAAACTTTAGTTAGCGAGAAAAGCCGCTAATGCCGGCTGCAAGTCTGTTAGAGCGTTCTTGCTCACACAAGCACTGGCCATTAAGGCGTTACAATTGTCATCATCATCTTCGTAATTCATTAAGATAACAATCGGAGCCGTGGGAACAGCCGCTCTCAGGTCATCCACTCGAGATGTATAACTATCCATAACGACCACATTAGGTGCGTTCTTTTGGGCTAGATCGATAGCTTCGTGTTGACTACCCGCTTCGATCACTTGAGTAAAAGGGAACTTAGCTTCTAACCATTTGGATAAAGATTTTCGTAGATCGCGATGGTGATCGATTAGCAAAATTCTAGATAACATGACAAAACCTCCCTCTGAGGGTATTTCAATAAACTAGTCCTAAGTTTATAGAAAGGGGTTAACGGATAAGTATCGCTGTGTGCATACAATATTTTACTGCAACTGATATGTATTGTCTGTAATAAAAACCCTCTAGGTCTTGTCAAGAAAGCTTGATATTAGCGAGGCACTTCAACCGTAACTTGGGTACCGCATTTTAGTTCCGACTCAATCTGGCAGTAGCCGCCAATAGCTTCGGCACGCTCAATCATGGTGATGAGCCCCCAACTTTTCCGCTTGATAGGATCGGCCCAGTTCTCCAGCTTAAAGCCAATGCCATCATCGACCACAACTAATCGAATAAATTCATCATCGACCTGCAACTTCAGCAGCACCTGATCTGCTCTGGCATGCTTGGCGACATTGGTCAGCGCTTCCTGTACAATGCGAAACAAGGTTGTTTCAACCTGCTCAGGCAAGCGAGGAATCGAATTCTGGCCTTCGATAGTAACGGAAAAACCAACCCGAGCCGTAAATTGCTCGACGTACCAGCGTAGGGCGGCTAACAAACCATAATCGTCTAAGACTGGGGGTCTTAGGCTAGCCATAACATTACGGATACGTTCGGCAGTTTGGGCGACAAGAGAGAGAGAGTCGTCAAGTCGAGAAGCAATCAGATCGAGATCGGTCTGAGATAGCTTCGTCAGGCGCCCGTGAATAATATTGAGGTTGAGATCAAGGGCAGTTAGGTTTTGCCCAACCTGATCATGCAGTTCCCGAGCAAGGATTTTTCGCTCCGTCTCCTGTGCTTGCGCCAACTGACCGGTTAAAGCTCGAAGTTGCTCTCGCTGCTGGCTAACAGCTTCAAAAAGCCGAGCATTATCCTCTTCCGTCCTTTTGCGCTCGGTGACATCACGAATAATGGCCAAGTAACCAAGCACTGTACCGGCCGAGTCTTTGACTATCGTTCCTACTGTTTCTCCCGTAAATAAAGTACCATTCTTGCGTCGATAAACGGCTTCAAAAGGCTCAAGAGTCTCGGGAGCATCCACATTGAATCGCGACTGCCCTGTCTCTTGGAACATATGGGAGTTAGCGTACAGAATAGCCGCCTTTTTGCCCAAAATCTCTTCAGGCTGATAGCCGAAGAGTTGGGTAAAGACGGGGTTGACCTTCCTGATCTTGCGCTCGACACTGCCAAAGGCGACGGCATCGGGAATGGCGGTAAAGATTGCTTCCAGTTCCGCAGATTTCTCTCGAATTGAGGCTTCCATAAGGCGGCGGTCGGTTATATCTCGACCAATGCCGACTACGCCAATGATTTCGGAGTTACTGTTGCGCAGTGGCAGTTTTGTAGTTGACAACCAGCGCCAACACCCTAACACATCGACCATCGGCTCTTCTTTGTTAATGATCGGTCGACCCGAGCGAATAATATCTTGTTCATCCGTATAGTATTCTTCGGCGAGTTCTTCAGGGAAAAACTCAAAATCCGTTTTGTGGATTAAGTTCTCTACATCGGTACCCATAGCTTCGGCCACCGCTCTATTATTAATGATAAAACGACCCTGAAGATCTTTAAAGTAGATAAAATCGGGCAGATTATCAATCAGGGTGCGGAGAAGATTTCGCTCTTCCGCCAAAGCGGCTTCAACCTTTTTTCGGTCGGTGATATCTCGACCGGCAGCTTGATACTCACACGGTTGCCCGCGCTGATCAAAGATCAGGCGGTTGGTCCAGCGATGCCAGTGTATTTCCCCACTTGGGGTGATGACTCGGTGCTCGATACTACCGATGGGATTCACCGAGGTTAGAGAGGCTAGCAGATTTTGAACCGCCTGTTTATCTTCTTCGGGGAGACCAGGCATAAAGTGGTGCCCAATGAGCTCTGACCGATTTTTGCCAAAATAACGGCAATAGGCTTGGTTGACAAATGTTAAAGTACCATCCGGCTGGAAGCGACAGATCATCTCGGTTTGATCTTCGATTATTGCTCGATAGTGGGCTTCACTTTTTTTGAGAGCAAGCTCAATCTGATGATGTTGTTCGATCTTGCGGCGCAACTGCAAATTAACCAGTTCCAGGGACTCGGAGCGGTCTGTGACCGGAAGGTCTATTTCGTTAGAGACAGCAGCGGAGGGATCTCTATCGGGAACACGGTCGATAATTACATCTTCATTTTCCTGGCGAAGATGCTGCAATAACCGCCCCAGCATACCTTTTGTCCGGTCCAAAAGGTCCCCCACCTCTCCGGCAGACTCTCTTTGCTCTTGGAAACTATTGATACTTTTGAGCAAGGCTTCGATTTGGGGAACTAACATTCACACACTCGCAATTCCGTTTAGAGTCATCGAGTCCTGACTTTTACTAAAAATCGGACGCTCAAGCGGTTCAACTCCGTCCGCAACGTTTCTTAACTAATTTCTACATTTTGAGAAATAGTGTACATTGTTATCAACCCATTGCCAACTCGGGTGATGTAATCAAGTTGCAGGCAGGCTCAGCCGAATCAGGATGCGAACAGCCGTTATTCTATTGTCTCTAGCCGCTTTAATCTACATCGCTTTGATCCTCCTTCTTTTCCTCTTTCAGAAACGCCTAATTTTCTTCCCCAGCAGCGGCCTCATCGCCAGCCCGGCCGACATCGGCTTGAAGTATGAAACGGTGTCAGTGGTGGCTGGCGATGGGGTCCGGCTTCACGGCTGGTACATCCCGAGCGAAAGTGATTACACCGTTCTATTCTTTCACGGCAATGCCGGAAATATCTCTCACCGGCTGGCGTCGATTGGGCTTTTTCACCAATTGGGTCTAAACGTCTTTATCATCGATTATCGGGGGTACGGTCAGAGCGAAGGTAGCCCCGATGAGCAGGGCACTTACCTCGATGCCGAAGCGGCCTGGACTTATTTAGTCAACGAGCGCGGGTTGGCTCCGGATCAAATTATCCTGTTTGGGCGCTCACTGGGTGGCGCGGTGGCGACGCAATTAGCCACCCGTTACCAACCCAAGGCGCTGATTTTAGAGTCGACTTTTACCTCAATTCCGGATATGGCTGCTCGCCAGTTCCCATTTTTGCCGGTGCGGCTCCTGACCACAAGTCGATATCCAACCATCGAGCGCATCCAACAAATTGATACGCCTTTGCTGGTTATCCACAGCCCGGACGACGAGATCATTCCATACAGCCACGGCCGGCAAATCTTCGAAGCAGCGCCGGAACCAAAACAGTTTCTGGAGTTGCAAGGTACCCACAACGAGGGCTTCCTGACTGCGGGCGACGGTTATCGGGAGGGTCTACGGGGATTCATCGAGCAGCAAATTGTGGTGGAGTCTGATTGAGTCTGGCGGCAAAACGAGCGGGCTTAGTAAATGCGCACGGGCACAAGGTGCTTACACCGGGAAATTGTTTAAAGTCGTCAGCGGGATGCCCTGATACTCTTCGACCGGGGAGCGCAAGAAGGCCAAATCAAAGGCATCGACGATGAGCCGGAGGTTGACCGAGGCGTTTTGCAGGCGCAGCACCAACGACTTCAAGGCAGGCTCCGTGGCGGGAGAGGTCGAGAAAACAATCTCCTGAATTTGGTGCTCGGCGATGAGGTGAGGGACATCAGCCGGGGTGCCCAAGACGGGAAGAACCGGTGATCCGGTGGCTGTGGGGCTGTCCTGGACAAAGCCAATCAAGATCAGGTCGGCGTTGGCCTGAGCCTGGATCGCTTCCGCCAATCGCTGGGCTTTGTCATTGATCCCGACGATCAAAATCCGACGGGGCGTGACGGCCTGAGCGTGACCAGCTCTGACGAAGAGCATATCCATAATTAACCGCCAGCCACACAGAAAAACCAGATCGAGTAGGTAGAAGTAACCAAACAGAAGTCGGGATAAATCCCGGAATAACAGGTAGCAGACCCCGGCAAAGGTAAAGCTGGCTCCGGTCGTGGCGCCGCAGACGCGGGAATAGAAGCGAGTTCGCTGGAAGGGTGAGGCGGTTCCATACACGCCCAACGTCGTGAACACTACACTCCAGACGCCCACAACGATGACGAAAAGCCAGGGACTAAAGGGCAGCGGGGCCGGACCTAAGGTGACCCCAAACGGTAAGGTTTCGCGCAAGACCTTGGCCAACGAGAGCGCGAGCAGGGTCAGACCAAGATCGACGACCAACGAAACAAACTGAGACTGGCTGAGATTCTTCAACATGGTGGCCTTATTCGAGCAGAGCCGAGAACTTCTTTGAGGCGCGAGCGCGCTTGTTTGGCGACACCACTTGCTCTTGATAGCCGGTATAGTAAGGCGTATACTGGGCGAGTTCGGCTTTGCTCTGCCCTTCACCGTTCAAGACGCTGCCCACTACGCTTACCTTGGCCGCCTGCAAAGTAGATAAAGCCTGCTCAAACTCGTTGAGCTTGGTCTGCCCCACTTTGACAACGACCACCGCCTGACCGACCTGACTGCTGAGAATAGCAGTATCAGCCAAGTGCAAAAGGGGCGGGCTGTCAAAGATCACCATATCGGCCATCTGTTCCAACTGGGTAACGAAATCCTTCATCCAGGTTGAGCCCAGGATTTGAGGAGGTGTCACAGGCAGTAAGCCGCTGGTGATGAGCTGGAGGTTCTTGTGGGCCGTCCGCTTCAAGTAAGCCCGCGGATCGAGACTCTGAGTTTGGAACAGGTCGGCCAAGCCACCGGTATTAGGAACTTGGAAAAACCCGTGTTGGACAGGTTGTCTCAAATCGGCGTCGATGATGATCGTGCGTAAGCCGGTTTGAGCCAAAGCCAGGCCCAGGTTGGCGACAGTGAGGCTTTTGCCCTCATGAGGCTTGGCGCTGGTAACCACAAAGGATTTAAAGGGGCGATCAGTGGAGGCCAAGCGAAGTCTAGCCGCTACCACCTGGTAAGCTTCGGCGTGGGCATCGGCCTGTTTTGCCGAGGTCGTTAACTTCTCTTCCGGGCGCCTGCCCCGCAGCCGCCCAACAGCGCCCAACACCCGGGCCTCAGCTACGGTCGATAAATCGCCGGCGGATCGGATCGTGCGGTCAAAGGCGCCGATCCCCAGAGCCAGAGCCACGGCCACGGCCAAGCCGACACCCCCAGCCACCGCCGTATTGAGCGGAAGGTTGGGACTGACCGGCTTAAGCCCGGCTTGAGCAGACTCGATAATGGCTAGCTGATTGGGCGAGTCGGTGTTTCGGTAGAGGATCAAAAGTTCCGTGTAGTTCTTTTCCCAGTCCGCGAGCAGATCTTCGAGCGTATCGATTTCTTGCTGCAACTCCTTGACTTGCTCGGCGGTGAGCGGGCCGCTCATATCCGCTTGTAAAGCTTCAAGTCTGGCCTGCCCGGTTTGGATCTTGACCTGCAGGTCTTCCAGGCGTTGTTGGACAAAGAGTTGGTTTTGTTGATTCTGTTGCTGATACTGGTTGGTGGGACTGTGCAAGATAAGCTGGCGAGCCACTTCATCGGCAATGAGGCGGGCTTGCTCAGGGTCATCAGCTGTAACTTTGATTTGAAAGAGTTGGGTGCCACGAATCGGATCGGCCGTAACTCGATCTTTCAAACTGCTCCAAGGGAGCTCCAGGCTCAGGGCCTTGACCACGCCCTCCAAGACAAGTTGGCGCCCCGCCATATCCGAGTAGGTTTGGGCCAGGAGTCCACTCAGCTCAATATCGCGCGTCGTCAGCTCGGTGGCTTTAATCGACTGCCCGACCATGATGGTCGTGGTCGCCTGATAGAGCCGGGGAAGTTGCAGACTGTAGAAATAGGCCGCGGTGGCGGCTAAAGCTGCTGCCACGAGCAGAGCCCACCACCATCTTTTTAAAGGTAAGATGACCTTATCCAGATTGATATCCAGTTCTTGTTCCATAATAGTAGTTCCTCTTCTTTGGGCTATAAATTGAACCTCAACTGTCCTATCGGACTGACGGCGGGGCCGGTTCAAGATATTTGATCCAGACCGGGTCCGAGTCGTTGTAGGGGGTCCATTCTAACAGCAAGCGCTGGTCGCTCCCGTCTTTGTTCATAATCCAGAGCTGCCGGTTGCCGGTGCGATTGGACCAGAAGACGATTTGTTGGCCATCGGGTGACCAGGATGGATGGCCGTTCACTTCCGGGATGAAGGTGTCTTTGCCGATTTCACGGGCATTGTATTCTTCATTGGTGCTGGTCAAGCGGACCGGATCACTGCCATCGCGATTGATGGCCCAGATTTCGTCATCGCTGCTGTCATTGGAAACAAAGGCCAGCCGGGCTTCAACCGGCGACCAGGCCGGATCCCAGGCATCGCCGGCTCCTAGTTGGGTGACCTGCGTTTCGACGTTGTAAATATAGTCATAGTGGTGAATGGCGAATCTTTCGGTGGCTATATACTTGTCTCCTCTTTTCACGTTTGTCCAGAGCAGGCG
>CALMIS010000103.1 GCA_937864185.1 uncultured Chloroflexota bacterium
GCATCTCTTTGGCCACCTCCGGCGAGGTCGCTCTGAGACTCATGACAAGGACATTGGCGTTGTTTCCAGAATACATCGCCCGCAGTTCGCTGTGAAGCTGGCAATCAACTATCTCGCTCAACCAAGTATTACCTTTTCGATAATTTCTGACTTCCAAGCCGTTTGGCTCAAGCATTAATCCAAGCAATCGCCGGAATACCGCCGGTTTTTCTTCTGCCATCAGGGTTAAAGTTCCCTCAATGTCTTGACCTTTCAAATACTGGATTGCGCTGAGGTATTCTTTCTTTACTTTCACTCGTTCATCGATTGTGGCCAGTTGTCTTTCAATCCGGGCAATTTTCTCCCGAATCTTTACCATGGCTGCTTTTGCTTCATCGCCGATTAGGACTCCTGCGGCAATGTTCTCAATCAATCTATCCCGCTGTGTATTTGTCGCGTGCAACTCTGTCGACAACTGTCGCTCGAGTTCGCTTTCGGTAATGGACTTGCCATATTGATCGACAGCATTGTTAAGAACCTTGTCGAGGCCAATATCACTACTGATGATCTGGCTCAAGAAAGGTATAAGCGTGCGCAGAATTGCCACCTCGCCCTGAGCTTGCCCTTCGCATGTTCCATTTCGCAAGGCGGCACTACATCGGTACATCCTTCTGCCAGTACGAACCGAACCGCCCCAGTTCATCGTCCCACCGCATTTTGGGCATCTCAAAAAACCTGTCAGCAAATGCTGGCCGGCCCGGCCTGGCGTATTAAAGCTATAAACCGATCTATCTTGACTAAGCTGCTGACAGTACTCCCATGCTTCAATTGGCACTATTCGCAGTTCCGGTTTGAGAATAGCTTCCGGTTCAAAGTTCAATTCTTGCATTTCATAACGAATGGAAGAGTACTCGCGCCGTCCCCAAATAACAAACCCGGTATATATTGGATTTCGGATTGCTTTCAAAACAGTCGCACTTTCAAACAGCCCTCCATTTTTACCTCTATATCCCTCTTGATTGAGTTGTTTCGCTGTTGCATTTGCTCCAAGCAGGGGATACAGTTCAAAGATCCGTTCAACTACAACTCGCTCGGCTTCGTCTATCTCAATCCAACTTGACCGCTTTCCCTTGGTATCGAGCTCAAAACAGATCTTATATCCTAATGGAGCCGGCCCGCCATTGTAGTCACCTAAACGCGCTTTCTCAACCTTGGCCCGATAGGAACGTTCTTTTATCGCGTCGGCTTCATAATTGGCCACGACCATTTTTAAGCCACTAGTAAGCCGTGCGTTTTTGTTGCGCAGGTCATAAACCCCGCCTTGAGTGTAAATCTTGGTATCAGCCTTTACACAAACATTCTTGATTGTCGCGAAGTCAGCTTGTTCATCGGGTCGTGCCAACCGGTCCAGGTCTTGGCAAATAATTGCTTGAACCTCCCCAGCAGCAATGCGATCGAGAATCGCCATCATCTTAGGGCGTGTTGATAAAGTCCTGCCACTCCCAATTTCAGGAACAAATTCCCAGGTATAGCCATGTTGCTCCGCTATCTTAACGCCCATTCTTTTTGCGTTCTTTCGGCTATAATTGCCCTCTTGCCCTTTGGTGCTGGCTCTATCATAAATTATGGCATGGGCCACTATTTCACCTCTTTCTACAAATTACGTCCCGTGGCCGCCGGCATTTGTAACCGACTGACCACATCGGGCTTCGTAGATCAAGAATTGCTTTTGGTGTAGGGTGTAAAAACCCCGGTGTAGCGGACTTACCCACCCCGTTTACACCCTACACCCGCTCGAATTTGCTCAAAGTTTCCTTGACTCTCTGATTCTGATTGCCGCCTTTTGAGCCAAAGACGGCTTCGGCGATGGCGGATATGCTCTCGCCCTGATCAAACAAAGCGAGAATCCGAGCTTCGGTTGGAGTAGGTTCAAGGTCTAGCCCGATCTCTTGCTCAGGCGCGGCGAAAGGTTGAGGAGAGACGGTGGGGGGGATCAGTGTGGAAAGCACGGTCGCAAAAGGGCCGGGCAGGTTGGCCGGAAGCTCGCCATTCCCCAAATCGATGGTGGCCTCGCGTTGGCCGTTGACGACGCCCAGCCGCACTATGGCAAAACCGTCCTTCAGGTCATACTCACCCTCCAACCCGAGCGGTTTAGCCCGATCGCTGTGGGTGGCCACAAAGACGCTAAAGGCGGCCTTTCGCGACTCCGTCAGTAACGCTTTGAGCGCCTCGCTGGCCCCTTTGACGTTGTAGACAATCGCCCGCCACTCATCGATGATGACCGTCAGGCGGGGATGCTGGCCTTCCGCCACCTGCCCCCGCCCGATTTCGTGGTAACGTTTGGTCATCAACTGAACCAGCGCCGTCAAGGCCCGATCGATGTCTTTGTAGGTGCGGCCGGTGCCGATGACCTTGCCGCCCTGCCATTTGTGCGGATAGGCGTGCGGATCGATGATGATCACCTTGCTCGACATCTGGCGGCGGCTGATGATCCATTGCAACAGGGTGGTCTTACCGGCATCGCTCGGCCCGACGATCAGGCAGCGTTGGACCGCTTCCAGGGCCGTCAGCAAATCCACAGCCGGGTTTGGTTCCGGCAAGAGGTGGGGACTGACTTCCTTGAAGGCGCTCGGCCGATGACGCAGGGTCCAGGTCTGCCAGGCAGCGATTTCGATGGGAGACGGTGGCGCGGCGATGCCGTTCTGCCGGGCAGCCGGGTTCAGATGCAGAGGTCGCCAAACCGCTTTGGCATTCGTATCACGGACAAAAACGCCGTGGTCGCTGACGATCGTGTAGATTTCGGCTTCGCGTTGAAGCTGTTTTCGCTCCGCTTGTTTGATCAAGACCCGCTCTCGCGTGGCCAGAATCAAGTAGAAGCAGCAGATGTTCAGGATGCTGACGATGGCGCAGGTCAGGGCGTAGAGGGTCAAGCGGGCCAGGGAGATAACCTCCTGCCGGAGCGTGGCGTCGATCGACCAGCTCAGGATCACTAGCAAGGCAAAGCCACCGGCGACAACAGCGACCAGCTTTTTCATAGCTTGACTCCCAGCCCAAAGGCGAGGGCACTCAATCCGATACTGACAACTTTGAGCGTAAGCTCGACGGTCATGATCAGATCATCGATCCAGGTCAGCAGCGCAGACCAGTGATGATTAACCGTGACCTGCACCTGCCAGAGGACCATGACCAGCGTCGTGAGCTGGATGAGCGTTTTGGTGGTCAGGTACTCTTCACCCTTGTCGTTTCTGACCTTGGCGGTCAAGGCTAGCTGATAGCTGATCTGCGTGGAGGTCATCAAGTATTTCATTGGGGCTCACTCCCGTTCACGTAGGCGGTTGAGCCGGCCGGTTCATCGACCAGTTCAGCCGACCTGGCCCACCGTTTGGCCGTGGAGAGGCTTACGCCCAGTTCATCGGCAATCCGCGACCAGATCAGCCCCTTGGCCCGCAGTTGAGCCGCTTGGTGGTGCGTCGGTTCCGGTGACTGGGGCACCTCGTCCACCCGGTTCAAATTGACCGGCACCGGTTCAACCGCTTGCTTCTGACCCGGGTCGAGGGTGACACCGGGGTCAACCGGGCTAGCGGTGACCGGCTCATCCCCTGACAAGTAGTTGGCTCGGAAGGAGGCGCACAAGGCCGAGAGCAGGGCAATGATGGATAAGGCAATCGGGGTAAAGGTCCGCGCCAGCTCAGGCCACATAAAGTGACCAATAGTCACCGTGGCGATGGTCAGAATGTAGACGACAATGGCCGCCAGCATCAAGCCGAACGGGACCAGGCGCTCCTGGTTAAACAGGCTCAGGGCCGTGTGCATAAACGACAGCGCGCACAACTCGACCGCCACCGCGGCCAGGGTGCCCCCCAGGCCGGAGCTGACCAGACTGTTCTGCCGGTGCGTCATTTCCGAGAAAAGGCTCAGCGAGGCCACAATCGGCATGAGCCACACCGATAGCTCCGAGATGTACTCAATCGCGGTACTTCCCAGATTGCGGATGTGGGCAATACGCTGCCGATGGGATAGCTGGCTCACGCCTTCGCCTCCTGATCAAGCAAGTCCTTTAAGAGTTGGTCTAAATACCCGGCGGCAGCGATCAAGTCTGCCCTTTCTAAAGCCGCCGGAGTTAATTCCATCTCCACGAGAAGCTCACAGGCCCACTTAGCGATCGACAAAAAACAGACGGCTTCGTCTCGTTGAGTTTGCCGGATTTGTTCTTGTTGGCTGTGGAACTCTGCCAGAAATTGGGTCATCACCTGCGAGGCAGGCCAACCCTGGGTAGATTGCTGATTACGGTCCGAAGCGGGACTATTCTTTTTCGACACGGCACTATTCTCCTTTCAATGTTGGATAGGGTAATGTTTGGAAACGTCTCAGAGCCATTCCCTCTGGGCGTTTCACTTTTACCGGTTACTTGGCTGGTGGGTTCCGCCTTCCCACTCCTGGGAACCAGCGGGGATTTGCGTTCGCAAAGCCAGCCCTTGCTTGATCCACTGGCGCACCACGTACGAGACGCTGCGCTCCTCTTCTCGAGCGACTTGCTCAATCGCTTCCTTTAATTTAAGATCTGCATAGATTTGAATTTGAGCCATACGATACTCCTTTACTTCCTGTTGGAAATTTAAAACTTCCTTTTGGCAGTCGTATTATAACTGACTATGATATATCTGTCAACAGGAAGTTTATTACTTCCCATTGGTTGATATTTCGACAGTAAAATACTTCCTGATGGCAGCAATGAATTCACTTTCCGATTGGATTTTCGATGAATTAAATCAGCGCGGATGGACGCCGGCCGAGTTGGCCAAGCGGGCGGGCGTCAATACCGGCACCTTGAGCCGCGTTCTGACCGGCGACCGGAACGCGGGCCCTGACTTATGCCGCGCGATTGCCAAAGCGCTGGGCGAGCCGCCCGAAAAGGTGTTTCGAATAGCGGGCTTATTGCCAGCGCTGCCGGCCACGGAAGATACCACCCTGCAAGAATTAGTGGAATTGGCCAGGAATATGTCTCCCGAGGATCGAACCGAACTGCTCAACTATGCCCGCTACAAATACCGCCAGCAAACAGCGAAAGATGATTAAGTTTCAGGCGATATTCCAGGCTCTACCTCACCCGGTCCGGGGCCGCACCCTGGCCCGGTTTTGACTTCGCTTGTGTCGAGTTAATTTCGCTTTTCGCCGGCGTTGCTGGGTTGAGTTTGCCAGGCTAGTCTCCGACTTCACCTTTGCGCCGCCCTCTTTTTTTGTTCCCTTCGATTCGGCCACCGGTGGGTGGTCAGCGTTGGCCTCAGAGTGCTTTTGTCGCTCGATCTGAAATTGAATCAAGAGATTTCCAATCTCGGCGAGAAGACTCGATTTGTTGGCACTGTTCATCTTTGTTTTCCCTTCCTTCCTTCATTCAACGCGGTTTTTGATTTCTCCTGAATGCAAACCGGTTCTAACGGTTTCCAGCCTGCCCTCCAACACATGAGGAGTCTATCAGTTTGTCATGTCACTCACTTTTGCGGACGGCCGCTCTTCATCCGCGCAAAACGCAGTGACATGGTAGACTGGTAAACTCCTCATGTCTCGGCCAGCGCCCAGCGGTTGCCCCGCCGGCGGGGACCGATGGTGTCAAGAATACCGGGGCAGCGCTGGCGAGCCGCTTGCAGCGTGTTCTCCGAAAAGCCTGCCTGGCGCGCTTGCTCGACCAGGTCGCGGTAGGCGAGCGGACCGGCTTGCAGCACTTCTTGCAGCCACCCGGCACAGCGCTCGACCGCCGGAACGGTCTCGTCCGGCGCAGGCTCGACGCTCGAAGCGTGGTCCGCCAAGGCCCATTGATTGCCCGGCTGGCGCTGGCCTTTAGTATCGATCACTCTGGTTCCCAAATAACGCCGGGCTTTGGCGACCGTGCTGCGCTTGAAGCCGGCCTCGTCGGCGTAGACGACAATCTCGTTGAACGGCAGCGGTCCCAGCTCGGTCAGCAGCTCGACCAGCCAGTCGGCGCACTGGGCCATCAGCGTCTCGGAGACCTGGTGGAATAGATCCAGCGGGCCGTATTCCAGGACCGCCACATCGGCGTTGGTCTCCGCGCTGTGATACTGAACCGACAGCGGTTTGGGATACTTGCCCCGGTTTTTCTTGAGGACCTTGAGCGGGCGCGGGCCGTTGGGGTCCTCCTCCGGCCCCATCCGGATGACGTCCAGAGCGATGATGCTGCGGGCCATGGCCACCAGGTGGCCGGAGCCGCGCAGGTCGTGCATCGTCACCGGCTGGATCAGGCCCTTGCCCGGCTTGCGCAGGTGGTGGATCAGCAGCAGCCCCAAATCGAAGGCGCCGGCCAATTCGACAAAGAAGCCGAGCACGTCCCGCAGATCTTCGATGTTGTTTTCACCCCGGACGTTGACCAGTGACAGCGAGTCGATGATCACCAAGTCCGGGCGCAGGTCGTAGCACATCTCGATCAGCGGGTCCTGGTATTCGGCGCGGGAGAGGTCCATCAGGTCGCGAGGCGGGCGGCGGAGGGGATAGAAGCGATCAAGCGCCATCCCCCAGACGGTCGCTCGCTCGTAGACGTCGGGCAGGAAATCCTCAGCGTCAACGAAGATGACCGTGCCGCCCGTCAGGTTAAGCGGCACGCCATCCGGGGCGGGTAGGTTGGCGATGACCCGCCGGGCCAGGTCGAGGGCGAAGTAGGTCTTGCCCACGCCCGGCCAGGCGGCGAGCAGGGTCAGCAGACTACGAGGGATCCAGGCCGGCCAGAGCCAGGTCGTCTGGGGCAAGGCCGGGCCGATCTCTTGCAGCGAGGTGTACTGCCGGGTAGCGCCCGGCTCCAAAACCTGAACAGCATCGATGGCCGCGGCCAGCCGGTTATCATCTTCCCGTAGTTTGAGACGGGCCAGTTCCTGCTGAATGTCGTAACGGTCGTAGCCCAGATCGATCAGCTGGCAGATCTCGCGCCACAGGCTGCGGTATGGCTCGCTGAACTGCTCGAAAGATACCTCCGACTCCAGGCCGTGCAGCAAATCGGCCAAAGCTTGCTGCTGGCGACGGTTAGTCAACATTGACGATTCTCCTTGGCTGAGTTTTGATAAAAATGGTCAGGGGCCGGCAGGGAGCAGGCGAGGTTGATGCGCCAGCCGAGAGGGAAACGTCAGGTGAAGCGATAGTGGGTCGTTAGTGATGCAGGGCGGTTTGATACGCCGTTCGGTGAAAGTTGACCCCAGTGACCGAGTCGAGTCTAGTCCACTTTTTGGTGCTGCGACTATGAAATAGTGTGGTAATTTCGTTGCATCTATGAAATTTCCGTGGCAACTGTGATCAATAAAGAGATTGTATAGGTACAAAATACGTATTGCATTCTTGCATTTATAGTGATATAGTTATCTTCAGCCGAGGCGCACTATCGAGCCGGCCACGACGCACATTCAAAATCGCAGGAAGGTTGAGCCCATGAACCGACGCAGGTTGCAAGCCACTTTTGAAACGATGGATTTTGACTTTGGCCAGTTCAGCCTGGCCACTTTTGTCGATTGGATCGCCCAACGGCGAGGCAAACCCATTGAACTCCAACCCTGGCCCAGTATGCCGCGCGCTTTCTCCGGCCTCTGGCTGTCTCACCCCGAGACCGAACATATCTATTACGCCGACAATCTGCCTCCGCTCCTCGAACGGATCACCATCCTCCACGAGTTAGCCCACATCTTGCTCGGTCACCAAACCCTGCTGATCACCGAGCCACCCCGGGTCATTATCGGCCGCCTGTTGCAGCAGTTGGACCTAGTTCAATGCCGCTCAATCATCAACCCGACCCCAGAAGATCGGGAGGCCGAACAGCTGGCCCTGCTGATCCATCACCGTGTCTTGCTGGCTCAAGCCAAGATCCATCACCCTTCTTCACCCGGTACCGAGTTCCTGAAAAGCCTGCACGTCTTCTGAAGCTGGAGTAGAGCTGCATGCTCGCCAACGCCAGCGAACTGATGGGGGCGCTGGTAGCCCTCCTGTTTGTTCTGTACAAGGCGCCGGTCGTCTGGCGGGAACGGCGCGCTCTTGACGGCCGGCTACTGAGCGCCTGGCTGTTTGGATTAGCCGTCATTCCGGCCCTGCTCTTTCAGGTGGCCACGGTCTACGAGGGGGTCGGCCGGCTAAGCGGCTGGCCGAACCTGGCCTGGTTGCTGAGCTGCACCTTTCTGTCGCTGGCTTATTACCTGGTGGCCCTGAGCGTTGAGGCCATGGCCAAGCCGCCGGCGACCAGAGGCCGGCCGGTCCGGCTCTATCTGTTTCTGGCCGCCTATGTCGTTCTATTTTTTGGCACCGATGTGGCCCACACCGAGCTGTATGCGACCGCCGACCGGCTGCCGGCGACGTGGGGGGCGCTGCTGTTTGCCAACGCTTTTTATGGTTACACGTTTTCGTTGATGCCGATGATTCTACGAACGTCGATCAAATTGATTCTGATCGAAAGTGGGGAGTTGCGGCTGCGGATGATCGTGATGTTTGTGGCGGCCAGTTCGCTGACGCTGCTGACCACGCTGAAGATCCTCAGCTCGCTGATCGGCTTTTTCTGGCCGGCCCTGGTGCCGAGCTCCATCTTCCCGGTGATGTCGCTGCTGCTGCTCATCTCCAGCGTGCTCTGGCCGGGCATCTTTCTGCCAACCGGTTTTTATCAAGTGCTGCTGCGACCCTGGCACTACCTGGCTGAGGCGTCCCACCTCTTCTGGCTGAACTATCTCTGCCGCCGGATTGAGCGACTGCACCCCAACTTGATCAGCGCCGTCTCGTGGCGGCAGCAACTGCGCCAACCGGCTCTGGCCCTGCAGCGGGCCCTGATTATCATCCAGGATTTCAAGCTGGTGCGTCGCCCCGAGTGGCTGGCACGCGACCCGGATCTCTTCAGCCGCCTCGAAGGCGTCGACGATGCCTTGGCCCCGGAGCTGTTGGTCCAAGCCTACACCCGGGTCGGGCGCGCGCTACTCATCGAACGGGTGAGGGATTGGCTAACGTGGCGCCTACGATCGAACGATTCAGGAGGCGAGAGTTGATGAGGGAGACAAATCCGACCCTTGCTGCGCCGCTCGATTTCTCGCCGGCACGGCCAGCCGCCGCGGTGGGCATGACCCGAGACGGGATCCAGCAGCTGGCCGACCTGTTCGAGCAGCAGTTTCAAAGCCATCTGCCCGGAGCGCAGCTGGTCGTGCTCCGCCAGGGTCAGGTCGTGTTCGACCGGACCGGCGGCCTGGCCGACCTGGGGCGCCGGGAACCGGTTACGCCCCACACATCCTTTCTGGTCTTCTCTATCGCTAAGAGCTTCACCGCGATGGCCATTCACAAGTTGATCGAGCAAGGCCGGGTTGACTTCGACGCCCCGGTGGCGACCTACTGGCCCGAGTTCGGCCGGCACGGCAAGGAGACGGCGACCATTCGCCACACCCTGCTGCACCAGGCCGGCATCCCTTCCGCCGGAATGCATTGGCAGGTGCCACTCTGGCCGAATTGGGGGTTGGTCACCCGCAGCGTGGCTCGCACCCCGGCCGAGTTCGAGCCGGGGACGCAGTCGGCCTATCATTTGGTCAACTACGGCTTCATCCTGGGCGAGGTCGTGCGCCGGGTGACCGGGCAGCCGGTCGAACGCTACGTGGCCGAGACGCTGCTGCAACCACTGGGGCTGGTCGACAGCTATCTGGGCGCGCCACCGGCGAGCAGCCCGCGACCGGCTAAACTCTATGCCGGCGCCCCTGAGGAGCGAAGCACCGCCTTTGTCTTCAATCTGCCCTTCATTCGCCGGGCAGTCCAGCCGGCGGCGGTCTTCCACACCACCGCCCGCGACCTGGCCGTCTTCTTTCAGCTGCTGCTGAACTGCGGGTCATACGGCGGGCAGCAATTGTTTCAACCTGAGACCGTGACCGCGGCGCTGTCGTTGGGCTTTGAAGGGCACGATGCCTCGGTCGAGATGGACTTGCGCTGGGCTTACGGTTTTCATCTGGGCGGGCAGGATATTCCCTACGGCCGCTTTATGGGTAAAGGGAGCACAAGCCGCACCTTCGGCCACTTTGGCCAGCGCAGCAGCATGGCCTGGGCCGACCCGGATTCGGAATTGGTGGTGGCCCTGACCTGCAATCGCCTGCTGTCGAGCGCCGACAGCCGGGCTCGCTGGCAGAGCATATCCAATGCAGTTTGGGACGCCGTGGCGTAAGCGACGTTAGCGATGGCGCGCGAGGGGAATCTCGGAACAATGACACGCAAACCAGCCTCATCCAATCATTTCAAGACCAAGTTCAACTGGCTCGTCGAGCATTTCACGAAAGGGGACGGCGGTCGTTTCACCGACCGGGAGATTGCCGAGGGCATCGGCACCACACCCAATTATGTCTGGCGGCTGCGCAACGACCCGAATGTCAACAACCCCAGCCTGGAGGTGGTCGAGGCCATCGCTCGCTTCTTTAACGTCGAGCTGAACTACTTTGACGACCGGGCCAAATCAGAGACGCTGGAGCAACTGCTGCAGAGTGCCTTTTTGAGCAAAATCGCCAAGCGCGCTCCGGCGCTCGACGAGCTGAACCCGGAGACGCAGGACGCGTTGTTGCAGATTATTGACCATATGCTGGGGCAGCATGTCTCCCCGCCAAGCGAGGCAGCCGATGAGGAGAACAACCATCAACGGCCGTGACAGACTTGACCGTCTGGCGCCGACAAAGTCCATCTTGCTGGTTGACCCGTCGCCCCACTCCCGGGCCGACCTGACTCAGAAGCTGAGACACGCGAACTACCAGGTGACCGCGCTCGACAACATCGACGAAGCGGTGCGCCGGCTGAGAGCCTCCCCCTTCGACCTGATCCTGGCCGATGTCGCCGCGCCGCCTCACAGCGGCTTTCAACTCTACCGTACGGTTCGGGCCGAGCCGCGCCTGGCGCTCATCCCCTTTATTCTGTTGAATGACAATGCCACCCCGGCCGACCGGCGCTACAGCAAAATGATCGGCGTCGAGGAGATGCTCAGCAAGTCGGTGCCGGTCGAAGATTTGCTGGCAATCGTCCACGGCCGGCTGCTCACCGCCACGCTGATCCAAGATATTGTCGCCTCGCGGCTGCAGGCCGCCGGGGTCCAGGCCCAATTGGCCGTGCAGTTGGGCGATCAGATGCTCGAAGTCAACTTTAGCCAGCACCGCTTCTGGCTGGCTGGGCAAGAGCTTAGACTGCCGCCGCTGGAGACGTTTTTGCTGGAACACCTGGTGCAGCGGCCCAACTGTGTCTTGAATGTGCGCGATCTATTCCAGGCTACCCACGGGCGACAAGGCGACAAGGAGGAGGCCGGCAACGCCATCCGGCCGATCATTCGCAATCTGCGCCGTAAATTGGGGGTTGACCATTTCAAGAATGTGCGGGGGTTGGGCTATATGCTGGTGGCCTGTCCGGTATTGGTTGAGGAGA
>CALMIS010000104.1 GCA_937864185.1 uncultured Chloroflexota bacterium
TGCAGGCCGTACTGACAAGGACCCACAAGAGCGCCAAATAGAGAGGCAAGGGGACGATGGATTTACTTAGTTGGGTTATGTTTTTGAGTTTCAAGTATTTTACCTTTCCTACTCGTAGTCGATAATGGCGTGAAGGGATGAAAATCCGGATGAAAGAATTCGTTAGATATTTTTGTCTCTTAGTGATCCAGATTCTACGACCCCGCCTCCGGCTCCACCGCGCAGGCAGACGGCAAATCATAGAACAACTGGATAAAGAGTGTCTCCTCATCAACAATCTGCACCCGATTGCCCGGATGGAAGGTAGCCTCCGCTCCGGGTTCAAGCTGCTGGCAGACAAAGGCGGTGTAATCAGGATCGTCATACACAGTCCAACCCGCCGCCGGGGACAGTTGCCGGCGCAGCCTGGCTTCGACCGTCTGGCGTGGTTCCGACATCGTGTACACCGTCAACACGTGGCGCGGTAGCCCGATGTCGTCCGCGCCATCCCCAAGTTGCAGCCGCTGCTCTTCTTGGCGCAGTTCAACCCCAAGGTGACTGACAAAGGTTTCGGCGGCCTGCCGGGCGAGCTGCTCCGCGTAGGGCCGAGCACTGTAGGCCAGCCCCAAACCCAGCGGCGTCAGGATGAGCAGGCCGGCCAGGGTCACGCCCCAGCCCAACTGTAGTTTCAGTTTGTACGACAGGAAGATTACCAGTCCCAGGCCGAGAGCCATCAACGGCAGCATCAGCAGCAGGACGGCAAAGAAAGGCAGCCAAACGTATATCGCCCAGGCGCAGAGGGCCAGACATATTAAAACGTAAGTCCAAACAAGTAACGTACCTGATTGCAGCGGCAAATCTCGTTCGAGTCTCATTAATACCCGTTCCTATCACTGGAAAATCATGTTGATATAATCAGCCTGATCTACCGTATCGCTGTACGAAGCTGATCTCTGAAATAAGCTACGGTCAAAGGCCTGCCAACTTCTTCTTGGATAATCGACCAATGATTGACTCTTTCCATTTCATGTGTCTCAAGATTTGGCGTGAGGATAAGGTTGACATTTGTAGCTCCTGGAAGATAATCGATACCATCCTGGAATCTTTTGTTTATATAAAACCCTGGACTAGGATCAATGGCATTAAGGCTAAACGCTTGGTTCACATTTTTCGGAATAAAGGTGGGGACGGAACGCGAGTTTGCATTTCGATAAGGGCTAACTCCGAGCATAGTAGCTATCTGTCCCAGCGAGCGTCCATCAAATTCGGGATCAACCAAGAATAAGAGATCGACCGGAATAGCAGGGTCGCCGGAATTTCTGGTGCCTCTATGGGTTGAGATCGGCCGATCATTTAACATGTGCGCCAGATCAAGGGCGGCTGATCCACCCCAGCTATAGCCGGCTATCACCACCGGTTCAAGAGAATTAGCATTCTTGGCCGCGATAACCTTTTCATAGGCATAATCGATTGACTCAACGCCATTGCGTAACAGGAGAATTTCTCCATCGACTTCCGGTTGGTATTCCACAGAAGCCAGGGCTTCCTGGCATACTTTAGACATACCAGTTTCCTGCAGAAATCCCTCAACCTCTACGGATGAGTTGCCACTGCCCCCTTCGAAGCAGACGGCAATATGCCCACTCGGATCGACGTACTTCAGCGGATTGTTATACGTATACGCATACCGGTTAAAGCCACCCGAACTGCCCGGCTCCGGCACGATCGAGTCCGGCGAGATGAAGCGCCCCAAGACCGGTGAGTA
>CALMIS010000105.1 GCA_937864185.1 uncultured Chloroflexota bacterium
ATCGTCCGCGTAACGGCAATATCTGAGCCGCCGATAATTGGGGTCTTGGGGGTCAACACTAGGTATTGACTGCCTCTCCCTTTTCAACCGATTGTACTGTTCGGTCTCCCCTCGTCTTTTGGCTGTTGCCATTGCGTTGGTCAGTTGTTGGTATTTGGGGTTGCTTCTGCGTTTTTCTCCGGTGTTGTATTGTGGGATGAGTTCCTTTTCGATAAACTGGTCAAGCTCATTGAGTAGGATATTTGAAAGTATTGGGCTGACAATCCCCCCTTATGCAAAGCTTTGCATAAGCCCCCTTGCGGTGTTCCTGAATAGGTTTCGTAGTATTTCCAATTCTCCAGATAGCCCGCTTTCAGCATCCCGTTTATCAACTTCAAGAAGCTGCTATCCTTGATATGGCGACCCAATATCTGACTGAGCTTGGAATGAGAAATGTTATCGAAGCAACCCTTAATGTCGCCCTCGATAAACTACGTCGTCCCCCGCCAATATTTGATGTCGCCTAAGGCCGTGTGGCAACTCCGGTTAGGTCTGAACCCGTGCGACCTATCACTGAACTGTGGTTCGTAATAAGCTTCCAGGATGACACGGATAACTTCTTGTACAACTTTGTCCTTCCAGGTCGGAATACCCAGTGGTCGCCGCTTTCCACTCCCTTTCGGGATGTAAGTCCGGCGTACTGGTGTCCATCTGAAAGTGCGCTCTTTGAGTTCCTGGATTAAACCTTCCACTTTCTTGAGCGAAAATCCATCGACCGTTTTGCCATCCACGCCCGGCGTCATTGCCCCTCTATTGGCATAGAGCTTGCCATAAGCGTTGATGAAGAGGTCGGTCTGCTTGACCATATTGCCATACACCCGGACGAGGGCGAGGTTGATCTCGGCCCGGGATTAGATGAAAATAAGGATGTTAGGATGATATTCGGCTTGCTTCAAGCTGTTTCGGCCTCATCAAGTTGTAAACGATATCCTCGTTCAAGTACAGTGATATAACCCAATTTTGCCCAGCGACTAAACAAGGCAGGTCCCATTGGGACTTTATATTTATCACTATACTTCTGGCTAGCTTCTGAAGCACTTATCGGCTGGCCTCGCAAAGGAGCAAATTTGGCGGCAATGACTTCTTCTTTTGTCTGGGGATCTTGGCTATTACCGTTTTGATCGGCCACAACAAGGAGTTCTCCTGTGGATGTTGTAGGTGTCTGTACAATACTCATAAACGCAAAACGCCTACCGAACCCGGCAGGCGTTTGCTCTAAGTTCAGTGAATAGGCCCGGAGGGACTCGAACCCTCAACCCACTGATTAAGAGTCAAGAATGGCGACTTCTCAATATTCCGAGGATAACGCGGCTTGAGCGTGTCGAAGGTCGTTGGACCCGACGGGCTCAACCAACGCTACCCCGATTTATTGAGCAGATGCCAAAAATATTATAGATTTGGGTAATGGGAAATAGGAGCAATTGATCCAACTAGCGCCTCAATTGAGGCGCGTTGTTGTCGTTAAGTTCAATTCATCTGAAACGATTTCAGTAATCGGGGTTACGACGCTCATCGGCTCGCTTCGGTAATCCGGCTGAAAGACTTTTTTTTCGGTACGCCCTGGCTCGGTCTTCATCTCGACCACGGGTGTAGGTCATGGTCGTGTGAATGCTGGCGTGGCCCAATTGCTTCTGAACTTTTTCCAATGAAATGCCCTCATCCAAGGCATCGAGGGCTGATGTATGTCGCAGCGCATGGAACTTCCGACAAGAAATTGCCGCCACTTTGCACCGCCGCTGTAAAATGTCATACAGGGCTCGAGGCTGCATTGAATGCCCATAGCCAAGTTTGCCCCCCAAAGAGACAAATACCTCGTTGACACCAGCAACAACCGGACGAATAACAAGCCAAGCCTGCAAGGCCGCGAGTACATCATCATCAAAATAGACTTGTCGTTTCTTCCGACCTTTACTGGTTTCGCTCAGAATGGTGGCTTCACGGTGTTGAAGGTTTAAATTATCGAGGGTCAGTTGCGAAATTTCAGTCTCTCGACAGCCCGTTACGTAAGCGAAGCGAATTAGGGCCAAATCACGAATAGCATAAATGTCGCCTTCATTAGCCCGGATGACCAAGTAACCAAAAAGATCATCCAGATCTTCGGCTGGAAAGGACACCGGAGGG
Organism: uncultured Chloroflexota bacterium; assembly: GCA_937864185.1. GTDB lineage: Bacteria > Chloroflexota > Anaerolineae > 4572-78 > J111 > JAGRBY01. Next base: position 2,161 of record CALMIS010000105.1, read on the forward strand.
AGGTCTGGCTTCTCAGGAGCTAGCTCTAAATTCTTGATTTGATGAACCGGGTTTTGACCGGACCCTATCGCTCCAATCTTCTCTAGGTAATTTAGAAAGGTGCGCACATGTGTCCAGTAAGTATGCACCGTTGTTTCGGTGTTGGTCTGTTTGACCTGATCTAACCAATCAATCACTCCTTGGGAGGTAGGAGGCCAATGATCTGTTCCAACATAAGCTAAGTACAGCTTAAGGATATTGGTGTAAGCGGCCAAGGTTTTTGGTTTCCAGCGTACTCTTTTGGTTTCCAGAAATCGCCTGATCCACTCTTGCAGGATAAAGGTGCTTGAGTGCAATTCTTCCTGCCCATTTGCCAGGGTGTGAGGGAATGTAGCGGGACTGAGGTGGGCATCAACGTTTCCGGCGTGGTGATTGTTTGGCTGGTCATACACCTGTCCAGTTCGGACATCAACAGTGATGCGTTTACCCGGTAAAATAATGGATAACTTCTCGTAAGTCGTTGAAGCAAAATCAAATTTATGATGTTCTTGGTTGAAAGTAGTAAGATAGAGTTGCATAGTAAATCTCCTTTGTTAATGACATTGATCCAAGAATAAATCTGAATGAAAAATGTCATAAGTGGGAACCACCAGGTTGGTCATGACATACCCTCTGGACCAAATCACTACAAATTGGTGACGCTCTCGGCCGAAGAAGTTTTTCAGTGATTGCCGCATATGCAAATTAAAATCGGGCAGGGCACCGCGGTACCCTGCCCTGACTGAATAGCGCCAGAAACAAAAAAACGGTCACCCCGCCAAGCAGGCAGGGATGACCGTCGGGATGCTCTTTAGCTACCACCAACAACTATGGTAGAATAGAGACCAGCCCTGTCAACTGCCTTTCCAGCTGGCGGGGTTAGCCGCCGGTGAGTGTTAGCAGCACTCGCCGGTGGCGACTTGGGGTTACGCTATTCAGCTTGAAGTCTATACTATACCGCTCTTTGAGTTAGGTCAAGGGGTCATTAGCCGCAGGTGGTGACAATGATTTCCAGATCACTCCCGTCACCGTCAATTTTTCCAATGCAACAGTATAAAGACTGGTCTTTTGTGGCTAAAATATAAAAGCCTGGAGACCGACAGTCTAAGACATGATTGCGCTCCGGGCCGGTGGTCTGACGGAGCAAGTGGTACTTTGGAGTCGTTTTTTTTCGAGGCCGGGGGCAAGAATCAGAATGCGACTAGGAAATTTTTCCTGGGAATCGACAAGCGTGCAACGATTGTGGGTTAATGCTCGCTCATGAAACAATAACTTTTTGGAGCCTCGTTGTCATCATTTCCGATAAATGATAAAATAGAAGGTAATCAACATAAAAAGACCCCTGGCTGCCAAACCATCGGGGGTCTTTACGCACTTTGATGACCGAGACCTACGGCCTGGTCGTTGCTATTTCTTTGGCAATGGTATCACGATAACGCCGTCTGGTCAAACAGAGACTTTCTCCCTTTTTACCTAACGAGGCCCTAGCACCGAGATGAGCGATTGATGCCACTTGCCGAAGCTAACACCATTCCAGAACAAGGACAGATTGTCACCGTCCGGCAACGACGGTTTGTCGTGACCGAGGTTGAAAAAAGCACGTTACCCCCGCCGGTTTTGCAGGGCACGCCCCCTGCTCCCCAGCACCTGATCACCCTGACCTCAATTGAAGACGATGCGCTCGGTGAAGGGCTGCAAGTAGTCTGGGAAGTAGAACCCGGCGCTCGCATCATCGAGCAAGAGATCCTGCCGGACCCCACCGGCTTTGACTCTCCCCACCGCCTGGATGCTTTCCTGGATGCAGTCCGCTGGGGTGCGATTTCTTCGGCGGATACCAGAGCCTTGCAAGCCCCTTTCCGCAGCGGCATTGAAATTGAAGACTATCAGCTTGACCCGCTGGTGCGGGCGGTGCAAATGCCCCGAGTCAACCTGCTGATTGCGGATGATGTCGGCCTGGGCAAAACAGTTGAGACCGGTCTGGTCACCCAGGAGCTTATTGTCCGCAACCGGGCCCGAACAGTTTTGATTGTCTGCCCGGCCGGGCTGCAAATTCATTGGCGCGATCAGATGCGGGACAAGTTTGGCCTTGAGTTTCGCGTGATCGACAGCCAGTTGATGAAGCAGCTTCGCCGCAACCGGGGTATCCATGTTAATCCCTGGTCCCACTTCCCCCGGCTGATTACCTCAATCGATTTCCTAAAGCGCGAGCGCCCGATGCGTCTGTTCCGGGAAACGCTGCCCGCCGAGGCGACCTACCCCCGCCAGTTCGACATTCTAATTGTGGATGAGGCTCACAACGTGGCGCCCTCCGGCCAGGGCCAGTACGCCATCGACTCGCTGCGCACGGCAGCGATCCGCACGCTGGCCCCCCACTTTGAGCACAAGCTGTTTATTACGGCGACGCCGCACAATGGTTACCAGGAGAGCTTTTCGGCCTTGCTGGAACTGCTGGACAACCAACGCTTCGCCCGGGGGGTGATGCCCAACCGAGCCCAATTAGAGGCGGTCATGGTGCGGCGTTTGAAGTCGGAGTTGACCGAGTGGGACGGCTCACCGCGTTTCCCCCAGCGCCGGCTGGACGTGATTGAGGTTAACTATACCGAGGCCGAGCGGCAGGTCCACCGCCGGCTAAAGGAGTACACCCGTCTGCGCCTCAAAAACGCCGGCAGCCAAGAGGAACGCTTTGCCGCCGAATTTGTGCTGAAGCTCCTCAAGAAGCGCCTTTTCTCCTCGCCGGCGGCTTTTGCCGCTACGCTGCGGCAGCATGAACAGACAATTACCCGGCGCGACACGGCCTCGGTTGAGCGATCAGGCGGTGGGCGCAGCCGGCCGACCCTGGGAATTCTGCGGCGGCAGATTGCTCAAATCGACGAGGACTATGCCGACGACGTGGAGTATGAAGAGGCGGAAGTGGGCGCGGTGGAAACAGCCACCCGACTGGCCCAACCCCTCACGCCGCGCGAAGGCCAACTCCTGACTGAAATGCGCCAGTGGGCCGAAAGCGCCATGGCCCGCCGCGACTGCAAAACCGGCGCTTTTATTGATTGGCTGCGCGCGATTGTTAAGCCTGGGCGGAGCAAAGCCGAATCGCCGGACGGCGAGTGGTCTGACGAGCGGGTGATCATCTTCACCGAGTACCGGGCCACGTTGAACTGGCTCAACGAAATTCTGGCCGCCGAGAAGCTGGCCGGCGGTGAGCGGCTGATGACGCTCTACGGCGGGATGGATAGTGAGGCCCGAGAGGCGATTAAGGCCGCGTTTCAAGCCAGCCCGGCCCAAAGCGCGGTTCGGATTCTGCTGGCCACCGATGCCGCCTCGGAGGGGATCGATCTGCAAAATCACTGCCACCGGCTGGTCCATTTTGAGGTGCCCTGGAACCCGAACCGGATGGAGCAGCGCAACGGCCGCATCGACCGGCATGGCCAGACTCAGGATCCCCTGATCTTTCATTTTGTCGGCCAGGGTTACAAGCAGCGAGTGCTGGATCGCCACGCGGTACCCGCCGACGACCTGGATGCCGATCTGGAGTTCTTGATGCGAGCCGCCGAGAAGGTCGAGCAGATTCGCGAGGATTTGGGCAAGGTCGGCCCGGTGATCGCCGAGCAGGTGGAGGAGGCTATGCTGGGTAAGCGTCGTTTTCTGGACACGGCCCCCGCCGAGAATGAGGCCGGCGCGGTCCGGCGTATGCTCAAGTTTGAACGCGACTTGCGCCAGCAAATTGAGAAGCACATGAGCCAACTCTGGCAGACCCAGAAGGAGCTGCGGCTGTCGCCGGAGAATATCCAGACGGTGGTGGAGGTTGCTTTGGAATTGGCCGGACAGCCCCCCTTGATCCCGGCTCAAGCCCGCCAGACGGACATACCGGGGCACCCACCCCTGCCCCAGCCGTGCTTTTACCTGCCCAGTTTGAGCGGCAGTTGGAGTCTCTGCACCGAAGGGTTGGCCCAGCCTCATACCGGCGAGACTCGGCCTGTCGTCTTTGATCATGAACTGGCCAAAGGCCGGGATGACGTGGTGTTGGTGCACTTGAATCACCGCCTGGTCCAGATGGCGCTACGCCTGCTGCGAGCCGAGGTCTGGTCACCGGAAGGCCGGCAGGGTTTGTACCGGGTCACGGCTCGGCGGGTGCCTAACTACGCCGCCGATCTTCCGGTGGCGGTGGCCCATGCCCGGTTGGTGGTCATCGGCGGCGACAGTCATCGCCTGCACGAGGAGGTGATTACGGCCGGCGGCGTCATCCAGCCCGGCAAGAAAGACCGGCCCTTCCGCCGCTTAAACGTGGGCGAGACCCAGGCCGTTCTGGAGGCAGCGACCGCTGAGCCGGTATCGGCCCGCCTGCAGGCCCAGTTGCAGGAGCAATGGGCACAAGTCAAACCGGCCCTGTTGCAGGCGCTGGAAGCCCGGATGCGCGACCGGCTGGCCGGGATGCAGCGGCTGCTGGACGAACGCCAGGCCAAAGAGACGAAGGATATCGAAGTGATTTTGCGGGAGTTGGCAGGGGCCATCGAGCAGGAGTTGGCGGAGCCGGCCTACCGGCAGTTAGAGCTGTTTTCGTTGGATGAGCGCAGCCAATTGAGCCGCAACACCGCGGCCCTCCGCGCCCGACTGGAGCAAATTCCAGGCGAAATCGAAGCCGAACACGCCGCTATCGCAGCCAGATTTGCTGACCCGCAGCCCCGGATGTTCCCGGTGGCGGTGACGTTTCTGGTACCGGAACGGCTTAGTTCATAGTTCATAGTTCATGGTTCATAGTTCATGGTTCATAGTTCATGGTTCATAGTTCAGGGTGTGGAGGGCGGAAATCAACTATGAACTTTGAACTTGGAACTTTGAACTTGGAACAGGAAACTACCTAATGGCGACGATTAACCGATTTGAGGATATTCAGGCGTGGCAAAAAGCACGTGAACTGACTACCCTTGTCTATCAATGTACTCGGCAAGAGGCATTTGCCCGCGATTTCGGCTTGAGAGACCAGATCCGTCGGGCAGCAGTTTCGGCTATGTCCAATATTGCTGAAGGTTTTGGCCGGGATAGTAACCGCGATTTTATCCAGTTCCTTTCTATCGCCAAAGCCTCTGTGAGTGAAGTGCAATCCCAACTTTACGTTGCTTTGGATCAGGCGTACATCAACAGAGATCAATTTGAACAAGCATATCAACTGTGTGGCGAGACCATTCGTGTTTTGAGTGGTTTCATCGTCTACCTTAAGCAATCGTCTTTCAAAGGAATCAAGTATAAATAGTTCATAGTTCTTGGTTCAAAGTTCACTGTTAAGCCTACAATTGAGACCTATTTAAGCGGACAACTGACTATGAACCATGAACCATAAACTAAGAACTATGAACCAAAAACGAGGAATCAGGACCTAATCCATGTCCATCGCCCGGCACCACGCCGAATGGCTATCGTTGCTTGAAATCTCCGGCCCGTTTCTGTCGATGCCGGTGCTGCTTGAGGCTTTTCCGCAGGGGCTGGATGCCCTGGATACGGACTACGCCCGCGAGCTGCGCGCCGCTTACGAGGAGTGGGCCGACAACCAGCAGGGGCTCCAACCCGAGCCGGCTATCCATACCGCCTGGATCCGCTACGTGCTGGCCAACACCCTCGGGCTGCCGGACAAGGTGATTGCCGGCGGACAAGCTATCCCCGCCGGGTTGAAGGCGACCGTGCCGGAACACGGCGTCACCCTGCGACCCGACCTGGTTATCCTTGACCCAAATCGCTCACGCCAAGACGTGGAAGAGAGCTCGCGCCAAGACGCCAAGAACGCAAAGAAGAATAAAAATAAAGAAAACTTGGCGACCTCTGCGCCTTTGCGTGAGGACACACTTTCGTCTGGAATTCGATTGCTGATCCAGATTTATCCCGCCGCCCAAGACCTGGAGAAAACCGTCGCCGGCGACCCCTGGCAGGCCACGCCCGGCACCCGCATGATGACCTTGTTGCACAGTGGCTGCTGGTCAACGCCCCGGCCGGCGAGACGACCGGCTTCATCTCCTGGTATGCCTCGCTTTGGTTGGAGGAGAAGCTGACCCTGCGCGCCTTCCACACCTTGTTGGGAGTGGAGCGTTTCTTCAACGTGCCGGAAACGCAGACCTTAGAAGCCCTGCTGGCGGCCAGCGCCAAGGATCAGCAGGAAGTGACCGACCAGTTGGGCTATCAGGTCCGGCGGGCGGTCGAGATTCTGATCCAGGCCATTGACCGGGCCGATCAGGATCGGGGCCGCAGCCTGCTGGCCGGGCTAGACGAGTCGGTGCTGTACGAGGCGGCCCTGACGGTGATGATGCGTCTGGTTTTCCTGCTGACCGCCGAGGAGCGCAAGCTGATTAGACTGGCCGGGGACCCGGCTTACGATCAGAACTACGCCGTGTCCACGCTGCGGGTTCAGTTGAGTGACCTGGCGGATAAGTACGGTGAAGAGTTACTGGAATATCGCTATGATGCCTGGAGCCGGCTGCTGGCCACCTGGCGCGTGGTTCACGGCGGCCTCTCCCACGACCGGCTGACCCTCCCGGCCTATGGCGGCAGCCTCTTCGACCCCGACCGGTTTCCATTCCTTGAGGGAAGAGGTTCAAAGTTCAGAGTTCAAAGTTCAGAGTTCAGAGTTCAAAGTTTGGAGTCTAACCAGGAACCAGAAACTATGAACCATGAACCAAGAACTATGAACTCTGACCCGGCAACGCCCCTGCCGATTAACAACCGCACGGTGCTGCACCTGCTCAACGCCCTGCAACTGCTGCAAGTCAAAGTGCCCGGCGGCGGGCCGGCCGAGGCGCGCCGGCTGAGCTTCCGCGCTCTGGACATCGAGCAGATTGGCCACGTTTACGAGGGCCTGCTGGACCACACCGCCGTTCGCGCCACCGAGCCGGTCCTGGGGCTGACCGGCACGCGGGACAAAGAGCCGGAAATTCCGCTGTCAAAACTTGAGGCATTGGTTAGTTCAGAGTTCAACGTTCAGAGTTCAGAGTTGGGAGCAGGCTTTGATACGGTGAATCCTAAACTACTAGACTTCTTGAAAGAGGAAACCGGCCGCTCTGAGAGTGCCCTTAGAAAGGCGCTGAGTCCACCGTTTGCCGTTCCCAATTCTCAGACCCGAACTAAGAACCATGAACAAAGAACCTGGAACTCCAAACTCCGCGCGGCCTGCGGCAACGATGAGACCCTTTACCACCGCGTCCTGCCCTGGGCCGGCCTGATTCGAGCCGATGACTTTGGCCACCCGATCGTCATCCCGGCCGGGAGCGTTTACGTCACCGCCGGCACCGAACGGCGGGCGACCGGCACCCACTACACCCCCAAAGCCCTGACCGAGCCGATTGTCCAGCACACCCTCGAACCGCTCATCTACGACGGCCCGGCCGAAGGCAAACCCCGCGAGGCCTGGCAACTCCGCCCCGCCGCGACTCTGCTCGACCTCAAAATCTGCGATATGGCCATGGGCTCCGGCGCGTTTCTGGTGCAGACCTGCCGCTATCTGTCCGAGCGACTCGTTGAAGCCTGGGACCAAGTTCAGAGTTCAAAGTTCAAAGTTCAAAGTTCAAAACAAAAAACTAAGAACTCCGAACCAGGAACTAAGAACTCCGAACCAGGAACTAGGAACTCCGAACCACGGACTAGGAACACCAAACCAGCAACTAAGAACTC
>CALMIS010000106.1 GCA_937864185.1 uncultured Chloroflexota bacterium
CCCCAACCGGGGGGGGCGCCGGGGCCGGCGGGAGCCCCTCGCGCGCCAGCGGGCGGGCATTGCCGGCGGGGTGCCCCCCCCTTTAACGGCGCGAGCCATTATCGTCGCCGCCGGGGACCACGGCGTCGCCGAGGCGGGGGTGAGCGCTTTTCCGCCGGCCGTTACGCCTCAGATGGTGCTCAATTTTCTGCAAGGGGGGGCGGCCATCAACGTGCTAGCCCGGCAGAGCGGGGCCAGAGTCATTGTCCTGGATGCGGGCGTCGCCGCCGAGCTGCCGGTCCACCCGAACCTGATTCAGGCTAAGGTGGCCTGGGGCACCCGCAATTTTGTCAATGGCCCGGCAATGACGCGCCCAGAGGCGGTGCAGGCTATCGAAGCCGGGATCAAGGCCGTTGAGCAAGAGGCTGAGGCCGGGCTTCACCTGGTTGGGACCGGTGATATGGGCATCGGCAATACGACGCCGTCCAGCGCCATTGGCGCGGTGATGACGGGGGCCTTACTCGAGGAAGTGACCGGGCGGGGCACCGGCATTGACCTTCAGACCTGGCAGCACAAGGTCGCCGTCATCCAGAAAGCTATTGCACTCAATCGCCCCGATCCCGCTGACCCGCTAGATGTCCTGGCCAAGGTGGGCGGCTTCGAGATCGGCGCGATTGCCGGAATAATTCTGGGCGCCGCCGCCCGGCGCATCCCCGTGCTGGTGGACGGTTTCATCTCCACAGCCGGCGCTCTAATTGCGGCGGCTCTGGCGCCAGACAGCCGCCATTACATCATCGCCGCGCATCGATCGGTTGAGCCGGGACATCGAATTATGCAACAGCATCTCGATCTCCAACCTCTCTTTCAACTTGACCTGCGGCTGGGCGAAGGCACCGGCGCGGCTTTAGCCATACCGGTCGTGGTGGCCGCGGCGGCGATTCTCAATGAGATGGCCACCTTTGCGGACGCGGGGGTGAGTGGCAAAGCATGACCGCCAAGACCTTGATGATTGTGGGCACGCACTCCAACGCCGGCAAATCGATTCTGGTGACGGCCCTGTGCCGGATCCTGGCCCAGGACGGCTACCGGGTCGCGCCCTTCAAAGCCCAAAATATGGCCCTCAACGCCGGGGTGACTCCCCAAGGCCACGAGATCGGCCGGGCGACCATCGCCCAGGCCGAAGCGGCCGGCCTCGCCGCCCACGTTGATATGAACCCGGTCTTACTCAAGCCCGAAGGTTACGGCCGCAGTCAGGTTGTGCTCAACGGCAAGCACCACACCCACATCGAGGCCGGCAACTGGCTCGATCTAAAGCAGTATCTTTGGGAACACGTGACGGCGGCCCTCGACCGGCTGCGGCAGCGGCACGATTTGGTCATCATCGAGGGGGCGGGCAGCCCGGCCGAGATCAATCTTAAGGCCGGCGATATCGTCAATATGCGAGTCGCCCGCTACGCGCAGGCCCCGACCTTACTCGTCGGCGACATCGACCGGGGCGGCGTCTTTGCCGCGCTGGTCGGGACGATGGTCCTGCTCGAGCCGGAGGAACGCGAGTTGATCAAGGGGTTTGTCATCAACAAGTTCCGGGGCGATCTAAGCTTGTTAGGTGACGGTCTGCAGATGCTGCAAGCTCGCGCTTTCAACACCCCGACGCTGGGCGTGATCCCTTATCTGCCCGATATCGGCATCGCCGCCGAAGACTCGGTGGCATTGGATGAAATCAACCATCGCCCCGATCTTGACCACGGCGCCACGAGCCGCCGGGTGGAGATTGCCGTCATCCGCCTGCCTCGGGTGCAAAACTTTGACGATTTCGATCCCCTGGCCGCCGAACCCGGTGTTCAGGTCCGCTATGTGGGACGAAAGGAGGAACTCGGCCGGCCGGATCCGATTATCCTGCCCGGCAGTAAAATGACCCTGGCCGACCTGGCCTGGCTGCGCGAGCGCGGTCTGGCCGACCCCATTATCGAGCTAGCCCAAAGCGGCACGGCGGTCATCGGCATTTGCGGCGGGTACCAGATGCTGGGCCGGTCCATCAGCGACCCCGACGGCTCCGAAGCCGAACCGGGCGCGGTTGAGCCGGGCCTCGGGCTGCTGCCCATCGAGACCGTTTTTGCCGGCGATAAGCGGACCGTTCAAGTTCAGGCCACGCTGCGGGCTGAACAGGGCGCCCTGGCTCAACTTGGCCACAGCCCCATCACCGGCTACGAAATCCACATGGGCCGCAGCTATCCCGCCGGCGAGGGTCTCTCACCGCTATGTCTAATTCACGGTGAAACTGAAGGTCACCTGGATGGCGCTGTCGCCATGAATGGACGAGTGTGGGGCACCTATCTCCACGGCCTCTTCGATAACGATCATCTGCGCCACGCCTGGCTGCGCAGCCTGGGCTGGCAAGGCGCCGGCCGCCTGTTTGATCGCCAACAAGCCTACAACCGCCTGGCCGATCACGTTCGCGGCCATATCGATATGGCGGCTCTAAACGAGATTATTTTCGGTAGTCAGTAGTCGGTAGTCGGTAGTCAGTAGTCAGTAGTTGGTAGTCAGACTACCGGTTACCGGCTACCGACTACCGGTTACCGATTACCGGTTATCGATTACCGGCTACCGATTACCGACGATGCAACGCGCGCTCACCATCCTCCTCGCTCTGGCGCTTGACCTCGCCTTCGGCGATCCCCCGAACCGATTTCATCCGGTCGTCCTCATGGGCCGCTGGCTCAGTTGGGGCCGCCGCCTGGCCCCTCAACAGCATCGCTTCTGGTTCGGCGCCGGCTGGATCGTCGCCGGTCTCGCCCTCTTCACCCTCCCCTGGCTCAAACGAGCAACGAGCAATGAGCAATTAACAATGAACAATGAACAATTAACAATGAACAATCCTCCAACCCTCCAACCCTCCATCCTTCCATCCTTCCATCCTTCCCTCCTTCCCTCCCTCCTCCTCAAACCCATCTTCGCCTATCGCAACCTGCGCCGTAGCGTCAACGAGGTGGCCGAAGCCCTGGCTGCGGACAATCTTCCGGAAGCGCGCCGGCTTCTCAGTTGGCACCTGGTCAGCCGGGACACCAGCGAGCTGACCGCCGAAGAGGTGGCCGGCGCCGCCATCGAATCGCTGGCGGAGAACTTAACCGACAGCCTGGCCGCGCCACTGCTGGCCTATGCCATCGGCGGGTTGCCGGCGGCCTGGGGTTATCGCTTTGTCAACACGGCTGATGCAATGTGGGGCTATCGAACGGCGGAGTTTGAGGCGTTGGGGAAGTTTGCGGCTCGCCTGGATGACGCGCTCAACTGGCTGCCGGCCCGCCTGACCGGTTGGCTGCTGGTCGCGGCGGCGGCCCTCAGTGGGGCGGACGCTCGCCGGGCCGCGCGGGTGATGCTGGGTCAACATACCCGCACGGCCAGTCCGAACGCCGGTTGGACGATGAGCGCCATGGCCGGGGCTTTGAACATCACCCTGACCAAGCGCGGGGTTTACGAACTCAGCGGCGGCCCCGACCCAGTTCAAGTGGCGACCATCCGGCGGGCAATTCGGTTAGCCGATCGCTGTGTCGGTTTGACCGCCGGACTGTGCCTGGCTATCGCGGCTCGCCGCCGAGGTTCAATCTAAGGTTCGATCGTGCCGGTCCAGTATTGCTCAGCCAGCCCATAGGCCTGTTCGGCAATGAGCTTACCCATCCGCCGGCCATGCCGGTCGCCATCCTGGATATGGATCCCGCCATAAAGGCGGGAGATCGCGGCCTCGTCGGCGGCGTCCTGGAACGTCTCCCAGTGCAAGTTAATCACCTTGGTCGGGCTATCTTCAAAAATGTTGCCGTTGACCCCAACCACGTGTTGGCCCAGCAGGTCAGGCAGACCGTCCCGGTTAAAGTCATCATACAAAACTGTCTCGCCGTCATAGAAGCGGTTAGAGCCGGTGAAGCGAGTCAACACTTCGGCGGCGGCGGCGCTAAAGGTGCTGTGACCGGAAACGTACTCGGGAAAGGCCGGAGTCACAAAGGTCAAGGCCTGATACGGCAGCCACAGCTCGCCCGAAATCTGGATAGTGCCCTGATTCGGGCCGCCCCAGGCGTCGATCATCTGGCCGGCGTACAGATGGCGAATGGCCGAGGCTGGGCGGATCGAGTCATAAGTGCGCTTGGCATCCCAGGCCGCAATGCTGGCGTCGAACAAGGCGCCATTTAAGGCCAAATAAAGCTTCACATCCTCATCGATGCTGTGCTGATCCCGGTAAGAGATGCCGTGCGCCAAAGCATTCCAATGCCCCGGTGGCGTCTCCGAGCGCGGGCCGTCGGCCCAATATTCGGCAATACACTTCATCTCGTCGGTCAAATTGGCACTCATCTCAAGGACTTCGGCAAACTGGGTGCGGTAGGCCTCGTCGTTGGTCATGGTCCGGCCCAGGGCATCGGTATACGGCTCGTTGGAACCTAACTGCGGTGGAGCCGGCGGCCGAAACTGGTCCCCTGAGGTCAAGGCAAAAGGTTCAACCGAACCCCAGTGGGGCGTTAAAAAGGTCTGATCCTTGTACGTCGTCGGATCCGCCGGGTCGATGACCGGCAGGCTGGTATAATCCACTTTAGTGCCGGTGGGCACGCGAAGGGGCTGCCAGTGATTGGGATCAAAATCCTTTTGGCCCGGCACCCGGCCACTGGTCGGGTCGGCGCTGTTGACCGGTTGGTAAAGTTCAGGATAGAGGTCGGAGACGATATCGGCATAGTTATTGGCGGCATTTGAGCCATCAGCCTGGCGCGTGGTGAGCACGCTTTGAGCAGCCAAATAGCCCAACCCGGCGGGCGTGTTCGGATCACCGCCGGTCACGATCTCGTACCCCAGAATTTCCATCAGACGGCTAAAAGCCGCGGAGTCATGTTCATAGTAGGGGAACAAGGCCACCAGCGTGTGGTAGGCGGCCTGGCTGACCGCTGCCGCTTTATTAGCCTCTGTCCGGTTGGCCTCCGGCTGGCGGACCACAGGATCCAGGAAAAGCGGCTCGGCCACCGGGTCGTAGGCGGTCCAGGCATCGTACATGGCCGCATGCACCATAAAGAGAGAGCGCGCAATCACGGTGGGTCGCGGCGGACCGTTGCGGACGGCGGCTAACATCGCCTCGTTCCACTTGACCACGACGCTCGGCTCCATATGACCACTGACCACCGGCTCTTCGTCCGGTTGGGGTAGCGAGGGCTGCTGCGGGCGCTCAAGCGGTGGGCCCCAGTAACGAAATTGGTGACGCCAGCCCGGCGGCGGCGGCGGGGGCGGGGGCGGATAGCAGAAGTAACATGGTCCCTGCCAGGCCGGTCCGAACGGCGATTGGGCGTAAGTTGGCGTGGTCTTACTCCCAACGGTGATAAACATTAAAGCTAAAGCCAACAGTATTCCAACAAAGCGCAATTTGGTAAACATTTGATTGCCCCCTCAGGGTATTAATATGTTTAAGATATGGCTCGATCCTACAACGAGCTAAAATAGTTGTCAAGGTTATGTTAATAAAGTGGTGAACTATCCGGGTGTCAGACCTATGAGATTGAAAACCTGATAGGTCTTCAGATAGTCCGGGCATCAGACCTGTGAGATTTTGAAAACCTCAGACGGCTTCAGACAATTTCAGCTTAACTGCGGCGCCACCCTAATCGCCTCTCTGATGGCCGGCAGCATCCGCCGGGCTTCGGCCTCGCCGGCCTTGATTAGCTCATACGCGTGCTCAAAATCAAGAGCATGGCCGGCGGAAACATCGTGCTGAATCAGGACATCGATGTATTGCAACTCCTTCTCGATCGCCTCGGCCTCCATCGCGCTAAAGACCTGCGAAATGGTTTGCATGATGTTGGGCATCTTCCGGCGATCACCCTGATAGGAGCGGCCCATCGGCTGGACCACGCTGGAGCCGATAATGATATCCGCGCCTTTCTGATGCAGCACGCTCGAAGGCAACGGGTTGACAATGCCGCCGTCCAGAAAATAGCGACCCTGATAGTGCCACGGCTCGGCCAGGATAGGAATGCTGAGACTGGCCCGGATCGCATCGGCCAGCGAGCCGGTCTCGAAGATGACCTCTTCGCCGGTATGGGCATCGGTAGCGACCATAAACAGCGGCGTAGTGGTGTCCTCAAAATTCTTGTTGTCCACCCACTTGGCGATCAGTCTGCTGCGGGCAATTTTACCCTTGACAATCGCCGTCCGCGGCGGAAAATTAAAGTCCCAGTTTGACCATTTGGTAGCGGTCTTGAGCAGATCAACAAAGCCGAGCATCTGCTCCACGCTCCAACCGAGGGCATAGAGCGAGCCAAACAACGCTCCGGCACTGGTACCGGCCACCATATCGATCGGGATCTTCTCTTCAACCAAAACCTTCAAGACCCCAACATGGGCCAACCCGCGCGCCCCACCGCTCGACAAGGCTAGGCCGATGGTCCGGTTGACCAGCCGCCGGGCAATCCGGGCCAAATCGAGGGCCGAGCCGTCAGACGGCCAGACCTCGGTGGGGCCTTTTGGCTCAAACCAGGCCGGCGCCGGGCCGATGGCCACAATCGTATCGGCAAACTCAAGGGCCTTAACTGCCACCGGCGTGAGGGCAGGCGGCAGAAGGATGACCACGTGGCGATAGACCTCAACCTGGTGGCTCAACTGCTCGGCCAGATTATACTCCGTTGGATTGCTACCGTTGATCAGCACCACCTTCGCAGCCAGATTTAGCGGCTCGAGCCCGGCCCCCGGCAGGGCCAACACGCCCACCGAGGCCAGCAGTTCATCATAAATGGCATTGGCCAGGGCCAGCGCCCCTTCGCCTAGCACCACCGTAATCCGGCGCAGATGCGAGCGCGGCCCGCGCCGTTGGGTCGTATCGACCAACCGCCGGCTCAAGACTTTGAGCATCTCCAGGCCGATGGCCGGCCGGCTGGAAATCAGCTCCTCAAAGGCTTGCTTGCTAAGCGCCCACAGTTGGGCATCGATCGTCACCTGCAAGTTTGCCGTGCGCGGCTCGGCCAACAGCAGCGAGATTTCGCCCACAAAGCTGCCCGGCCCGATAAAGGCGATGGTCTCCTTCAACTGGTCACCCACGACCGCCACTTGGCCAGACTCGACCAAATACATGGTGTCGCCCGGATCGCCCTTGTGAAAAACGATATCCCCTTTAAGGTACTCCTCCCGCCGTAGTTTGGCGGCGATGAGATCCAAATCGTCATCTTTTAGACTCCGAAAGATCGGGATCGATTTAAGGATGCTTCTCAGTTCCAAGGCTGTACTCCGGGTTAATGAGGTGAGGGTTGATACTATTTTATCACATGATGTCTCGACTGCGTACCATGACTGTTGGGGGAGGCACCTCCAGCAAACCCGTCTCGGTCTACTGGCTCAGTCTTGCAGTGCGAACTCAACCCGCCGGACCAGCCTCGGCTCTGGTTGCCTGTCTCATTATCCTTGAGCTGTCGTTCATCTCGATTGACAGCCCCAGTTTAACAAAACCGGGAGACGTTTTGCTCTGCCAAAGGATAGATTTAAGGTTGGGGTTGGGGTTGGGGAAGGTTGGACAAACTAACGGCCTTCGACAAGCTCAGGCCAAGGCCGTGAAATAGAATTTCCGGCTAAAATTAGGAAGTCCCTGCAGGGACTTCCCACCTTCAGCCCCGATTTCTAATCGAGGGGTGAAGTAGCTTCTAAGAGTCGAGCAACGTTCGCGCCAACTGAAAGACTTGATCAAGCATAGCCGGGGTCAGGCGGCCGGTCTGGGTGTTTTGGCGGCTGGGATGGTAAGAAGCGATCAGATGGGGGAGATTGGGCTGGTAATCGGCCAGCTTGTAGTGGCGGGCGTGGCCAAACTTCAGCCGGGGCAAGTTGGCGCCGGCTTCCTTTAAAATGCGCAGGCAGCCTTCAAAGGCGATCTGGCCCAAAGCCACGATCACCTGCACCTGGCGCAGCAGTTCAAGTTCCTGAGCCAGATAACCCCGGCAGTTGGCCAACTCTTGGGCCGTGGGGCGATTGGCCGGCGGCGCACAGCGGGCCATGCAAGTCACAAAGGCGTCCTCCAGGGCCAGACTATCGCCCCGGTAGCGCGAGATCGGTTGGTTGGCAAAACCGGCTCGATGCAGGGCGCTGTACAGAAAATCGCCTGAACCGCCGGCGCCGTCGCCGGTGAACACGCGGCCGGTGCGATTGGCCCCGTGCGCCCCCGGGGCTAAACCAACGATGACCAGCCGCGCCTGTCTATCACCAAAACCGGGCACCGGCTTGCCCCAATACTCACTGTCCCGGAAGGCCCGCCGCTTCTCCCGCGCCACCTGCTCTCGCCACTCGACCAGGCGCGGGCAAGCCCGGCAACCAACGATCTCCTCATTTAGGTCGATCCAATTTGGGTTTGGGCTAAGATCAGCCAAGAACCGCCTCCCGTGTAAATAGGAGTGCAAACCTTGGTTTGCAGAGCAAGCTCTGCACTCCATCAAGCCGTTCCTATTCCATAAACTGCAAAGTCACCTGGTTGGCCAAGAATCGCCCCGACCGGGTCAGCCGCAGCCGCGGCCCGGCCGGCGCCTCGATCCATTCCAGCAGCTCGTGCTTCAAACCAAAATCAATCGCCTGGGCGTAGTGCCGGCTTAGCGCCAGGCCGAAGCGGGCTTCAAACTCCGCCGCCCCGACTCCTTCCCGCACCAGCCGCAGCCCTAGCATCATCTCTTCGACCATAGCGGTCGCCGGCGGGATAGTCTCCACCGTTTGCTCATCCCGGGCCGGGCCAAGACCGGCGCCCGCTTCAACGTTGGCGATGTAAGCCTGCGGCCGCTTGACATTGGCCCAGCGCTGCCCGTTGAGCGTCCCATACGCCCCTGCTCCCAAGCCGAGGTACGGCTGGTTGCGCCAGTAGATCAAATTATGCGCCGAGGCCAGCCGGGGCGTCTCCCAGTCGGCTTCAGCCCCGGCCCTGGCCCAGTTAGAGATCTCATACTGGGCATAGCCGGCTGTGGCCAGCGTCTCGAGGGTGACCGCATACATCTCCGCCGCCAGATCGTCATCCGGGGCAGGGATTTGCCCCTGGCTGACCTGCCGGTGCAGGGGCGTCCCGGCCTCGACGATGAGCGAGTAGATCGATAGATGTTCCGGCTCGAGCCGCAGCGCCTCGGTTAGGCTATACTGCCACTGGGCCACGGTTTGGTCCGGCAGGTTAAAGATCAGATCCAGGCTCACGTTGTCAAAGCCGGCCCGGCGGGCCTGCTTGACCGCCTGGCGGGCGACCTCGGCGTTGTGCAGCCGGCTCAGAAAGGCCAGCTCGCGGTCGTCAAAGCTCTGCACCCCCAGCGAGAGGCGATTGATCCCGCCCTGGCGCAGCGCCCGCAGATACTCAATCGTCAGCGTGCCGGGGTTAGCTTCGGTGGTGATTTCGGCCTCCGGCTCAAGAGCAAAGCTGGCTCTAACCGTGTCCACCAGCTCGATCAACTGCTCCGGGGCCAAAGCAGTCGGTGTCCCCCCACCGAAAAAGATCGTGCTCAACGCCGGCCGCTCCAGCACCGCGCCGGCCTCGCGGATTTCGCGCCGGAGCGCGGCCTGGTAGCGAGCTTTTAGATCAGCCGTGCCGTCGATGTAGGTGTTGAAGTCGCAGTAAATACAGCGCGTCGCGCACCAGGGGATGTGCAGGTATAAACCGAGGGGTTGGAAGGTTGGAAGGTTGGAAGGCTGGAAGGCTGGAAGGCTGGAAGGCTGGAAGGCTGGAGGGTTGGAAGACTGGAGGATTGGAGGATTGGAGGATTGGAGGGGTAAGTTTGTTAATTGTTCATTGTTCATTACTAATTGTTCATTGCTCATTGCTCATTGTTCACTACCAGACTGCGCAGTTGATTGAGGTGACGCTCGGCTTCATCGACGCCGGCTTGGATCAGCGATTCAATATCGCGAAAATCCAGGGAGACGACATGATCAACCTCAGGCCGGAGCAGGACGTGCGGTGGATGAGCTGCCAAGCGCTGCCGGTGGACGTACCAGGTCACCACTCGCACCGCCCGCCACAGCGCGGTGGGCAGCGGCGGGATCTTATCGCCTTTGGGCAAAAAAGCCGTCCACTGGACGCCTAAAAAGTCGCTGACCGGATCATTCCAGGGATGATCTTCTTTAAGCGCCGGAAAAACATCGACCGCGATGACCCGATCGGCCTCCCGCCCGTAAGCGACCCCGGTCGCCAGGGCGTCGATGACGCCGCCGTCGCCCAGTTCCAGACCGTTGAGCGAAACCGTGGGAAAGGCGCCCGGCATCGCGCTCGAGGCCAACAGCGCGCTGACCAGCTCACCTTCCTCTAACTGAATCTCAACCCCGTGCCGCATATCGGCGGCGGTGATGATCACCGGCAAGGGTAAATCGGCAAAAGTTTTGGTCCCAAAAAGCTCCACCAGAAAATCACGGAGCTGGTTTTGCCGAGATTGAGTGGTCAGATTTTTGAAGTTAAACAGCGGGTTTTGCTGCCAACGCCGGACCATCCCCGACATCTCAGCCGGGGTATATCCCAGCGCGAACATAGCGCCGATAATGCCGCCCATGCTGGTCCCGACGATCAGATCGATGGGGATCTGCTCCCGACCCAGCACGTCGAGCACCCCGATATGGGCCAGACTGCGGCTGCCCCCTCCACCCAGCACCAGGGCGATTTTAGTCCCCATACTTGGCCTGCTCGCGCAACTGCCGCTTCTTTTCTTGCGCAGCCTGGATCTCCTTCCGGCCGATCACCGGCGTCTGGCCGGTAGCCGGCTCAGCAGTCACCTCACCGCCGTCGCTCGAGCTGGCGCCCCTCCGCCCGGCCGGGGCCGAGACCAAGCGCTGCACTTCCATGCTGTTACAGGCCGGGCAAGCCATCTCTTTCGGCACCCGGCTCAACGACAGGAACAGTTTATCAAACTGCTGCCCACACGCCTGGCAGACGTACTCATAAATTGGCATTTAAACTCCTCAGCCCTTGGCTATCAATTTGCCCCTTTAAGGGGAACCAGGTAAAACGTCTGTGCTAAGAAGAACTTTTCAGGTGTTCCCTCTTAAAACCTAAAAGATTTATAAAGGTTTGCCCGGCAGTAATAGTATCATGGTCGTAAGCTTGAGACAAGCAATCGAGAGGAGTGAGCTATGTGTGGTCGCTACAGTTTAAAAGTGGACCCTCAAAAGTTGGCCGAAGCGTTTGCTGACTATGCCGAAGTGCCCAACAATCTCCCAACCCGATACAATATCGCTCCGACGCAGGACGTGGCCGTCATTGCCAACAACAAGCGGCACCAGGTCGAGTTCTTTCGCTGGGGTCTGATTCCCAGTTGGGCCAAGGATAGCAGCATCGGCAACCGGCTGATCAACGCCCGGTCCGAAACGTTGGTCGAAAAACCCTCGTTCAAAAGCGCCTACCGCCGCCGGCGCTGTCTGGTCCTGGCCGATGGCTTTTACGAATGGCGCCGGAACCCAAACAAAACCAAAACACCGATGTATATCCGGCTCGCTTCCGGCGAACCTTTCGCCTTTGCCGGGCTGTGGGAAGCCTGGCACTCGCCGCAAGACGAGTTTGTCTTATCCTGCACCATTATCACCACCGAACCGAATGACTTACTGGAGACGATCCACAACCGCATGCCGGTCATCCTCCCACCCGAGGCCTACGCGCGCTGGCTCGATCCGGCTGAAACCCCGGCTCAGGAGTTGCAAGGCCTGTTAGTCCCCTATCCCGCGGAAGAGATGACCGCCTTTGAGGTTTCCACCCTGGTTAACAGCCCCCAAAACGACAGCGCGGAGGTGGTGATCCCGGTTTAACTTCCACTGAAGGATTAGAGGCCAGCGTGGTATAAAATCAAGTAAAGTCAGGCAAGTTTGACAAACATTTTACCCACATGCTAAGATGGGCACTCGTTACGAGTATTAGCCATCGGTTTGTCGTATTCCAAGTTGAGTTCTATGCGGATCTTTCGCCAGCCTTTTGTCATTCTCATTATTACCCTCGTTTTTGGTTTAGCCTGTAAAATCAATGTGGGGGACGGGCCGCTCATCGCTCTGCCCAGTCCCACCCCCCTGCCGCCCCTGCCGGATATCGTCCCGACCGTATCAGTCGGGCAAGATCCGGCCGCCGGGCAATCACCCGCCGACCCCGTCGCCCCGGGCGAGCCCACGCCGGTGGCCACCCTGGTGGTCCCGCTCGAACCGGCCAACATCAACAATGCGGCGTCTGCCGCAGAGTTGGGCCTCACGACGATCGACTATTTGGGCGATGTTTCGGCCGAACAGATTACGGCGCTCCAATCAAAGTTCTACCCGGCCAGTAACCAGATTCCGGCCCGTTATGGCGTCGCCCGCTACCAGATCCGCTTCCGCAGCTACAACGAGAACGGGCGCGTCACCCCGATCCGGTCCGAAATCTTTATCCCCCGCGTGGGCGCGCCCAGTGAGCTGCCCGTCTTCGTCTACGGCGCCGGCACCAGCGGCATCGGTAACAACTGTGCCCCCTTGGATGAGGCGGTTCACGGTCGCAACTGGGGTGAATACCAGGTTCACATGCTCTCGTACGCCGGGCAGGGCTATATCTCGATGCTGCCGCACTGGCACGGCTATGACGATCAAACCCGAACCCATCTCTACTTCATTGCCAAAATGGAAGCCATGATCATGCTCGATGCCACCCGGGCTGTGTACACCTTTTTCGCCGCCCCCCCGGCCGATATTCAAGCCCGGCCGGCTCAAGCGGTGTTTTTTGGCGGCTACTCGCAGGGTGGGCACGGCGCGCTGGCCGGTCTCGATTTCGCCACCCAGTACGCCCCGGAGCTACCGATCAAGGGTGTCATCGGCCACGCCACCGCCCCCAATGTCGAGGCTCTCATGCGGGAACGTCCCCCGCTGGGGCCTTATATTGTTTACGCTTACCTCAACTACTACGGTGGCGAGATCATCGACCCGGCCCAGGTCTTTTTGCCTAACTGGCTGCCCACCTTTTACACCGATGCCTCGACCAAATGCGTGGATGAAGTCTACGAATACTATCCCACCGATCCCACCCGGCTTTACCAGCCCGGTTTTTTGGACGCGCTCTACACCGGCCAACTGGGCGAGCGGTACCCGCTCTTCAAAGCCGCCCTGGACCAAAACCAGGTCGGTGGCACCGTAGAGGCTACCGCCCCGGTGCTCCTGCTGCACGGCGCCGCCGACAACATTGTCACACCGGACACCATCGATGTCTTCATCGGGCAGCTCTGTAACTTGGGTAAAAACGTCAATTACAAGTTTTATCCCGAGATCAATCACTTCCAAACCCGGCAGTACGGCTTTGTCGATACCCTAACCTGGATGCAAGCCGTCCTGGCCGGCGCCCCCCCCGAGTCCGGCTGCTCCGAATTTTTCAACAGCAAGTTTGAGTAAATGAGAGTTAGAACTGGAAGTAAATAAAGGGCACTTCTTCGGTGATCCCCAGGTTCATAATCGCCAGGGCTAAAAAGAGGTAAGCTGCCCAGCGCAGCCAACGCGGCTGCGGCGTCAGCACCGGCAGTTGCCAGGCTCGCGCCTGCAGCCACTCCACCAGCAGCAGCAGCCCGATCAACCCCACCGCCAGAGCCAGCTCCAGGCCCGGGTTAGCCACCACCCCCGCCCAGGGGCTGTAGATAGCGTTTAGCTCAGAGGGCTGGAACAGGTTCCCCAGCAGCAGAAAAGCATCGCTCACGGAATTGGCCCGGAAGAAGAGCCAGGCCAGCCAGACCAGGACGAAAGTAAACACCCCTGCCAGAACCGCCTGCACCTGTGGCCGCCGGTCGAGCTGAAGGCTGTGGGCCAACCGGCGCCGCAGCCCGGTGCTGGCCACCTCACCCACGACATACAGCCCGTGCAACGCCCCCCAAATGACAAAGGTCCAGTTAGCCCCATGCCATAACCCGCTGACCAGAAAAACAATCAGTAAGTTGGCATACCAACGCTCCACGCTGACCCGATTGCCCCCCAGCGGAATGTACACATAATCCCTAAACCAGGTGGAGAGCGAGATATGCCAGCGCCGCCAGAAATCAACCGGCGACGTGGCAAAGTAGGGCCGCCGAAAGTTCTCCATCAACTCAAAACCCATCACCCGGGCGCTGCCAATGGCAATGTCAGAGTAGGCCGAGAAATCACAATAGATCTGGAAGGCAAAGAAAAAGGTCGCCAAAGCGACCGTCCAGCCTTGATACTCTGCCGGATTGTTGTAAACGGCGTTGACGTACAACCCCAACCGGTCGGCGATGACGATCTTCTTAAACAAGCCCCACAAGATCAGCCGCAAGCCGCTGATCAACCGCTCCCCGGAAAAGTCAAAATCTTGCCGGAACTGGGGCAGCATATGGCGGGCCCGCTCGATCGGGCCGGCCACCAACTGCGGAAAGAAGGAGATAAAAAGGGCAAACCGGCCAAAATGCCGCTCCGGCTCCAATTTGCCGCGATAAACATCGATAGTGTAGCTGAGGGCCTGAAAGGTATAAAATGAGATCCCGACCGGTAGCAAGAGCTGAAAAGCCGGTACATCGTAAAACAGGTTGAACTGATTGAACAGGGCCCTGAGCGAGTCGTTGAAAAAGTTAAAATATTTGAACGTAAACAACAACCCCAGGTTGATGGTCAGACTAACCGCCAACAGGCGAGTTCGAACGCCGGGCTGGGTCTGCCGGGCTATGGCCAGGGCCACGGTGTAATCAACAACCGTGGAGATCAGGATCAGAACTAAATACTCCAGTTTCCAGGCAGCGTAGAAGTAGTAGCTGGCCGCCAGCAGCAAGGCCCAGCGCCAGCGATAGGGGCAGGCAAAGTAAAGCCCGACTACGATCGGGAAGAAGATCAAAAATTCTAATGAATTGAAGAGCATCGCCGGTTATGGAGCCGTCAAAGTGGCGCAGTCTGACTCCACCGATTCATTTTGGGCCACACTGCGCAGCCAGGCGAGGGTGTCCCAGAAGCTGACTCGCCGGGTGTCTGCGTGGCTAACAGCCCGGTAAATGTTGAAGGTAACGTCATGACCCAGCCGGCACAGTTCGGCGGCAAAGGCTTCCTGGCTGCCCGGGGTAACCACCGTATCGGCCGTGCCTTGCAGGATCAAAACGGGGATATCTGTCCCGCTGGCCGCTAGACCGGCGCTGTTGGCTTCCAAGGCGCGCTTAAAGGCGGGCGAGATATTTTGCAGCCGATCGGCTGCCAGAGCCTCACGGAATTCCGGTCGATACATCTGCCGGCCGCTAAAAGAGTAATACACAAAAATATTATCGACACAGCGGCTGGTGGCATCGGCCTCAAAGTTGGCCAGCCACCGGTCTTGAAAGACTTGGTTAGGCGCAATCACGTCATCGCCCAGCAGCGTGCGGTAAGCGTAAACCAAATAAGGGCTGAAGATGGGGCTTTCACTGAGCAGCGTGGTCGGATCGGTGGTTGGACCGTGGCCAAAAATTCCTTTGACCGGCAGCTCCGGCGCATATTCAGCCGCCAAATCCTTGGCCGCAAAAGCGGCATGGCCCCCACTGGAGTAACCACCGAAAAAGACGGCCTCGGCCGGCCCAGCCACCAGATGCGCGGCCTGGGGCTCATCAAAAAAGCGGTAAACCGCCCGGGCGCTGTCCAGCATGGTCCGGCCCTGCGGCTCGGCCACGAAGTAGGGATGGATCTCGCCTCCCTCCTCAAAGCCCTGCCATTCAGGCCAGACGGTGATAAAACCCTGGGCCGCGTATTCCAGCATATGGTAATGATAGCTGCCCCAGTTGCCCCCTCGAGCCAACTCATCGAGCGGCGCGCAGTTAGCCTCGAGCCCGGTCGTGCCCCCGCCGTAAACCACCACCGGGAAGGACTCCGCCTCGGCGGGCCGCGGCAGATAGACATTGGCCCGGACCTCAACCGGCCGGTCCTGCCGATCATAAGTTTGGTAACGCAGCCGGTACAAATCCACGTTGTAGTTACCCGCCGGTTGGTAGCTCCTGATAAACTCCACGGCCGTCACGTCCCCCGGTTCGCTGCCTGCGGACAGACCACCGGGTGGTATGACCCGGGTGCTGGTAGGCGTTGGCTGGGGCGCCGTTGGCGAGGCCACCCCAGCCGGGTTTGGCTCGGCCGTCGGCTCACCTTGAACTTCTGAATTGGGAGACTGGCTAATCTCAGCCGATCGGGTCGGGGTTAGCGTCGGCGTAGGCTCACCCGCGCCCCCTCCTTGTCCCGTCGAGTGACGGGGCGTGAGTGAGGCCGCAGGCTGAGCCTCGGAAACGGGCCTCTCTAACGCCGGCCCCGTCGGGCTAGCCGTCGCGGCGACCACCACGGCCCGGCGCGGTCCTCCATCTTTGGGATTGCTGCTCGCCGCGTAAGTGGGCTCGTCTGGCTCGATGACGTCGGCCAGTTTACCGGCCACATAGCTCTTGCCGTTTTCGGTCAAGTGCTCGGTGTCGATAAAGTTATAGGCCTCCAGGTCAAAGACCAGGTTCAACGGCTCAATATTCTCCTGGCGCAGGGTCTTCTCAACCAGGGCTACATTGTCGGCCACCTGCTGCCGGAACTCTTCCCCCAGATATCGCTCCCCGAGTTCATAGTTAATAGGGGTTATGTAGAAGATCGGCTCAATCCCGTTGTTTTTGAGCAGCCGGCCGGTGGCCAGCATGGAGTGCAACTTACGGTGCTCGGGGCTAAGGTTGTACATGTAGTAGTAGGTCAACAGCCCGGATAGAGCTTCCACCTCCTCTTCCGAGGGGACATTGACGTAATAGGCAAACTCAAGGTCGGCGTTTTGCGCCGCCGAGGTATTGCCTATCAGTTTCTCAAAGTCGGCCACCCGCCCCACCGCTTTCTCCCCGTTAAAGACGGTGGCCGCGAGAAAAGTGTCGTTGCTAATCGCTGGGTTGAACCCCCCCAACGTATCCAAGGGGCGATACAGAATCCGGGAGAGCAGGGGGCCAAAGGTCAAGACCGTTTTTTCCCGCTCAAACTGGTAGTTGGGCCGCAAATCCCACTCCGGCGAGAAAGAGCGCATATTGATCGGAATGATCGCGGCTTCCACCGGCGTGTCTTGCCGGACGATGTAGTCGGCGTAATGCCGGTACAGGTCAAAGTTATAAGCCGGGTGCGCTATCTCGCCCACGGTGTATTCCGGCAGTTGCTCCTGTAAAATCTCGGCCGTGGTCACTTCCCCCACCGGGTAGGTCAGGGTGCTATCGCCCAGATAAACCAGATCGAGGCCCTGATCTAACTGCTGGTCCAGCTTCAGGATCTCCTCCGGCAGGGCAGGCGGATACAGTGCGGCGACCGTAGTCTGCAAAGATAGCAACACGATAAAGAAAATGAGGAATTTCAGAGCCAAAGCCTTCAAATGGGCGCTCCGCTGCCTGTCCTGACTGCTATGCTACTAAGATGACACAAGGGGATTAGATGCATCTTAAAACCAATCACTTCTTAAGGTGGCTTAAAATTTACTGTTTTGTTACATTAGCGCTAGACATCCGCTCTACTCTTGGCTAGAATATGAAGCGGCTTCTGACCATCGCTGCTCACCACCGGTAAAGCCCCGCGGCGAACCGTGTCGCCACATCAAATGTGGGAGAACAAAGATGATTTCAACGGCTTTAGGCTTTAGTTGGGTAGGTAGTCTTGAAATGGTCGACTCAGAGCAACAGGCGGAGTTCTTTGCCCGGATCCTTTCCTCCATTAGTGATCATATTTACGTCATGACCCTCGACCGGCTCCTGGCCGCCGGTCACTACGCTTTTGTTTCTCCTCAAGTCGAACGGCTGACCGGCTACCCAGCCGGCCGCTTTGTGACCGAGCCCCACCTCTGGCCCTCCCTGATCCACCCGGATGATAGCCCGGCCTTTGCCCAGCACTTGGCCAGCCTGCAACAGCACGCCCGCCATGAAATAGAGTATCGCCTGATGCGGGCCGATGGTCAAACCATTTGGGTCCGAGACTCTGCCCAGACCGAACCGGCCGCTAACGCCGACCAGACCACCATTTACGGGCTGGTCAGCGACATCACCCAACGCCGCCGCGCCACCGAAGCCTTGACCCGCATCCGGGACAAAGCGCTCGAAACCAGCCGCTTTAAAAGCCAGATTGTGGCCAACGTCAGCCATGACCTGCGGACACCCCTCTCCACCATCTGGGGTTACGCTCAACTTCTGGAAATAGGCGGGCAAGGGCCGCTCAATGACAAGCAGCGGGCCACCATGATGGAGATCAAAAACAGCGCTCAATATCTGAGCGAGATGATCAACAATCTCTTGGACCAGGCCCGGCTGGAAGACGGCAAGTTAAAACTAAACCTTGTCTCCTTTGTCCCATCCGAAATTGTAAACCAGGTCCAGGCCAATATGGCCGTCCCGGCCCACGCCAAGGGCCTAAATTTAAGCACCGACATCGACCCCAACGTGCCCCTAACCGTCACCGGTGATCCCAATCGCGTGCGGCAAATTCTGGCCAACCTGGTCACCAACGCCGTCAAGTTTACCAACCAGGGTACCGTCCGGGTGCGGCTCTTCCGGCCCAACCCCGGCCACTGGGCCCTGCAAGTCAGTGACACCGGTCTGGGGATCGCTCCGGAGGATCAAAGCTACATCTTTGAGCCTTTCCGCCAGGTCGAAAACAATCAGGCGGACAGCCTGGGCGGCAGCGGCTTAGGGCTTTCGATTGTGAAACAGCTCACCACTTTAATGGGCGGTCACATCACCTTAGAGAGCCAACCCGGCCAGGGCAGCACCTTTACCATTTTCCTGCCCCTCCTCTCTAACCCAAACTCTGGGACTTCGGCCTCTACCCCACGTCAGTCGGTTGGACCGGGGTAACAAAGCCGTCCGGCTTGACGGCCATCACCGCACAATCCACCTGGTGCAGCACCTTCTCGGCCGTATCCCCCATCAACATGCCGGCTACACCGGTGCGTCCTACCGTTCCCATAATAATCAAGTCGATCTGGCGCCTGGCCATATTAGAGATGACGTCAGCCGCTTCCCCTTTGATGAGATAGACCTGCTGCTTAATTTGGTCCAACGAGTAATCTGCCAGGAGACTGAGTAAATACTGCCGGTGAGACTCGCGCGTCTGTTGCACCAGCCGGTCAACCTCTTGTCTCTCCAGCCCTGAGCGCTTGCCGCGGAGAACAGACTCCATCGCCACCGACCACGTGTGCAAAATTAACAGTTCGCTCTCCTCCATCGATGCCAAGGACGTGGCCAGATCCATGATCTTTTTATTCAAGGCATCCTGATTTTCGTGCTGCGGATCAGGGTTGACGGCAGCTAGAATCCGGCGGTAGCTTCGCGCTTGAGTTGGCTTCATCACCCACACCGGGCAGGGAGACTTACGCATCAGGTGCATGGTGGTACTGCCGAACAGGATTTCGCGCAGACCACCCGCCCCCTCGGCCATGATCATAACCAGATCGTGACCATGGCTCAACACCTGACGAATAATCTCCAGAAACGGCGTCCCGGTCAGGATCCGACCGCTGACCTCAATCCCGGCTTGCCGCACCATCGTCACGGCTTGTTCAACCGTCTGCCTCTCGGTTTCGATTATAAATTCTTGAATCGAACTCGCCGTTGGGGTCATAACGGCCTGTCCGGCTTCGGCTATCCCGCTCTTGTCCGCCTCTATCCCCGCTGCTATCTCTTCCCCAGGCAGTTCCTCGACAATGTTGATCGACGTAGCTGAACTGGAGGCCGACGGAGTCTCGAGCGAGCGCAGCGATTCGGCCACCGCTTCAGCTACGACATCGACCACGGTTAAACGCGCCTGATTTCGCTGTGCCAGGGCCACCGCCCGGGCTAGCAACAGTTCATTGCTTCGTTGACTATCAATCACAACCAGGATATTCTTGAATCTCTGCATGGTTTATACCTCCTCCGTAGTTTTATAGTGCCTCAGCACTACCGCTTATTAGACGCAGACGCTCAGCCATCATCCGAAGCGCTGCTGATCATCGCTACGGGCACCGCTTCTCGGCGGCGCGGCCGAACCGGCGCCCCGCCGAACCGGCGCTGCACCCCGGCTACCACCGGATCGATAAAGCGGGTCAGGACCGGGCCCAGGACCGCCATCATCAACACATAAGCCGCCGAAAGCGAGATCAAGTCGGCGGCCACCCCGACGCTGGTCCCCAACCCGGCAATCACAATGGAGAACTCCCCCCGGGCGATCAGCGCCGCCCCGGCCCGGAAGCGACCCCGCGTCCCGATGCCGGCCTGCCGGGCCGCCAACCAGCCCGTGGCCACCTTGGTCAAGGCCGACACCAGCCCCAGGCCGGCCGCCAGGAGCAGCACCGGCGGCAAGCTGGCCGGATCGATTTGCAGGCCGAAGAAGAGAAAAAAGGTACCGGCAAATAGATCGCGCAGTGGGGTCAGCAGTTCGCGGGCCTGCTCGGCCACGGACCCGGACAGGGCAATGCCAACCAAAAAGGCGCCCACCGCCGAAGAGACCTGCAACTGTTGGGCAACCCCGGCCACCAACAAGATCAAACCAAAAGTGGTTAACAGCACCACCTCGCCGGAGCGGCTCTCCACCAGCCGGCTGACCACGCCGCCGAACTTCAAAGCCAGGACAAAGACCACCACCACCGTCGCCACCGCCATCCCCAGCGAGATCGCCCCGGACATCACTCCTTCGCCCAGGAGCAGCACCACCGTCAGCGGCAAATAGACCGCCATCGCCAGGTCTTCCAACACCAGAATAGAGAGCACCACCGGCGTCTCCCGGTTGCCCAACCAGCCCAGATCGTTGAGGACCTTGGCGATAATCCCGGAGGAGGAGACATACGTCACCCCACCCAACAGTAGCGCCGCCAGCGGTCCCCAGCCCAAGAGCAAGCCCAGGCCAAAGCCAGGCGCAAAGTTGAGACCAAAATCGAGCAGGCCGCCCGGCAGGTTGTGACGGAGACTCTCGGTCAACTCAGCCGCGGTATATTCTAGCCCGATCATAAATAACAGCAGGATGACGCCTATCTCCGCGCAGACCTGAATAAACGAGAGCGTCTCCGGGCTCAGCGAGATCACGCCGCTGGCCCGCAACAACAGTCCCCCCAGCAGATAGAGCGGCACCGGCGAAAAGCCGATTTGCATAGCCAGGCGGGCCAACAGAGCCAGCCCGATGATCATCAGTCCAATTTCTACAAAGAAGACGGCGATGTCCGCACTACCGGCAGGCAGGGGCGATAACAGCATCGTCTAGCCCCCCTGCATGATGGCAAAGGTCTTCCTGATTCCTTCCGGTGTGCCCACGACCACGGCCGTGTCCCCTCCCTGCAACCGAAAATCTGCCCCGGGGGAGGGGAACGTCTCGCCGTCACGGATCACCGCCACCACCGAGATCCCGGTCCGGGCCCGAATGTTCAGCTCGGCCAGCGTGTGCCCGGTGCAGTCCCAGGCTGTCCGCACCGGCACCCAATCGATGGTCAAGCCGGCCACCGTTTGCTGCAAATTCTGCACCCGCTCCACTACCTTCGAGGCCCCCAGCAGCTCCGACAGCGCCCGGCTGTCATCATCCGCCAACTGGATCACAAACTCGCAGGCGTCTGGATCATACCGGTCATAGATCAACAGATCGCGCCGTCCGGAATGATGCGAAATCACCCCAAGCCGGTCCCCAGCTTTCGTCTCAAAGTCATGCCGAATCCCAACCCCCGGCAAAGTTGTTTCGTGAATTTCTGCCATGGTTCTCCTCTTTAAATCCCTACTTCCTACTCTGAAAATCAGGAGGGCAAACCTTGGTTTGCCAGCAG
>CALMIS010000107.1 GCA_937864185.1 uncultured Chloroflexota bacterium
ATTGGATTGCAGCACTCGGGCATCGGCCACTGCGGGCAAGATCAGGCCGGTGGTCACCGGCGTGTTGGTCGGGGTGGGGGTTATGGTGGGTGTGTTGGTCGGGGTGTTCGTCGGTCCGGGCGTCGGCGTGTTGGTCGACGTCGGTGAAGGGCCGGTTGTCGGCGTGTTCGTGGCCGTTGGCGTCCGCGTAGGAGTCGGTGTATCACCGGGTGGACCATAGGGTATGCCCAACGCTATCTCATAGATCATACCGTCATTCTCGTTGGGATCACTGTTGTTATCCACCCCTCGATCGGCAATGTAGATGCTGGCCTCGGCCGGATTTATACTGCTTGGACCGTAAGCCAGGCCGGCCGGTTTCCGGGCATTGGCTGCCGAAATATCAATCGTTCGCACCACCGTGCCCCCGGTTGTAACCTCAAACAGCGTTGTTGAAGGTTTCCCAACAAGATATAAATAGCCATTGTTGGGGTTAAAGGCGCCGCCCTCAGGGTCGTCTAACCCAAAATTTAAGGTGTCAAATTGAGTTACTTGATCGTCGCCCGTTGGCGGCACGCCATTGAAGATACCATTCGGTCCCGGGGTAACCCGGTAAACTTCCCTATTTGTGCCGTCAATGACAAAAACCGCCCCTGACCCACCTGGGGCGAAGGCTAGTCCTTCCGGGTCCATACTTTCGAAGGCAGCAGTCCGGAAGGAAGAGACGCTATCATCCGCTGTGGCATAAAGCCCGTCAGATCCGGGATTTAGTTCATATACCGACCGGACTCCGGTATCATCACTAATGAATAAATGTCTATTCGTGGGATTAACGGCAGCGCCAACTGGTTCATCCGAGAAGGAACTGGGTAGGCTATCGAGCATAGTCCCTGACAATGATGTTTGCCACAGACTGTCGCCGGCAAAGTACTGGGGCATCTCATCCACTTCTCCATCACTAATGATTAAGGTCCCGCTGCTGGGCAGATATTCCAACCCCGACGGATCAGGACTGGGTGGAGAGAATTGAGAGGTACGGATCGTCCGGATCAGCGTCCCGGCCGTGGTCGCCGCGGCCGGAGCCGGTGGTTCGGTGAAGGTCAACTCTATGATTTCGCCCGGTGTTTCGGCCGCGGCGTTCACTTGGTCTGGATCGGCCGGAGTGGCAACCGCCGGCTCGCCCTCCGAGCTGCGCCGGATCAGCGGCAAATAAAGCTGGAAACCAAACGGCCCGGTCGCCTCGCCACTAGCCTGATCTTGCAGCGGCCGGTCTATTTGGTTGCTCACCGCGTTTGGCAAACCGCTGTCGGTAATGTACAGGTTCATCGTTGAGGCTGCATCCGTCATGTCGCCACTGGGGGCAAAGACCATCCCTTGCGGATTTCTAAGCTTGTATTGAGCTAAATCGCGCGTCGCCACCAGCCGCCCGTCCTGGGTCAGTTCATACAGTTTTTGATCAGCCAGGTTTAACACATGAAGATGGCTCGTGGTCGGGTCGAAAGCGATCCCCCGGACATCAACCAGGCCGATGGGGCGCAGCTCCATTTTGGAAACGACCGCCTGATCGACGGTCCCATCGGCTTCGGGTTCAACGCGGACAATTTGGAGGCTACCGGCGTCTAAAATGAAGAGCTGACCGCTGTTCGGGTCGACCGTCATACCCTGCGGATTTTGCAGGCCAAAATGCCGCGCGTCATGGCGGATCAGCCCGCCGGGTCTCAAGTTGCGACTGGCACTCTCCTCCGGCACCGCAATCAAGTGGTTGTTTGGTGCCTGAAAGATAAGCAAGCGGTTGAACCGCCGGTCAAAGGTCATATTAATCGGATCTCTAACCGCCGCCGCGATTCTGGCGGAACCGGCCCGATCGGCAAAAGGCGTCATCTTGACGACATCTGTATCGGCCGGGGGCTGTTGACCTCGGCTCCGACCCGCTGCCACATGAAAGGCATTGCCTCTAGGAGAGTAAGCCAACCCGGCCGGATTAGAAACGCCCGTTTGATCTGGCTCCAACCTGCGGGCCTCGCCCACAAAAGCAGCGTTGTTTTGAGCCAAGGTGTTAGCGTTCCCTGCAAGCGAAAAGGCGAAACCAAGCCCGGCCAGGATTAGCGATAAAATCAAATATTTCTTTCTTGAGTTAATCAATACCATAATAATTTGCTCCGTTTCCCTGTTCTGTCTCGAAAATTAATGCTCGTCTCTAATCTTGGGCAGGCTCCGCCGTCCGCTGGAGGTCATACCCCTGCGGAGTCAGGACCGGTCCGTGGACCGGAAAGAAAATAGTCGCCCTCCGGAGCATTGGCTACAACAGGGAGCGTTTGGAAACCGATGATCGCAAAGCGGTCAGCATCACTGACCCGGCCGGTCGATGGATCGTCTTAGCCGTCCTTACTCAGAAAACCACCCGGCTGTTGCCCCATCTGTTACTTTCTCAGTGGGTGGACTCGGCTGAAATCCCTGGACTCGATTCTTCGCTTCCGCCGTCCAGCAAAACTGTTCGGGATTATCGACCAAATCCGTGGGCAGCGAGAGAGCAACCACTTTGCCTGTTGCTACACCGGTTAGCCCGGCTGCGTCGATGCCGATCCAGGCGGCCTGGGCTTCATCCCAGCCATCGAGATCGGTTTGGCCTCTCCCGTGTCGATAGCGGACTCGATACTCTACGCCCCGCTCATTTTCTGGCTTGCCCGTTTCGATCCGGCAGTCAGTATCAATAAAAAAGTGGTATTCCAGAGGTTCACCGACCGGGCCCACTTCCCCAACCGTGTGGAAGATGATTTTGAGGAAACCGTCAGCCTGCTCTAGAGCCAAACTGGACACGTCGTAGTTGGCGAACGGTACATCGCCAATCGTATCAGCTCTAACGCGTTGCCAGCCATGCGGCTGCACGATGATCTCTCCACTTGTAGTCTCTTCCTGAGCCGGAATAGTCTGTCCCACCCTTCTCCCCACATTCTTCCAGGTTGCCTGAGCTTGGGTCGTCAGGAGAGGTGTCGTAAGCCCAGTGGTAGAGACTTTTAGCTTGAGAGGGCTGACTTCGTCGGCGGGCCAGCTCATTTCTATCGTGGAAAAGGATACTTCCTGCCCGTCAAAGCCGGCCACGAACTGCGCCGGAGCTTCGGCCGAGAGAAAAGTAGTCCCCGGGGGGATAAGCATGTTGACTTTCAAATCCCATATCCGCCGGCTGGTAGTCCTAAACGGATAGAGGATATAGGTGATTGTGTCATCGGCCACTGTGGCCGTTGCCTCAAGTTGCACTGCGGTCCGAGGTGGCTCTGTCCAGTTCAACGGAATTAGGGTTATGTCAAATGACTCTGCCTCGGTCACATAGTTGCCGGCCTGTTCGCCCTGCCAGGCAATCCAGGCGTAGGTCGTAAAAACGGTCATAGCTGGATCCACCACTTCGACAATAAAATAGGCCTCGTTAATCGATCTATGGGTAATGGCTGTAAAGAAGGTCACCTCTTGGCCATCGAAATCAATCCGGGTAGCCGAGGGCGCGCCTGCTTCTACAAAGCGAGTGCCTTCTGGCAGCGGAATTTTGAAAGTCACGTCCATCATTGGCCCTTCCACTCGCTTAGAAAATCCGATTTGATATACGATCCGGCCATTTTCATAGAATGGATCCAGCTTAAAGCTAAAAGGCGGCCATTGGGCATAAGTCGGCTGCGGTACAGACATCAAGGTTAGTAACAGAGTCAGACCAATCAACCGTGCCTTCCACGACCGTAAATTTGCCCTGGACGGATTTTTATTACTTACCTGATAAACGCCCATCAGTTCTTCCTCCCAAGCCTGACCCCAGACGGAGCTACTCTAGTAAACGCTGATCTATGGAATCTTCTGTCCCACTGCTGGTATTTATTGTTAAGTAGGTTAAGGGGAGTGCCTACCGGCTTTAACCCTTACTTGGATAACGGAGACTTATCATCTTCGCTATCCATCTGTCTATAGAGTTCAATTAGGTCACTTTGCCGGATGCGCCAGGTGCGACCCACTCGAAACGCCGGAATAACGCCCTGCTGGCACCAGCGCCAGACTGTCGCTCGCCCGACCCGGAGGTAAGTTGCCGCTTCTCGCGCGGTCAAAAGTCTATTCTGTCTAAGGGCTTCATTCTCTGGGGTTGACATTCAATCTCTTGGTGGCTAAAATTAATAAGTCTCGGTTAAGAGCAAAGCGGAGTACTATCCGTACTTGCTTTAAAGTACAGTTCTCTGTGCCCGGCATGTTTACTGGCCTAAACATGCTGGTTCTTGTTCTTAACTTGACCACTTTAGAGCTGACCCAACTCGGGTCAGCTCATTTTATGTCTCCCTAACACACAGTTGTGGTTTTTAACGCATATTTGAGACGATAAATGTACTTTAACAGATTTGCCTTAACTCCCTCTAAATTTTTCTTAAAATTTTATAAAAACTGTAAAATTTAGTTTACAAAAATAACAAAGGACCCTTGCAGGTCCCTTTGCTAACGACGATTTACGGTTATCTACCGACTTTATCGGAGTCGCTGAGACTCGAAGCGATAGCCAAC